>JBASBO010000037.1:0-11421 GCA_049651165.1 Xanthobacteraceae bacterium | reverse complement strand
GGAATACGGTCCCCGCTGCTTTCGCTATCGAGTGCCGCGCCGCCGCCCGACAGGCCGTGCGCGTCCAGCGCGCGGTCGTGGTTGGCGATCAGCGCGCGCAGCGTGCGCACGCCGTCGCCGGTGACGTAGGGCGGAGACTTGCGCGCGACATAGACCATATCTGTGTCGAGCAGGAAGATCCGGTATTCGTCGCCGCGCACGATCGGCTGGATCAGGATCGCGTCGTAGAACGCCGCGACTTCGTCCATGTAGGCGGCCAGCGCGTCGGCGTCGTCGAGCGGCCGGGCGAAATCGCCGCGCGAGCCGTTCAGCGGCTTGGCGAAGGCGCGCCCGCCGAGGTCTGCGAAATACGCAATCGCGTCAGTGCGTTCATGGCCCGGAGGCCGGTGCGCCCGGTAGCGCGCGTGCAGAAAGAAATACTGGCCGGACAGCGTGGCGAGGCCGGCGCGGTCGAGGATGCGCGCGGTGAAGTATTTGTCGTTGGCGAGCGTTGCGGCGGTTGAGTCGTTCTGCGGATAGGCCGAGCAGCGGCCGCCGCCGAAGCAATGGCTGGCGGCGGCGGAGGCGACCCGGAACACCAGCCCGGTGTCGCCGTCGAGCGGCTCGAACCGCAGCCCGAGGCGTTCGCAGGCGAATTCGGCATGGATCGCGTGATCGGGATAGAAAGCCGGCTTCGAGCGCCGGAGGTCCTGAAGGCTTCGCATGAAACGGCGGCGGCTTGGCGAGAGGGCGCGGGCCGGGCGGTTCGGCCGGCGCGCCAGTTTACCGGATGGCGCGGCGGCGATCCATCGTCCACGCCGTATCGGCCGGCGGACAACGGTGGTTAACGCCGCCATCGAGGTTGTCGTCGCCGGGCGTTACCCGGAAGATGCCGCCGGCGTCGGCCGCACCGTGCCGCCGCCCCCCGGAGGATCTGATGCAGACCCTGATGCTTCCGTTCGCGCCGCGCTTCATCGTGCTGACGATCTGCGGTGTGGTCACCCTGCTGCTGATCGGGCTGGCGCTGGCCGATCCCGCGATCGTGAATCTCGTGGCCATCCCGGTTCTGATCTTCGGCGGCCTGACGCTGCTGGGCTTGCGCGACCTGACGCAGAAGGATCATGCGGTGCTGCGCAACTACCCGATCTCGGCGCACCTGCGGTTTCTGCTGGAGCAAATCCGCCCCGAGATGCGCCAGTATTTCTTCGAGAGCGAGAAGGACGGCGTGCCGTTCAGCCGCGATACCCGCGCGGTGGTCTATCAGCGCGCCAAGATCGCGCTCGACAAGCGGCCGTTCGGCACCCAGGAGAACGTCTACGCCGACGGCTACGAGTGGATGCACCATTCCATCGCGCCGAAGCCGCGCGCCACCGAGAAATTCCGCATTACCATCGGTGGGCCGGACTGCGCGAAACCCTATTCGGCCTCGGTGTTCAACATCTCGGCGATGAGTTTCGGCGCGCTCAGCCCCAACGCCATCCGCGCGCTGAACGCCGGCGCGAAAAAGGGCGGCTTCGCCCATGACACCGGCGAGGGCGGCGTCAGCCCCTATCATCAGGAGAACGGCGGCGACCTGATCTGGGAGATCGGCTCCGGCTATTTCAGCTGCCGCAACCGCGACGGCTCGTTCAACCCGGAGGCTTTCGCGCGGCTCGCGGCGCTCGACCAGATCAAGATGGTGGAATTGAAAATCAGCCAGGGCGCCAAGCCCGGCCACGGCGGCGTGCTGCCCGCCGCCAAGATTTCCGAGGAGATTTCGCGGATTCGCGGCGTGGCGATGGGCGAGGACTGCATCTCGCCCGCCGCCCATTCGGCGTTCACCACGCCGCTGGAAATGATGATGTTCATCGGCGAGATGCGCCGACTCTCCGGCGGCAAGCCGGCCGGCTTCAAGCTGTGCATCGGCCATCGCTGGGAGTTTCTGGCGATCTGCAAGGCGATGCTGCAAACCGGCATCTATCCGGATTTCATCGTGGTCGACGGCAAGGAAGGCGGCACCGGGGCCGCGCCGCTGGAATTCATGGATCACCTCGGGATGCCGATGCGCGAGGGCGTCAATTTCGTCCACAACGCGCTGGTCGGGCTGAACATCCGCGACCGCATCCGAATCGGCGCCGCCGGCAAGATCGCCACCGCCTTCGACATCGCGCGGGCGATGGCGCTCGGCGCCGACTGGTGCAATTCGGCGCGCGGCTTCATGTTCGCGCTCGGCTGCATCCAGTCGTTGAGTTGCCACACCGACCGCTGCCCGACCGGCGTCGCGACCCAGGATCCGACCCGCAACCGCGCGCTGGTGGTGCCGCACAAGCTGGAGCGGGTCTGCAACTATCACGACGCGACGCTGCACGCGCTGTCGGAATTGATCGCCGCCGCCGGGCTGACGCATCCGCGCGAGATCCGGCCGGTGCATCTGTCGCACCGGCTGACCAGCACGCAGGTCACCTCGTTCGCGCGGCTCTACCCGCACCTGCGGCCGGGCGAATTGCTGGAGGGCACCGACAATCCGCGCTTCGCCGAGGCATGGGCGGAGGCGCGTGCGGAAACTTTCGCGCCGGCGCTGTAGCGCCGAACCGGCTTCAGAACGCGCCGTGCAGGCGTCCCGAGAAGACCGAGACCGGGCCGCGATCGGCGTTGTAGGCCGGGTTGACGATGAACTGATAGTCGGCGGTCAACGTCAGCCACTTGTTGAGCGCGATGGCGTAATAGGCTTCCAGAATCCGCTCGTGCCGATAATTCAGCGCGCCGTCGCCGATCTGAATGCCGAGCCCGCCGGCGGCGATGAAATCGCGATGGTCCCGCGACAGCGCGTTGACCGCGCCGCCGATGCCGATCACGTCGTCGGGACGACCCCAGCGCGTGCCCTTGATCGACGCGCCGAGCGCCAGGCTGGCGTCGATGTCGGTGAAGGCCATGATCTCGGTCTTGCCGTCGTTCCAGCTCCAGCGCCCGAACAGGCCGATGTCGTCGCTCAGCGCCTGTTCGAAATTGATGGCGTAGCCGTATTTGATGCGGCCGGCGCGGGTCAGGGCGATGTCGAGATTGAGCGCCGGATTGGCCAGCGTCTCGCGATAGCTGCCGGAATAGGCGCTGTTGAGCCAGCCCAGCGCGCGCAGCTTGCCGGGCTGTCCGAATAGCGAATAGCGCCTTTCCACCTCAACCACATAAGAGCCGCGTCGAAACAGCCGCATGTCGAAGTTGTTGGAATTGCTTTCGGCGTCTATCAGGAAATAGCCGGTGCGCAGCGCCCAGTGCTTCTGGTTGAGTTCGGCGGTGGCGCCGTAGGTGAGGCCGAGCCTGTCGGCGGCGTAGTCGAACGCGCCCGGCGCCCACAGCGCCCAGTTCATGAAATCGCGGCGGGGGTCCTTGGCGTAGGCGTTGCCGTCGAACACGTCGGTCACGGCGAACTTGCCGAGCTGAAGGGTGAGGCGCGAGACGTCGGCCTTGCCCGCCATCTGCATCGGGCCGCTGTCGAGCGTCTCCTGCTCGCCGCCGAAGCCGATGGTCTGCCGCAGGAACAGCCGCGAGGTGTTGTATTGCGGATAGCGGAAGTCGGATTTCTGCGCCTCGCCGTTGGGAAATCCGGCGATGCCGTTGGTGTCGCTGAGGCCGAAGCCTTGCAGCAGTTCGGGATTGAAGTAGACCTCGCCGCCCTCCCACAGCCGCGCATTGAGGAACAGGCTGGCGGTCCAGGTGGCTTTCGCCTGCGCCTGCGGCGACAGGCTGTTCGGCCCGGAATAGAGCGCGGGGAAAGAAGGATAGCCCTGCCCCAGATAGGTGGTCTGGCCGTGAATCTCCCAGCGCGCCGGGTCCGGCTCGCTCGGGGCAAGGATGGTCGTCGCCGGCGTCGGCGGCAGGTCGGCCGCCCGCGCCGCGCCGATCCATAGCGCGCCGGTATGTGCGCCCAGCAGGGTTGCGAGGATCAGGGCCGGTTTCATGGTGCTGCCGTCGTCTCGATGCGGATTGCCGTCGCCGGTGTGGGTCTGGCGGTGCGGTTTCAGGTTGGTTCAAAAAGTTTATTGCAAGTAATTCGCAATTGCAACTGTGGAAGTCCAGCCACACGCGTTCTTGCCATCGCCCTATGACGGCGATGTAACCGCCAGAGGCGCGCGACCTCGTCGCACGGGAACGGCGCAAGCCGATGCGGCGGGAAATGGGAGCGAAGGGTATCAGACCCGGTCGGTGAAGGCGGTGGCCGGATCGAACCGGTCGATATCGGTCAGAAGTTCGCAGAACGCGTGCGCGCCGTGGTCGATCAGTTGCCGGCCCTTGTCGGCGCTGGCGGCGGTGGCGTCACCGGCCGCGCCGCTCGGGTGCAGGTCCTGCGCCTGCCAGGCGAACGGGGCCGGGCGGGCAGCGCTGAGCCGGCGGTAAGTGCTCTCCATCGCCACGGTGCGCGGCGTGAAATTCCCGATTCCGCCGATGCGTACCAGATCGGGCCGCGCTGCCAGCATGATTGCCGTCTCGACCGCGCCGCCGTGGACGCCATGGCGGATTTCCTCCGTGCCGAATATTCCGTCCGGCACCCCGAATCGGCTCCACGCCGTGGTGACCGCCAGCATCCCGAGGCGGGCGCGCAGGTCCTGCGCCACCAGGGTCATCGCCGCGCTGTTGCCGCCGTGGCTCGACACCATCACCAGTTTGCGCAACCCGGCGCGCGCGATGCTGTCGCCGAGCGCCGTCCAGCTTCGGATCGCGACCTCGGGCGGCAGCGTCAGCGTGCCGGGAAAGGCGAGGTGCTCGGTCGAGACGCCGACCGCCTGCACCGGCAGGAACACCGCCGGGCAATCGTCCGGCAACAGCTCGCGGACCCGCGCCAGATAGGCTTGCGCGATCATCGCGTCGGTGCCGAGCGGCAGATGCGGGCCGTGCTGCTCGATCGCCGCCAGCGGCAGCACCGCGATCCAGCGCGCCGCGTCGCCTTGCGCGATGTCGGGCCAGTGGATGTCGTGCCAGTCGCGGGGCGGTCGGATTGCGGTCATCGGACGGGGCTCTCGGATCGATCAGGAATGTGTCCCGCCACCATGGGCCAGAATTGGCGGCGGAGTTCAATCGGCTTTTAGCGAACCGGGCCTGCGCCGCGCGGGGCCGTCCTTTTCATCGCAAACGAAAAAGCGGTATAGCGTAGAGCATTCAGGCTGCGCCGCCCGTGCGCCGCGAAAGGAAAAGCTGATGACGACCGGAGCCTCGGACAAGATCGACCTCGTGATTTACGGACCGACCAAGCCGGTTGTCGAGAACGGGTTTTCCGAGCGGTTCGAGCGCCACAAGTGCGAGACATTGGAAGATATCGACCGTCTGGCCCCGGAGGTCGTGCAGCGTATTCGCGGCATCGCCATCACCGGACTCAGGCCGGCGGGCGAAGCGGTACTGTCGCGCTTTCCGAAACTGGAGATCGTGGCGAGCTTCGGGG
Organism: Xanthobacteraceae bacterium; assembly: GCA_049651165.1. Classification (GTDB taxonomy): domain Bacteria; phylum Pseudomonadota; class Alphaproteobacteria; order Rhizobiales; family Xanthobacteraceae; genus 62-47. Next base: position 6,032 of record JBASBO010000037.1, on the reverse strand, counting down.
TCGGCTACGACCATGTCGATGTTGCTTACGCCCGCGACCACGGCATCGTCGTCACCAACACCCCGGACGTGCTGACCGAGGAAGTCGCCGACACCGCGATCGGGCTCCTGATCGCCACGTTGCGCGAGTTCGTCAAGGCCGACCGCTATGTCCGCTCCGGGCTGTGGACCACGCAGGACTATCCGCTCACCGTCGGCTCGCTGCGCGACCGCAAGGTCGGCATGGTCGGCATGGGCCGGATCGGGCAGGCGATCGCGCGGCGGCTGGACGCGGCCAGGGTGCCGGTGGTCTATCATTCGCGCAATCCGGCGGCCGGCGTGTCGTACCAGCACTACCCGAAGCTCCTGGACATGGCCAAGGCGGTGGATACGCTTGTCGTTATCACCCCGGGCGGTGCGGCCACCGCCAACCTCATCAACGCCGAGGTGATGAAGGAACTGGGGCCGCGTGGCGTCATCGTCAATCTGGCGCGCGGCACCGTGATCGACGAGCCGGCGCTGATCGCTGCGCTGAAGTCCGGCACCATCCTCGCCGCCGGGCTCGACGTGTTCGCGAAGGAGCCGCAGGTGCCCGATGAACTCAAGGCGATGCAGAACGTCGTGCTGCTGCCGCATGTCGGCTCGGCCTCGCTGGTCACGCGCAACGCCATGGACCAACTCGTCGTCGACAACCTCAAGGCGTGGTTCTCCAGCAAGCCGCCGCTGACGCCGGTCGCCGAAACCCCGGTGAAGGACCGGTAGTGCGCGCGGCCGCGTGGTGTGGGATCGTGGCGCTGGTTGCGGCGGTGCTCGCCGCCGCCGCTCAGCCTGCGCGGGCGCAGACCGCAGCCAGCCTCAAGACAAGCATGATCGGTCAGTGGGAATTGTCCACCGCCGAGCGCGGCAAGACCTGCGTCGTCACGCTCAAGGCCGACGCCCTGCCGCAGGGCGGCATGAAGCTGGAGCTTGAGCCCGGTTGTGCGGCGGCGCTGCCGTTCACACAGGGTATCGTGGCGTGGAGCGTCAAGGGCCTCGATATCGTCCGCTTGCAGGACGCCGCCGGGCAACCGGTGATCGATCTCACCGAAGTCGAAAGCGGCATTCTCGAAGGCCGCCGGGCCGGCGAGGGCATCTACCTGTTGCAGAATCTGGCGGCGGCGCAGGCGCTGACCCGCTCGATGGATCAGATGATCGGCAACTGGGTCATGGTGCGCGGGTCAGGTACGGTGATCTGCAATCTGACGCTGACCAACACCGAGGCCGGCGGCGACAACTTCGCGGTGTTTCTCAAGCCGCACTGCGACGCCGCCGTCGCCGCCTTCGCGCCGACGCTTTGGCGGCTGGAGCGCGGCGAGATGCTGCTGATGTCGGCGCGCGGCGAGGCGTGGCATTTCGAGGCCGACGACAACGCGCAATGGCGGCGTGTGCCCGACAGCGCCGACCCGCTGTTCATGGTGCGGCAGTAGCGGGCCGGGAGCGGCGTCGTCCTGAGGTGCGAACGAAGCGAGCCTCGAAGGATGATCGCAACCCGTCGCCCTTCGAGGCTCCACGCTACGTATGGCGCGCCTCAGGGTGACGGCGTGCTCAGGCCTTACGCCGCGCTCATCGGCGGCACCGGCAGCGCGGTGATCGACTTGATCTTCTCCATGGCGAAGCGCGAGGTGACGTTCTTCAGCGCCACCGCGCTGATGAGCTTCTTGTAGAACACGTCGTAGCTCTGCATGTCGGCGGTGACGACGCGCAGCATGTAATCGACGTCGCCGGCCATGCGGTAGAACTCGATCACCTCGGGCATGGCGCTGACCGCCTCTGCGAATTTTTTCAGCCAGGCGTCGGAATGGTCGCCGCTCTCCACCGAGACGAACACGGTGATGCCGAGGCCGATCTTGTTCTGATCGACCAGCGCGACGCGGCGGGTGATGACGCCGTCGGCCTCAAGCCGCTGGATGCGCTTCCAGCACGGCGTCGAGGACAGCCCGACGCGGTCGCCGATCTCGGCCACCGACAGCGAGGCGTCATCCTGAAGCACGGTAAGGATCTTGCGGTCGATGGCGTCGAGCCGGCGGCCGGGTTCCGGGGTGGGGGCGGCAGGGTCTGTCATGGGAAGACGATTTTTCCATATGTGAGCCGGATCGCCCTCATATAGAGGAAATTCTTCTCAGACAAGCCCCGTCTCGACCCGGATTCATCCGCGATTCCGGCGTTCGGCCAAAAACGCTTCAACCTCAGCGCGTTGCGGGCAGGCGAAGGCGCCGCCAAAACGGGTGCATTTGAGCGCGGCGGCGGCCGAGGCGAAGCGCAGCGCCGCCTCGATGTCGCGGCCCTCGGTGATCGCCACCGCAAAAGCGCCGTGGAAGATGTCGCCGGCTCCCAGCGTCTCGACGGTGTGGACCGGGAACGCCGCCGTCTCGCGCAGCGCGCCATCGGCGTCGAGCCATATGGTGCCCTGCGGGCCGCGCGTCGCGGCGACGAAGGCGGGGGTCAGCGCCGCCACCGTGCGCAGCGCCGTGGCGTGGTCGTCGCTTCCGGCGGTCTGCCGCAGCGCCTCGCTGGAAAAGATCAGGTGCGAGGAGGCGACCAGCAGGCCCTCGCTCAGCGACATCGCGCCGTCGACGTCTACCACCACGGCAATGCCCCTGCGGTGCGCCTCGGCGCACAGGTCGGTAGCGAAGGCAGCGCAGCGGCTCTCGATCAGCACCGCGCTGCAACCTTCGAGCAGCGTGTCGGTGTCCGGCAGCCGCGCCTGCCACAGCGCGGGATCGCGGAAGGTAACGATGGTGCGCTCGCCGCTCGGATCGATCATGACGGCGGAAATCGGCGTCACCAGTCCGGGGCAATGCACGAGATGACGGCTGTCGATGCCTTCCAGCGCCAGTTGGTCGAAGATGATGCGCGCCGAGGTCTCACGAGCGTCGCCCATCGTGCCGGTGAGCGAGGCGCGACCGCCGAGCCGTGCGATGCCGATCGCGGCGTTGAGCGCGTTGCCGCCGGCGATTTCCTTGAACTCGCTGGCTGGCACCTTGGCCCCGCGTGGCGGAATCGCCTGGATGCGGAAGGCGAGGTCGCGCACCGGCATCCCGATGCAAAGAACCAGCGGCCGGTCGGATGTCGCGGGGGCGTCGGTCATGTCTGGCCTCGGTCGCCGGGGTGTTCAGCCGCCGGCTTGCAGCCAGCGCCCCACCAGATGATGGGCGATGGCGAACGGGTGCGGCCCGCTCAAGCCGTCTGGATGCGTCCGCGCCAGCATCTGCGTGGCCTCGGCGCGCGGGAACCAGCGCACGTCCTCCAGCTCGGTGCGGTCGATGATGATATCGCGCGTCAACGCCTGCGCGGTGCAGCCGATCATCAGCGACGACGGATAAGGCCACGGCTGCGTCATGTAATAGCGCACGTTGTCGCAGCGGATGCCGGATTCCTCCATGACCTCGCGCCGCACCGCGTCCTCGATGGTTTCCGCCGCCTCGACGAAGCCGGCAAGGCACGACCACATGCCGGGCGCGAACTGCTTCTGGCGGCCGAGCAGGCAGTCGTCGCCGGAGGTGACCAGCATGATGACCACCGGATCGGTGCGCGGGAAGTGCTCGGCCTTGCAACTCGGGCAGTCGCGCCGCCAGCCGCCCTGCGTGGCGCGGGTGCGGGCGCCGCAATTGGCGCAATAGCCGTGGCGACGATGCCAGTTGACCATGGATTTCGCCATCGCCACGGCGGACAGTTCGCCCGGCGGGATCGCGCCCTGCATCGCCATGCCGCGCAGTTCCGCCACCGCGACATCAGGCCGGTTGACCAGCTTTTCGGCGGCGTCATCGGCGATGCCCATCCCGAACACCGGCGCGCCGTCGCGCAAGCCCAGGAAGATAGTGCCGGGATTGGCGCCGAATTTGTGCGCCTCATCGAGGGTGAGCAGCGCGCGCACGCCGCCGCCCTCGCGCGCCACCACCAGCGAATCGCGGATGACGACATAGGCTTGGGCGTCGCGCTGCGTCTCCATCGCCATCAGCTTGGCGTCGTCGGTGCGCAGGTGCGCGGCGCGTTCAAGCACGTTGGCGACGAAACCCGGCTGGCCGAGCGGAAAGGGAGGATTGTCGGTGGTCATGAGTCGGAGCCGGATTGTTCAGGCCAGAGGTGACGCCGCAGCGCCGCGATGAAGGTATCGATTTCGTCCGCCGCGTAAGGCTTGGCCGGAACCACGCCCCATATCGGGCGCGGCCATACGGCGTCGTTCCGGCGGCGCGCGATGACGTGGACGTGCAGTTGCGGCACCATGTTGCCGAGCGCGGCGACGTTGAGCTTGTCGCAGCCGGTCGCCGCCCGCAGCGCACGCGAAACATGGGCGATCTCGGTCATGAGCCGCGCCGCGTCGCTATCGTCGAGATCGATGATTTCCACGATGTCCGCCCGGCGCGGAACCAGCACCAGCCACGGATAATTGGCGTCGCGGGTCAGCAACACCCGGCAGAGCGGCAGGTCGCCGACCGGCGCGGTGTCGTTGGCGAGTTGCGGATGAAGTGACCAGGCGGCGGGCATGAACAGTCTCTATGGTCAGCCAGTGTCGCAGAGTGCGGCCCGGCAAACAACCGTTTCGGCCGCGCCGCCGGGTGGCTTGCTTTCCGTTGCTTTTGGCCCCAAATAGGCCCCGGGAGATTGGCGGTGGACGAGCCTCTCGCCAACCGGGTCAGGTCCGGAAGGAAGCAGCCCTAACGAGGTCCGGATCGGGTCGCTCGTCAGTCTCCTACCTTGCTTTTCGGGCGCGCCGCATGTCGGGCGTGCCGCCGCTGCGCCGCTCCATTTGTGGCGGGATCGATGGCGGGGCGGCCCCGGACCATTCCGCAAGGCCGGCGCTTCAGGTCCACCATACCAGAGACACTTGCGGATCGCCCGATGACCGACGCCGACATGCCCGCACCCCCGTCCGACGATCAGCGCGGCTTCGACCTCGGCGGTGCGGACGCGGCGGGCGGCGGCGTCTATCGGGTGCTGGCGCGAAAATACCGTCCCACCAGCTTCGACAACCTGATCGGCCAGGAAGCGCTGGTCCGCACCGTCTCCAACGCCTTCGAGACGGGACGGATTCCGCAAGCCTGGATCCTGACCGGCGTGCGCGGGGTCGGCAAGACAACCACCGCGCGCATTCTGGCGCGGGCGCTGAACTACGAACTGCCGGACGGCTCGATCAAAGGGCCGACGGTGAAGATGCCATCGCTCGGCGTTCACTGTCAGGCGATCATGGAAAGCCGGCACATCGACGTACTGGAGATGGACGCCGCCTCCCACACCGGCGTCGACGACGTGCGCCAGATCAACGACAGCGTGCGCTACGCGCCGTCGAGCGCACGCTACAAGGTCTACATCATCGACGAAGTCCACATGCTGTCGACGGCGGCGTTCAACGCCTTCCTGAAGACGCTGGAGGAGCCGCCGGCGCACGCCAAGTTCGTGTTCGCCACCACTGAAATCCGCAAAGTTCCGATCACGGTGCTGTCGCGCTGCCAGCGCTTCGATCTCAAGCGGGTCGAGGCCGACGTGCTGATGGCGCACCTCGCCAATATCGCCACGATGGAGCAGGTCGAGGCCGAACCCGAGGCGCTGGGCATGATCGCCCGCGCCGCCGAGGGCTCGGTGCGCGATTCGCTGTCGCTGTTCGATCAGGCTATCGCCCACGCCGCCGGCCTGGTGCGCGCCGAGGACGTGCGGCAAATGCTCGGGCTCGCCGATCGCGGCCGCGTCATCGACCTGTTCGACGCGCTGGCGCGCGGCGACATCGTTGCCGCCTTCACCGAGTTTCGTGAGCAGTACGACACCGGCGCCGACCCGGTGGTGGTGCTGAGCGACCTCGCCGAGTTCGTCAATTTCGTCACGCGGGTCAAGATCGTGCCCGCCACCGCCGACAACGTGGTGTTCGGCGAGACCGAGCGGCGGCGCGCCCGCGAATTCGCGGCCGCCCTGTCGATGCGGGTGCTGTCGCGGATGTGGCAGATGCTGCTCAAGGGCATCGCGGAGGTGCAGGGCGCGACGCGCCCGGCCGCCGCCGCCGAGATGGTGCTGGTGCGCATCGCC
>JBASBO010000036.1:0-8623 GCA_049651165.1 Xanthobacteraceae bacterium | reverse complement strand
ACCACGTTGCCGGCGAAATCGAGCGGCGCGAAGCCGGAGCGCATCGGCCTGTTCCATTCGTTGCGATAGGTGGCGCTGCGGTCATAGCGCGGCTGGTTCATGCGACTCATATGCCTGCGCTGGTGATGCGCGCGGTTCATCCGCTGGGTGGACGCGCGCTTGTGCATCTGGTGGGACGCGGCCGGCGATGTCGCGGCCGGGTGCTTTGTCGCCTGCGCGGGTGCGGCCATGGCGGGAGCGGCCACAAGCATCGCGGCGGCGGCCGTTGCGGCGAGAAACGAAGTCTTCATTCTGCAATCTCCTCTTGTCGTCTCGGGGTGCCCGTATAACGGGCGACTCCGCGCACCGTTCCGCATCTCACGCAGGTATGAGGACAGACCCGGATCGCGCGCGGCCGCGCGCGGCGAGACGCGGTTTTGTTCCGAACGGCGGTCTGGAAATTTTCAGAAAAATTTCGGAAGTCGAAGACGGCGAAAGTTCAAAACAGCTCCTGCCGCGCTTTCGACAGCGTGAAGCCGTGGCGGTCGGCGTTGAAACAGGTGAGGCCGCTCGTCTCGGACGTGCAGGTGAAGCCGCCGTGCTGCCACACCTCGCCATAGGCCACCACGGGCAGCGAGGGGTCCATCACCGTATCGCCGTGGCAGATGCGTTGGGCGTTGTCGCCGCGCATCGAGACTTCGAACGCGCTGCCCCATGAGAGGTCGCAATCGGCCGGACGCGACGGCCGCGTCGCGATCTGGCCGATATCGCAGCGGAGCGTGGTCTGTCCGTCATAGGAGAAGAACTGACAATAGATGTTGCCCGACGGCGTCTGCAACCCCGCCGGACGCTCCCCGGCGGCGGCCGGGTTGGCGGCCTGCGCCAGCGCCAGCGCCGTGACCAACAGGGCGATCGGGGATCGAAACGGCGTCATCGGTGTTGTCCTTGCGCAGGCTTGTCGCGGACGGCTCGAAATCCCGCCCCGACCGGGGGGATCGCGGCGCGGAGTGTCGCGACGGAGATATGCCGACAGATTACGCCGGCGAGGATCGCGCGGGAAAGCCTCATGACAGTGATCCAATGACAGCGAGGCGTGCGTGACCCATCCCGAGGCGGAATTGGACCGCCACTTCGTCCGGCTGGAGCGTCACCTGCCGTCAGGGCCGGCGCGCTTTCTCGCCTGGGTGCGACGGCCGTCGTCGCGGCTGGCCCGCATTCCGCTGGGACTGTTCTTGATCCTCGGCGGCATCTTCAGCTTCCTGCCGGTGCTGGGGCTGTGGATGCTGCCGCTCGGCCTGATGCTGATCGCGCAGGATGTCCCCTTCCTGCGACGGCCGATCGCCCGGCTGCTGAGCTGGATGGAGCGCAAATGGCTTGAGCGCCAGCGCAAGCGAGGCCGCGACGGCGGTTGAACCTCCGCCGGCACGCACTCCGGACTCGCGAAGTGTGACTCGAAAGGCCCACCTGCCGACTAAATGTCGTATGATCCAAAGATTATAGGGCAAATTTAGCTTTAACGAATCAGCAACCTGATTCACTTTCGCCTCCTGGGGTCAATCTGGAGGCCAGGGTATGAACGTTATTGTTTTTGCATCGCGTAAGGGCGGCTCGGGGAAAAGCACCCTGACCGCGCATCTTGCCGCGCACGTCCATAAGCCATCGCGGCCGTGTCTTCTGGTCGATGCCGATCCGCAAGGGTCGCTGACGCTGTGGCACAAGCTGCGCGGCACCAACGAGCCGCCGTTGAAAACCGCAAGCCGTTCCGTCAGCGAGATCGTGGCTGCGGCCAAACGCGACGGCGTCGAGTGGGTGTTCATCGATACGCCGCCGAACACCTCGGCCGTGGTCGAGGACGCCATCCGCAACGCGACGATGGTCATCATCCCGGCGCGGCCCGGCGTGTTCGACGTCAACGCGGTGCAGGAAACCATTCAGACCTGCCGTTCGGCGCGCAAGCCTTATGCCGTCGTCATGAACGGCGCCCCGGCGCTGCGCGAGGGATCGGAAAGCCCGATCGTGACGATGGCGCGCGAGGCGCTCGCCAAGTTCCGGGCGCCGGTGTGGAGCGGCCAGATCACCAACCGCGCCGATCTTCTGCTGGCGCTGGCGCATGGCGAGGGCGCGCAGGAATATTATTCCGAGGGACGCGCGGCGTCGGAGATCAGCCGGCTGTGGTCCGCGATCGACCGTTCGGTGAAGGCCATTCGCGGCAATGCGTCCGCCAACGGCGCCATGCACAAACAGGCGGCGTAACCGTACGCCGTCGCCTTCGAGCTTCAAACGCGCGCGCGTCGCGCGTTTTTTGTTGGATGCGAAAAAGGCGCGAGACGCCCGCGCCGACCGACGCGCAAAGAGAATCCCGCGCAAAGAAAAAGCCGGGCTCCAGGAGCCCGGCTAAGGCATTGGCCACGTGAGGCCGACACAATCACCTTCCAAGAGGGATAACTGAACGCCCGCGCCGCTAGAGGAGGGGGACAGATGCGCGGTGCGGCCGCTCAGTGTGTAAACAGTATGAGCCCCATCGCAGCGTTGCGGCAACAAGACAAGTCGCATGTCAGACATGCGGTGGCCGGGGGCGTGCGCGAATCCATGATGTTTTCAAGAAGTGGAAACCGGCCTGCGCCGGCCATAGCCGACGACGGCCGGTTCGCGTGAAGAAAGCGCGTCAAACTATGACGATAGAGTCCCGCTTCTGATTTCATCAGAAGCGGAAAGTCACTAGGACGGCCAGCGCTGCGCCTTGCTGACGACGAAATCGCGGAACGCCTGCACGCGCGCCACCGACTTCAACTCCTCCGGATAGACGAAATAGGTATCCAGTTGAATTGAATCGGATTCGCCGAACAATTGAACCAGCCGATTGTTGTCCTCCACCAGGTAGTCGGGCAGCGCGGCGATGCCGAGGCCCTGCTGGCAGGCGCGCACCAGCCCGAGGATATTGTTGACCTTGAAGAACGCCTCGCGCGGGCCGGCGCCGTTGCGGCCGGCCTCGACTAGCCAACTGCGGTTTTGCAGGTGCTGCGGCAGTTGCGTATCGCTCAGCATGATGATGCGATGGCCGTCGAGGTCTTCCAGCGTGCGCGGCGTGCCGAAGTGCTTGATGTATTCCGGCGAGCAATAGGCGTGAAAGCCCATCGCGAACAGCTTGCGCTGGATCAGGTCGGGCTGGGTCGGCTTGCGGGTGCGGATCGCGACGTCGGCTTCGCGCATCGACAGGTCGAGTTCCTCGTCGGTGACGATCAGCGAAATGCGGATTTCCGGAAACAGCGTGGTGAACTCGCCGAGACGCGGGATCAGCCAGTGAATACCGACGCCGGGCGTCGTGGTGATCTTCAGGTCGCCGCTCGGGCGCTCGCGACTGTCGGTCAGCTTGGCGCGGGCCGCCTGCAACTGCATGAACACATCGTGCGCGGTGCGAAACAGCAGGTCGCCCTGCTCGGTGAGGATCAGGCCGCGGGCGTGGCGGTGGAACAGCGACACCGACAGTTCCTGCTCCAGCGCGCTGACCTGGCGCGACACCGCCGACTGCGACAGCCCCAGTTGCTCGCCGGCATGGGTGAAGCTGCCGGCTTCGGCGGCGGCGTGGAAGACCTTCAGCTTGTCCCAATCCATGTCGGCGAAGTTGTCGCGAGATCGAGGCATGATTACTCCGCTGCGGCCCGTTGGTTGGCGCTGAGGGTCAGGAAACGTTCGGCTTCGAGGGCGGCCATGCAGCCCATGCCGGCGGCGGTGACCGCCTGACGGTAGGTCTCGTCGGCGACGTCGCCGGCGGCGAACACGCCCGGCACCGAAGTCGCGGTCGAATGCGGCGCCACCTCGACATAGCCGGACGGCTTCAGCTTGAGCTGGCCGGCCACCAGTTCGGTCGCCGGCGCATGGCCGATGGCGATGAAGACGCCGTCGGCGGCAAGCTCGGTGAGCGCGCCGGTCTTGACGTTCTTGAGGCGGACGCCGGTGACCTTGACCGGGTTGTCGTCGCCGGAGATGTCGTCGAGGACGTTGTCCCACACCACCTCGATCTTGGGGTGCTTGAACAGGCGATCCTGCAGGATGCGCTCGGCGCGGAAATGGTCGCGGCGATGCACCACGGTGACCTTGGCGGCGAAGTTGGTGAGGAACAGCGCCTCCTCGACCGCGGTGTTGCCGCCGCCGACCACCACCACGTTCTTGCCGCGATAGAAGAAGCCGTCGCAGGTGGCGCAGGCCGACACCCCGAAGCCCTTGTATTTCTCCTCGCAGGCGAGGCCGAGCCAGCGCGCCTGCGCGCCGGTGGCGAGGATCACGGTATCGGCGAGATAGACCTCGCCGCTGTCGCAGGTCAGGCGGAACGGGCGCTGGCCGAGGTCGAGCCCGGTCACCAGGTCGGTGACGATGCGGGCGCCGACATGGGCGGCCTGCCGCTCCATCTGCTCCATCAGCCACGGCCCCTGAATGACGTCGGCGAAGCCCGGATAGTTCTCCACGTCGGTGGTGATGGTGAGCTGGCCGCCGGGCTGGATGCCCTGGATCAGCACCGGCTCCAGCATCGCGCGCGCGGCGTAGATGGCGGCGGTGTAGCCCGCCGGCCCGGAGCCGATAATCACAACTTTGGCGTGGATGGGTGTCGACATCGGGGTTTTCCCCTTCTCCAAAGGAAAGCCGCCAGACAATCGATCAAATGGGCTGACGGAAGGTGTGGCCCGGTTGATCCGGACAGTTCCTGCAAGTCTAGGCTATCTGGGCAGCTATGCAAGAATTGCAATCCATCGGCGGCGGTTTTCCCCTGACGCGCCGGGAAGCGGGTTCCATGCGAAATAAAATTGCGCAAAACGGCGCGGCTGCGCTAAAGGAATCGCGGCGGATTTGACAAGCGGGGATTCGAGCGGCGTGTCCAGAAGCCTAGACGAGATCGATCTGCGGATTCTGAGCGAGCTACAGGCCGACGGCCGCATCACCAATGTCGAACTGGCGCGGCGGGTCGGGATCTCGCCGCCGCCGTGCCTGCGCCGCGTCCGCGTGCTGGAGGAAGAAGGCTACATCCAGGGCTACCGCGCGCTTTTGGACCCGCGCCGGCTCGGCTACGACGTCACCGTGTTCGCCTCGGTGCATCTGTCGAGCCAGAGCGACGCCGATCTGCGCGCGTTCGAGGATTTCGTTCGCCGTGCGCCGCTGGTGCGCGAATGCTGGATGCTGTCGGGCGAGGTGGATTTTATCCTCAAATGCGTCGCGCCGGACATGGCGACCTTCCAGGCGTTCGTCACCCAACTGACCGCCGCGCCCAACGTCCGCAACGTCCGCACCTCGCTGGTGTTGCAGAACGCCAAATACGAGGCCGCGGTTCCGCTGGAATTGAAAGAGTATAAGGGGGCGACCGCGGCGGACAGAGCATCTCCCGCGGGAAGGTGATACCGATCGTCCGCTGCTGAATTCAAAAGAGGCTTACGATGCAGACCAGTCACTCAAGGACCGGATGCGCCTCACCGGAAGCGGAGGCAACGCCAGAATCCGCGGTCGCCGCACGGTTCATTAACGACAGGGTTGCCGTCCTCATTCCCTGCTATAATGAAGCAGCAACGATTGGCTTGGTGGTGGAAGACTTTCGAAGGTACCTGCCTTCGGCAGCGATATACGTTTATGATAACAATTCGACGGATGACACCGTGGGCATTGCGCGGGCGGCCGGCGCTGAGGTCCGTCACGAGTACCGCCAGGGCAAGGGCCATGTCGTAAGGCGGATGTTTGCGGACATCGATGCCGACGTCTATTTGCTGGTCGACGGCGATGCCACATATGACCCGTCCGCTTCACCTGCCATGGTGGACAGGGTATTGTCCGGCCCGTTCGACAAGGTGAATGGCGCGCGCGTACATTCCGATCCCGAAGCCTACCGGCTTGGCCACATTCTCGGCAACCGCCTTCTGACTCGCATGGTGTCTTTCTTCTTCGGCGAGGCGAGCAGGGATATGCTGTCCGGCTACAAGGCGCTCTCGCGACGCTTCGTGAAGACGTTTCCTGCCGCCAGTTCAGGGTTTGAAATCGAGACCGAGCTTCTCGTGCATGCTCTCGAACTTGGCGTCCCAATGAGCGAAATCGACATTCGCTATTACGAGAGGCCGGCCGGGTCTGTCAGCAAGCTTTCCACCTATCGGGACGGTCTGCGAATATTGCGGCTCATCGTCCACCTTCTGCGCGACCTGCTGCCGCTGCAATTTTTCACGTCGATCGCCGTCGTCCTCGCTGCGCTGGCGGCGATTTTCGGGATTCCCGTTATCGCAGAGTTCCTTGAGACGGGATTGGTGCCGCGCTTTCCGACGCTTATCGCGGCAAGCGCAACCATGATCATGGCCTTCCTGTCAGTGTTCGCGGGACTCATACTGGATAGCGTGGCGCGCGGGCGGAAAGAGGCGAAGCTGCTCGCCTATCTTTCATATGGGCCCGCCAGACGGTGAGCGGTTCGCCGAATAAGCCCTGGCGCTTTCTGGTCGTCGGCAGCATTGGTTTTGCCACCGACGCCACCGTGTTTTTTGGGTGCGTCTATGAGCTTGGCTGGCTGATAGTCTCGGCGCGCGTGGCGGCGAGCTTGATTGCGATGACGGTGACATGGCTCTTGAATCGAAGTATCACCTTTGCGGACGGGCGTATGGAGCGCCAGTCTTTTGAATACGTCAAATATTTGATCGCATCGCTCATCGGCATGAGCGCGAACCTGATCGTTTTGGATATAGCCTCGGTGTTCGATCGTGGTTTATATCATGTGCCCTCGTACCTCCTTGGGGCGGCGGCGGGGCTGGTCGTGAATTATACGCTTTATGATCGCCTGGTCTTCAACGCCCGGAAGGTTTCGACGTGAGCGAGATGACAAACAAACATGCGGGCGCCGACAAGGGCCAGAACATCGACGCCATCTTTTATCGTGACGGCGCGTCCAACCCTCTTTCGATGCGATTGTTGACGATGGCTCGGCGCAACATGTTCGAGCTGTTCGTTGAGAAGATGCAGCCGAATTCGCGGAGCAGGATTATCGATATCGGTGTTTCCGACGATGAGAACGAGGGAGCCAATTTTCTCGAAAAATCCTATCCCTGGCCAGAGAACATTACTTGCGTCGGGATCGGGTCGGGGGAGCAGATCAGGGCTCGATATCCGGAGATCGCGTTTCAGCAGATCGAAGCCAATGAGCCACTGCCATTTCCCGACGACTCATTCGACATCGCAACCTCCAACGCCGTTCTCGAACATGTCGGCGGTCCGCTCGAACGCAGAAATTTCATTCTTGAGCATCTACGGGTAGCCAGGTCGCTATTCATTACCGTGCCGAATCGCTGGTTCCCGGTGGAGCATCACACCGGTTTGCCCTTGTTGCACTACTCTCCCGCCTTGTTTCGCCGCGTATTGCGTCGCTCCTCGCTCGAATACTGGACCAGGCCGGAGAACGTGGATTTTCTCAGTCGCGCTCTCATTTTGGATGAGTGGCCGTCGCCGACCAGGCCGATCGTTCGGATGACGGGAATCGGGCTCGGCCCGTTCAGTTCCAACATAGCGATCATCGCGAGGTCGTAGTGGTCGGTTCTCGTCTGTATCGATTTGTGCGCACAGAGCCTCCGGGCGTTCTTGTACAAGCCGTGGCTCTGATCTTTCTGTTCGCCCTCTACCAATACGTTTACCTTACCTACTCAGCCGTTCCCGGCAACAGTGCCAAGTATCCGCTTGGCTGGTGGGGATGGACAGATCAGGGGCTCTATCTGAAATCCTCGAACGCTTTTGCGGCTCTGGATTTCCGTTCGGCGTCCCATTTCTATCCGCCGCTGTATCCGGCCATCGGCGCGTTCTTTCTGCCTTTTTCCAGGCTTCATCCGTTTTATCTGGTCGATCTGGTGCTGATGGCGGGGTTCTTCCTGCTGGTATTTCGTATCTTTCAGCATCGCCTCGGAGCACGGATCGCGGCGGTTTCTGTCGTGGCCGGAATGGCGCTTTATCCCGTCGTCGGGATGCAGTGGGTGGTCCCATGGACAAGCACATTGAGTGCGTTCCTTGTGGCCGCGGCGCTTGCTCTATTCGATCAGTTCGAGCGAATGCGCGGCGAGCCTCGACGGATCCGCAGCTTCCTGCTCAACGGGTTTCTGTTTGGCGTCGTGGTCGGCTCGCAAATTCCCGTGCGGCCGGCTGATATCGCAACCGTTGCGCCCGTTGCAATTCTTTACGCGATCATGGTCGTCAGGATGATGGCTGGAGGCACCGCCGATCAACGGCGGTGCGGTGCGATTGCCGTTGTCGGAGGTGTTGCGGGATTTAGTCTTCCCGTCGCTTTTTTTGTCGGATTCAATCTGGCCAGTACGGGAACGGCAGCCGGACGATACTTCGGAACCGTCATGGGAGGTATAGGGTTCGACGCGACCCAGATCCCGGAACGGCTGTTCTCGCTCTTTGTCGCGTCTCAGCCGTACTTCCTGGAGTTCAATGCCGATTGGATCAGCGTTATTCCGGTACTCTTTATTGCCGTTGTTTTTGCGATCGTTGCATCCCTTTTCCCCGGACCCGCGACCCTGCGGGTCGCCGGCGTGATGATGGTCGTTCAACTGTTGGTATATGCGAGCTATCACGATAGCCTGCCTAGCGGGATGTTTCGATATTACAATGTGCATTACTATAAGTGGATGTTTCCGGT
>JBASBO010000035.1:0-26532 GCA_049651165.1 Xanthobacteraceae bacterium | reverse complement strand
GCCCCGGCTCCGTCGGCCGCGACTCCGGTCCCCGCACCTGCACCCGCCACTCCGGCGAAATGAGCTCTGGCCGCAATGAGCCTTGGCCGCGCGGAACGATCGTGACGGCGCGTCGTTGGCCGGGCTGTCATCGGAAAAATGCCGCCGCGTCATATAAGTGGATAAATGCCGTGGCATTGATATGCTGAGCTTAGCGTCCGCCGGATCGGGGAAACGGGCCCGTTTCTCCACGCCACCGTTCCGTAATGGTTGAGTTGCGATGCGCGCTGTCGTCGCCGTCTTGCTGTTCGTCACCGCCGCTCACGCCGCCATCTGGGGTGTGCTGAGGGAGAAGCTGCCCGCCCCCGATTTCACCGGACCGCTGCCGAGCGTGTCCTATGCGCCGTTCGACGGATCCGGCCATCCCGACGTCGACAACATCCCGACGATCGAGAAAATCCGCGCCGACATGAAGGTGCTGGCGCCCTTGACCCGCGCCGTGCGTCTCTACTCCTCGACCGGCGGTGTCGAACTGGTGCCGCCGCTCGCCAACGAGGCCGGCATCAAGGTAACGGTCGGCGCCTGGATCGACAAATATGCCGACCGCAACGAGCGCGAGATTCAGGCCGCGGTCGAACTGGCCAAGCACAACAGCAACGTCAACGGCATCGTCGTCGGCAACGAAACCATCTACCGTGCCGACCAGAAGGTGGATGATCTCATCAAGCTCATCCAGCGTGTCAAAAGCCAGGTAAATGTGCCTGTCACCACAGGCGAAATCTGGAATATCTGGCTCGAACATCCGGAGCTGGCGTCGTCGGTCGATTTCATCGCCGCGCATATCCTGCCGTACTGGGAAGGCTTCTCCGCCGGACAGGCCGTCGAACAGGCGCTCATCATCTACCAGAAGCTCCGCGAAGCCTTTCCCGGCAAGCGGATCGTGATCGCCGAATTCGGCTGGCCGTCGGCCGGCTACAATCTGAAGAACGCGGTGCCGGGTCAGCTTGAGCAGGCGGTGGTGCTGCGCAATTTCGTCACCCGCGCCGAGTCGATCGGCATGGAATACAATATCGTCGAGGCGATCGATCAGCCCTGGAAGTACTTCGAGGGCGGCGTCGGGCCGTACTGGGGCGTGCTCGATGCCAGCCGCGCGCCGAAGTTCAACTGGACCGGCCCGGTGGTCAATCAAGATTACTGGAAACTCGCAGGCATAGCGCTGCTGATCGGCGTCCTGCTGTCGCTGCCGATCTTCCGCCTGGTGCGGCCGACGGTGCTGCAAGCCGGCATGTTGTCGCTCGCCGCCAACGGCGTCGGCGCCTGGGTCGCCACCGTGTTCGCCTACTGGAACGGCCACTATTTTGTCTGGGGTTCGGCTTTCGCCATGACGCTGGGCCTCACGCTGCTGGTGCCGCTGATCCTGATCGCGATGGCGCGGATCGAGGAGATCGCGACCATTGCGTTTGGTCATCGCCCGACCCGCCTGCTGACGCCCGCGACCACGGCGGCGGCCGCCTCGGCTCCCGACCGCAAGCATCCCATGGTGTCGATCCACGTCCCGGCCTATTTCGAGCCGCCGGACATGCTGAAGCAGACGCTCGACGCGGTGGCGCGGCTCGACTATCCGAACTTCGAATGCGTGGTCATCATCAACAACACGCCCGACCCGGCGTTCTGGCAGCCGATTCAGGACCACTGTCGGATGCTGGGCGAACGCTTCAAGTTCATCAACGCCGAGAAGGTGAAGGGTTTCAAGGCCGGCGCGCTGCGCATCGCCATGGACCGCACCGCCGCCGACGCCGAGATCATCGGCATCATCGATGCCGACTATGTGGTCGAACCCGACTGGCTCAAGGATCTGGTGCCGGCCTTCGACGATCCGAGCGTCGGGCTGGTGCAGGCGCCGCAGGACCATCGCGACGAGGATTTGTCGCTGATGCACTATGCTATGAACGGCGAGTATGCCGGCTTCTTCGACATCGGCATGGTCCAGCGCAACGAAACCAATTCCATCATCGTTCACGGCACCATGTGCCTGATCCGCCGCGAGGCGATGGACAAGGCCGGCGGCTGGGCCGGCGACACCATCTGCGAGGACACCGACCTCGGCCTCGCCATCATCGAACAGGGCTGGCTCACCCACTACACCAATAAGCGCTACGGCCACGGCCTGTTGCCCGACACCTACGAGGCGTTCAAGAAACAGCGCCACCGCTGGGCCTATGGCGGCTTCCAGATCGTCAAGAAGCACTGGCGGCGCTTCCTGCCCGGCGCGAGCCGCCTCTCCCCGGACCAGAAGCGAGAATTCGCTCTCGGCTGGCTCAACTGGCTCGGCGCGGAAAGCCTCGGCGTGCTGGTGGCGCTGCTCAACCTGGTGTGGGTGCCGATCGTCGCCTTCGCCGACATCGCCATTCCCGACAAGATCCTGACGCTGCCGATCATCGCCGCCTTCGTCGTCTCGATGGCGCACTTCCTGTCGCTCTACAAGCTGCGCGTCACGCTGAAGCCCGGACAGATGTTCGGCGCCATGATCGCGGCGATGTCGGTGCAATGGACGGTGTCGCGCGCGGTCGCCAATGGGCTGATCACCGAGCACCTGCCGTTCGCGCGCACCTCCAAGGGCGGCCTGTCACGAATGTCGATCGAGTTTCAGGCATTCTGGGAAGCCATCATCGGCGTGTTGTTGCTGCTCGGCGCCGTGGTGCTGGTGGCCTCCAACAGCTTCCGCCAGATCACCGAAATCTACATCTTCGCCGGCGTGCTGGTGTTGCAAAGCCTGCCGTTCCTGTCGGCGGTGGCGCTGGCGACGCTGGAACTGTCGCGCATCAATTCGTTCGCGTTCTGGCGCTACGTCTTCACCCGCTCGGCCGAACTGATCGGGCTGAAGCCTGCGCCGATGCCCTCGATCGGCGCGCCGCGCCGGGTGTCGTCCGACAGCTCACCCTTGCGCTGACGGCCGGCGGACCGCGCTTCACCGCTCCGTTGGCGACAAGGCGCAACACGCCAGATAATTTGCTGACCCGCAAGGGATTTCGGGTTTTCCCGGCGAACCGGCGCCAGCCCCGAGGCAGCTATTGACCCACGCCGGCCCGTTCCCTACACAACGCCACATGTGAGCGCGTAGCTCAGTTGGTAGAGCACGTGACTTTTAATCATGGGGTCGAGGGTTCGAGTCCCTCCGCGCTCACCATTGTTTAATTGTCCGTCCCGGAGACATGGGTAACAGATCGTACTCAAGACATGGGTGACAATCTCGTGCCGAACGGATTGTCGATGGTCTGCAAGGTTCTCTGCTCCAGGTCGATATATCCCAGATCGTAATGCATGAAGCTGACGAGCCAAATGCCATCGTCGACTTCCTTGATACCGAGTTTCTGACCGGCCAGCACGGTCGAGACGTTGATCTTCTTTCTGTGCATGCAGATGCGGCCGCAGGCGGTGACCAGCACGTCTTTGTCATGGAGCGGGTAGTCGATCTCCGGCAGGCCGTTATAGGGCCGTGACGAGGGCGTGTAGAGGTCCGCCGGGGTGCGGCGCGGGGAGCTGATTGGCATAGCGCACCGGCCGGCGTGACCGGTCGGTCAGCGCCTCCAGTCCTTGGTCCTTGTAACGATTGAAGATTTTGTAGCCGGTCTTGCGCGAAATGCCGAACTCACGGCACACCTCGCTCATCCCTTCGCCGTCCAGCAGACGGGCGACAAAGCGTAGACGTTCTTCCATCACCGAACACCTTCTCCACGGCATCAACACCTCCCGCCAAACCGCGAAAAGTGTTACCCATGTGTCCGGTACGATCTGTCACCTATCTCTCAGGCCGCTCAATCTGCCTAAGCCTTGCGCCGCCCGCCGCGTCGTCGACCGCCGGGCTCCTCGGTGACCGGACGGACTTCCGCCGGAACTTTCCGCGTGGCCGATTGTTGACGATCCGACCCCGCCACCCTATGCGGCATTGCAGCAAATTTTGGACACATTGCTCCTGAATAAGCCCCGGCATCACATGCCATTAAGGGATTCTCTTCATGCGTTTGCCGCGCCTCTCTCCCCTTTTGTGCCAATTTGTCGTTGCCGGTGCCGCCCTCGTCGCCACCGTCCCGGCCGTGGCGCAAATGCCTTACGACGGCCAGTGGAACGTGACCGTCGTGACCCGTTCCGGCGACTGCCAGCCGACCGCGCAGTATCCGCTCACCGTAGCCGACGGCAAGATCTCGGCCGCAGGCGCCGACATTTCCGGCAGCGTCGGTCCCGCAGGACTGGTGAAGGTGTCGTTCCAGGGCGCTTACGCCAACGGCCAGCTCAGCGGCAATGCCGGCTCGGGCAAATGGAACGGCGCATCCGCCGGAATTCCGTGCAGCGGCCTTTGGCAGGCATCGCGCCAATAGTTAAGAGGATATCTCCATGACGGTCAGAACGAAGCGTCGCGCCATTCTTCTCGCACCGGCGCTTGCCGGTCTGGCGCTGGTCGCGTTCGGATCGACCGCATCGGCACAATCGGGCGGTGCATTCACCGGGATGGCCGGCGTGTGGGCGGGCAGCGGCACGGTGTCGCTCGACAACGGGCAGAGCGAGCGCATCCGCTGCCGCGCCACCTATGCCGTGAGCCGCGACGGCAGCGGCCTCAACCAGACGCTGACCTGCGCCAGCGACAGCTACAAGTTCGACCTCAAGAGCGACGTGATCGCCAACGGCGGCACCCTGAGCGGAACCTGGGGCGAGTCCAGCCGCAATATCGGCGGGAGTTTGCAGGGCAGAGTCAGCCGCGGCCACTTCGACGTCGTCGTCAGCGCGCCGTCGTTTACCGCGAACCTGTCGATGACGACGACCGGCAACCGGCAGCGCGTCACCATCCGCTCGGAAGGTGCTTTCCGCAGCGCCTCGATATCGCTGTCGCGCCGCTAGTCAGCGTCCGCCTCCCACCGTTCTTTCCCTCCTCGACCGTATTCCTCACCGGGGCTCGCGCCGGCGGCGATCACGCGCGATCACATCTGCTGCATCGCGGCCGGGTGGTCCTGGAATTCGTAAAAGCAACGCATTTGCGTTGCGACATTGTCAAAGAGCCGGGTGTATAGTCGGCGGCATCAGCAGCGATCAGCAACAGAGGACGTCACGATGCCAGCCATTGCGGAATCCCTGTCCCGGCCGATTCATAACGCCCCGCGCGAACGCGAGTTGCCGACCTGCCCGGTGTGCGCCGACTCGATGGTCGCCGCAGAAGCCTCCGCGTTCCTGTCGGACAACGTCGTCAGCTATCTGTGGACCTGCGACACCTGCGGCTACGGCTTCGTCACCGAGCACCCGATGCGGGCCGTCGTCTGCAACTGATGAAAACTGACTAGTGCTACGGGCCGGGTGCTCGACATCGAAGTCATTGAATTCGACGATCACGACGAACTCAACGACAACAACCATTTCGCTGTTAGCTTTGCAGCAGTATCGACCCGGAAAGAGGGACATCCTATCGAAGCAGTCGCATGCCTGCTCAAAAGATATCCAGACCAAAGCGCCTCTGAATGCTTGATGGAAGAAGTCCACGAAACCGAGGGACCAGCGGCATGTTTTTGTCCCGAGCGGATTCTTGATCGGCTTTCGCCGACGCGGGACGTCGTGTCCCTATCCTGGCGAAAACGATGCCGGACGCTTGGTGACTGGGAAGAGGATCGTTGGGCAGAGCAGATGCTCGAGGACTTCGCGTATTGAGTATCGCTTGAACAACGAGAAGTCGTGATTGTACGAAGAGCCAGGATTTCGGGGATTTGCGCCCGCGATTGTAGCGGCGGGCGCCCGCAGTGAAAGACCTGCGGACTTACGTTTCAGATGCAAATGCTCATGTCGAGAGTATTTGTGAATGCTCGCATAGGATGGACGGATTCGGCCAGAGTGCGCCGCAAATCACCCCAAAGATTAGCCACATCCTGATGTGGTGACGAAAATCCGCCCTAACCAGGCTGTGTGAGAAGTAGGCGTGCAAATCGAGTAAGGTGGCCGCATCGGCAACGGTGTGGCCATTTCTCATGGATTATGTGCAAGGAACGGATCGTGGTCAGGTGTCGCTTCTGCCTGCGGCGATTGAGGATTATGTTTCCAGGGATGCGCCGGTTCGTGTGATCGACGCTTTTGTCGATGGCCTCGATATCGTCGGTCTGGGTTTTTCGCGAGCCGTTCCGGCCGTGGCCGGACGGCCGCCTTACGATCCGCGCGATCTGCTGAAGCTCTACGTCTGGGGCTATTTAAATGAGGTTCGCTCGTCGCGCCGCCTCGAACGGGAATGCCGCCGCAATATCGAGACGATGCGGCTTTTGCGCAGGCTTGCTCCCGACTTCAAGACGATCGCCGACTTTCGTCGCGACAATGGGGCGGCGATCGTGGGAGCGTGTCGGGCTTTCGTGACGCTATGCCGGGATGCGGGCCTGTTCTCGGCCAGGCTGATCGCCGTGGACGATTCGAAGTTTCGCGCCGTCGCAAGCGGCAAGAAGATCGCCAGGCGGGAGGCCATCGCGGAAGAGGCTGCGCGCCTCGATGGCAGGATCGCGGCCTATCTGGCCGGGCTGGACGAAGTCGACGCGACGGAGCCCAACGACAGGAAGGATGCGGTGCCGGCGGCGCTCACGGCATTGCAGGCCCGGCGCGCGGAACTCGACCGCCTGGCGGCAAAGCTCGACAGCGCTAACCGCACGATGATCGTCGAGGGCGAGGAGGATGCAAGACCGATGGGCAAGGGGCATGCTCCCAAGCCTCATCCTACAATGTCCAGACGGCGGTCGATGCCGATACCGGGCTGATCGTCCACCACGAGGTGCCGGACGAGGCGACCGACAGTCGCCTGCTCCATCCAATCGCCAAGGCAACGAAGACGGTGCTGGAGAAAGAGAGCCTGATGGTGGTGGCCGATGCCGGCTATTCCAGCAGCGCTCATGCCAGCGCCTGCGAGGCGGACGGCATCGAGGCGTGCGCACCGGCCAACCGCGCCGTCAACAATCAGGCCGGCGGCACGCTATTCGATCGATCCGCCTTTATCTATGAGCCGGAGAGCGACACATTCCGTTGCCCGACCGGCCGCATGCTGGTTCGCAAGTAACTGCACCGGAAGAAGCGCAACGTGACCTATATATCGCCCGATTGCTCGGGCTGTGCCCTCAAGCCGCAATGCACCACGGCTGAACATCATTTCCTCAAGCGTCATCTGGATGAGGACGCCCTCAACCGGATGACCGCGAGAGCCACGCCCGAACTGATGCGATGGCGGCGCTGCGCCGTCGAACATCCCTTCGGTACCATCAAGCGGATGGCGGCCGGAGGGCGCTTCCTCACCCGCAACCTCAAGGGAAGCCGAACCGAAATGGCCCTCTCGGTTCTCGCCTACAACATGCTCCGCGCCATCAACATCAAGGCCGGAGCCGCCTGATAACAAAAGAAGCCCCGGATCAACCGGAGCCTCCAATCGTTTCCACACAGCCTGGTAGGGCGGGCTTTCTCTTTAAGATTACGATTGATCGGGCAGTTCAGGTTTTCCAAGAGGCCCTCAGTTCCCAGTAAAATGCGTTATATCTCTACGCCAATCCTCAAGTTTGACCACGCGCCGTCAGGGCTCAAGAACCAATGTGTGTTCAAATATTCGGCGCTGAGCTTGCCGTTGAGCGATTCGATAAAGCTGCTGTCGGCCGGCTTGCGCCTTCCACTGCCAGCTGTCCTCAGTGGCCAGCCATATCCGTCTGCGGCAGATCGACGCCGGCGATCGGCTCCGCATCCAGACGGACAACGATTCCCTCCAGAGCCGGCCGGGGCGCCGGGAAGAGGCGCATCACCTGAGGATCGTGCCCGGGGATGATGTGCAAGAGATCGCTCGCGGCAGCGTTTAGCTTGGAAAAGCCGGCGAGCATGTCGCCGACATGAAACGCGGTCGTGAAGGGTCGGCCGCTGGTGAGGTTTTCGTAGTAGTGCATGACGTCCGAAGCGAGCACCAGCCAACCGCGACGCGTATGCACGCGCACGAACTGCAGGCCGGCGGAATGACCACCCGCCAGTTCGAGGACCAGTCCGGGCGTGAGTTCGGCCCGGCCGGCATGAAAGGCAACCCGCCCGCGATAATTGAGCCGTACCACGCCCGTCACGTCGTCGATCTCGAACGGATGGTTCATGAACGGGTACTGCATATAGGGACCAGTCGCATAGGCCAGTTCCTGCTCCTGCAGATGGAATCGCGCCTTCGGAAAACAGTCGAAATTGCCGGCGTGATCATAATGCAGATGCGTCACGATGACGTCCCGCACTTCCGCGGCATCGACGCCGATCAGCTTGAGTCCGTCCACCGGCGATCGCAGATAAGTGCGTTTGCGCCGGTCCGATACTTCGGCGCTGAAGCCGACGTCAACGACGAACGGGCCGCCCGGTCCGATTATCGCCCAGACGAAATAATCCATCGGCATCGGTCCGTGATGTAAATCGCCGCCGATGAAGTGGTCAGGTCGTTGTCCGCTCCGCGTCGCGTAGCGGATGGCATAGACCTCATAGACGGGCAATCGCTCGTTCATCCCGCTCTCCGTCCGCGCTGCGGACAACCTCCTAGAGGGTTGCTGCGGTCCCGAGCAGAGCCGTGGTCTGGCACGAAAGAAGCCCGCCATTGCCATGACAGAGGGCCACCTCCGCGCCGCTGACCTGCCGCTCGCCTCCAAGCCCGCGCAGTTGAGTAATGCCCTCGATCAGGGTGAATATCCCGTACATGCCGGGATGCACGCAGGAAAGGCCGCCGCCGTTGGTATTGACCGGCAATTTCCCCCCGGGCGCGATCGCTCCGGAGGCGACGAGCGCCCCACCTTCGCCCTTGCGGCAAAAGCCCAGATCCTCGAGGAACAGCACGACATTGATGGTGAAGGCGTCGTAGAGTTGCAGGACATTGACGTCGGACGGCTTCAGACCCGCCATCTCGAATGCACGCGGCCCCGATCGCGCCGCCGCCGTCACCGTCAGGTCCGGCATCTGGCTGATCTGGCGATGCGTCTGCGCCGAGGCGCAGCCGAGCATGTAGACTGGAGGCTTGGCCAGATCCTTGGCGCGATCGGATCGCGTCATGATCACCGCTCCTGCCCCGTCGGTCACCAGGCAGCAATCGAGCAGGCTCAGCGGATCGCAGATCATCCGGCTTTTCATGACATCGGCGACCGACAACGGGTCGCGCGCGAAAGCGTCCGGATTCTTCTGCGCCCACTGCCGCGCGGCAACCGCGACCGCAGCGAGTTGCTCGCGCGTCGTACCATACTGATGCATGTGTCGCGCCGCAGCCAGCGCATACGACACGATCGGTTCACGCGGCTTGTAGATGGCCTCGTATGGCGGCGCATCCGGCGGGCTTTGACTGCTCGCTGTGCGCGCGTTGCTGCCGTAGCAGATGAGCGCGACGTTGCAGAGACCGGCCTGCAAAGCCAGCGATGCCCAGAGCACATGATCGACAAAGGAGTTGCCGCCCGTATTGGTTCCGACCGCAACCTTCGGCCGGATACCCAGATACTCGCCGACCGCAAGCGTCGGCAGGATGTTGACCATGTTGGCTGTAAAGAGGCCGTCGATGTCCGACAGCTTCAGTCCGCTGTCATCCAGGGCTTCGCGGACGGCGAGACCCAACAGATCGAGATGCGTATATCCCGGCGCCGCGCCTATACCCGCCTGTCCGGTTCCGACGAAGGCCGAAGTCCCGCGCAATGAAAAGGTCATCGAGCGCCTCCCGGCAAAGGCTGGAACAAAACGATCGGACCGCCGTCGCGCTCCTCAATAATGGCCTTGACCTTCATGCCGATATCAACCTCGTCGGGCGACACACCTTCGACGCGGCTCATCATCCGTGCACCTTCATCGAGTTCGACGATGGCGATGTTGTAGTCGCCGCCGCGGTCAGGACGCTGGCGAACGGTCGTCGCCGAATAGACCGTGCCGGTCGTGGCTGCCTTGCGCCACTCGAGACCGGAGCCGCAATACGGGCACAGCACGCGCGGGAAGAAGATCTGCTTCGCGCAACCGGTGCAAGTTTGCAGCCACAGCTCATTTTGGCTCAGGTAGGCGCGGAACACCGTATCGGGTGCCTGCCCTTCAGCAGCAGTGATCGTCATTGAACTCTCTGTTGCGGTTGAAGAAACTTCATGCTCGTGGCGCGATGCAGCCGAGGCTCTGCAAAGCCGGCCGGTCGTCCAATCCCCGATGGCCACCATTTCGCCGACTGCCGCATGACCTCGGGAAGACGCCTCGACGCGCCGACAGCCAAGCTTAAGAGCCGGAGCATGACCGTGTCAAAGATTTTCCAACGAAAATTCGATATTTAATACCGCAAATTCTCCCTCTACAAAAATCCATCAGATGGATCTCGGTAATTATCCTTCCTCATCGCAACCACTGATCGGCAGTGCATTGGCATAATTCAAATATTGGATATTTATTCGGTTTTATCGTCGGAAGAATTGATCTGTTCCCGGACCGTTGAGAGAAAAATTCTTGGTTGGGAAGATCGTCATCACCAATCGCGGCGTCGCCGCAGTGCGCATTGCACGCCCCCTCAACGCATGGGGATAGGCGCGCCATGTCGCGTTTCAGATCGTCGCCGATGGACGCGATCACGGCCTGAGCTCGGCTCAGCGGCCCACCAAAAGATGATTGAGGAAGCGCCTCTTCCGTTTGTCGACGAATAGGCGGCCAGCGAACCGGGAGACCGGCTGGCGGTCCTGTTCGGGCGCGACAGCTACCGGAACCTCGCAGCGGCCGAAATGCCGATGGAGCGTTCGGGCGCCCATAACGTTCCTGCGCCGGATGCTGGTCTCAAAAGCTTAGGCGGCAGCCACGCCCTGAGCCAGGAAGAAAGGCCGCCCCGAAACGGGACGACCTCTGCACTCGCCTTGCGGAGCGCCACGCTTAACGCATGACAAACGGATTGGCGACCTTGCCGCTGGTATCGATCCAGACACTCTTTTCCTGCACATACTCACGTATGGCGGACAACCCGCTCTCACGACCGATGCCGGAGCGCTTGTAGCCGCCGAAGGGCGACATGTAGCTGACGGCACGATAGGTATTGACCCAGACCGTTCCGGCTTCGAGGCGCTCGGACATGGTCAGCGCGCGGGGAATGCTTTCCGTCCACACGCCTGCGGCAAGTCCGTACTGCGTCCCGTTGGCTATCGAGATCGCTTCCTCGTCATCGTCGAACTTCATGATGGAAAGCACCGGTCCGAACACCTCCTCCTGGGCGATACGCATATCGGGTGTCACACCGGTGAAAATGGTTGGCTCGATAAACCAGCCTGCGCCGCATTCAGGGCGCTGCGCGGGATGGCCCCCAAGCACCAGGGTTGCCCCCTCCTTTTCGGCAATGGCGATGTAATCCAGCACTTTGTCGTACTGCGCACGCGTCGTGACCGGTCCAATCTGAGTGCCCTCGCTGAGCGGATCGCCCATCTGCGCCGTCCTGGCGAGTGCCAGAAGTTCTTCCACAAACTGGTCATGGACCGAGGAGTGGATCAGGGCGCGTGAGCCTGCGATGCAGGTTTGGCCCGTCGCGGCGAATATGCCGGAAACGACGCCCTTAACGGCATTGCTCATATTCGCATCGTCGAAAACAATATTCGCCGATTTGCCGCCAAGTTCGAGCGTAACCGGCTTGATGCCGCGGGCCGCCATCTCATACACCTTCTGGCCCGTGAAATCACCGCCAGTGAAAGCGACCTTTGCGACCTTCGGATGGGTCACCAGGGCCTCGCCCAGATCACCGCCGAAACCGCAAATGATATTGACGACGCCGGGTGGGAATCCGGCTTCTTCGAAAAGCCTGCCGAATTCAAGCGCTGATACGGAAGAATGTTCCGACGGCTTCCACACGATCGTATTGCCGGCAGCCAGCGCCGGCGCGAGCTTCCAAGTGGCAAGCTGCAACGGCGAATTCCATGGCGTGATTGCCGCCACCACGCCGAGCGGTTCCTCCCGCGTAAAGTTGAACACGCCTGGCTTGTCGATCGGAATGACGCGGCCTTCGAGCTTATCGGCAAGACCGCCGAAGTAGTGGAACCAGCTCGGTATATAACGCAGTTGCGCGCGCATCTCGGCGATCAGCTTGCCGTTGTCGCGCGTTTCGATCTCGCCCAGCCGGTCGGCATTGGCGGCGATCACATCACCAAGCCTGTGGATCAGCTTGCCGCGCGCAGACGCGCTCAGCGCGCGCCATTCACCGCGGAAGGCAGCGTCCGCCGCTTCAACCGCCCGATTGACGTCCGCCGGCATCGCCTTGGGAATCCTCGCCCACGGAGCGCCGGTAAACGGGTTATAAGAATCAAACCACTCCGGCTGGACCGGATCGCCCCACTTGCCCCCGATCAGCATCTGGTACTTGTCCATGGCGCGTATCCCGTCGCTGTACGCTTACTTCGCTTGCTCCTTGTCGTACTCGGCGAGAGCTTCCATGGCGACGCGGAACGAATCGACGGCCGCAGGCACGCCGCAATAGATTGCGACCTGCAAAAGAACCTCGCGGATATCATCCCGACTAAGGCCGTTTCGTAGTGCGCCCTTGACGTGCATCTTGAGTTCGTGCGGCCGGTTGAGCGCGCTGATCATGGCGAGGTTGATGAGGCTCCGGTCACGCTTGGGAAGTCCATCACGGCCCCAGACAGCGCCCCAGCAATATTCCGTCACCAGTTCCTGCAACGGCCTGTTGAAGTCGGTAGCATTGGCGATCGACCTCTCAACGAATTCCGTGCCCAGGACTGACTTGCGGATTTCGAGACCACGATTGAAAAGCTCTTCGACGTTCATGTTTTTCCTCGATCAAGGATGTATGAAAGGATTGGATCGGCATCAGCTCGCCGAACGGATCTCGACACCGGCCCACTCCTCGACGACTTTAGCCATCGAAGTGAAGTCGGAGTCGGGGCCATACTTGGCCTGGGTTACGGCAAGGAATTGCCGGACGGCGCCACCGACGACCATCGGTACGCCGAGCGCTTCCGCTTCATCGACACAAAGCCGGACGTCCTTGTAGGAGAGACCAGTTGCAAAGCCGAAATCGAAAGTGCCCGGCAGGACCGACTTGGGAAACTTGTCCTGGGTGGCGCTGTTGCGGCCGCTCGAAACATTGATAACGTCACACATGGTCTTCGGATCGATCCCGGCCTTGACACCCATCGCCAGCGCTTCCGACGTCAGCGCAATGACAGCGGCTGCGAGAAGATTGTTGCCGAGCTTCACCGTCTGCGCCTGGCCGGCGCCTTCACCCACGAAAAACAGCTTGCCCAGCGTCTCCATGATTGGCTGGATTTCCTCGTAGGTCGCCTTCGGGCAAGCGACTATAATTGCGAGCGTCCCCTCGCGAGCACCCTTGAGGCCGCCGCTGACCGGCGCGTCGACATAGATGATGTGCCGCCTGGAAAGCTCCGCGGCGACCTGTGCCGCGACCTTGGGGCCCGTGGTTGATACGTCGATGACTTTCTTGACGGCGCTGCCCTTGGCAATCTCGTCGACCACGACAGTCTTGACGATATCTGGCGTCGGCAAGCTGACGAGGACCGTGTCGGCAACAGATGCGACTTCGGTTGCTGAACCGGCGACGTTCGCGCCGGTGGTCTTGAGCGCAGCAAGCGCCTCCGCATTACGATCGTAGACCGTCACCTCGTAGCCCTTGGCGATCAGCCGAGGCGCCATCAATCCGCCCATCCTGCCGATGCCTACAAATCCCAACTTGCCATTTGCCATGAGAGTCTCCCTGCCTGCTCGTGGCACCACTCGATCAGTTGCTTTCGAGCAGCGCGATAACGTCATTCTCGGCAACAATCTCGCCTTCAGCCACCAGGATGGACTTCACCGTTCCACTCCGCGGCGCGCCGACCGGAATTTCCATCTTCATGGATTCCATGATGACCATCGGATCATCTTCCTCAAGGCGATCGCCGATTCTCGCCGGAATCTGCCACACCGTGCCGGCGATCGTCGCCCGTACTTTGACTTCAGCCATTGTTACCTGCTCTCCCCTTACGGGCGCATGCTGACCATGACCGGTCCGGTCTGACGCAACGGAGCGGCAAGATTTGCGAATTCGCACAGAAGCGGCCGCGTATCACGCGGATCGATAATCTCTTCGACCAGGAATGCCTCTGCCGTCCTGAATGGAGAACTCAAGGCATTGAGGCGCGCCTCTATCTCCTGCTTGAGTGCCTCCGGATCATCCGCCGCCTCGAGATCTGCGCGATAGGCAGCCTCGACGCCCCCCTCTATCGGCAGGGATCCCCAGTTGCCCGAAGGCCAAGCATAGCGATAGTGCAGCCGCGTGTGATTGGAGTGGGCCGCGCCAGCAACACCGAAGGCGCGACGGATCAGCACCGAGCACCACGGCACCGTGGCCTGGTAGACGGCAGCAAGCGCCCTCGAACCGTGCCTGATCGTTCCAGCCTTCTCCGCTTCCGATCCGATGAGGAATCCGGGAATGTCCGTGAGATCGATGACGGGCAGGTGAAAAGTCTGCGCCATGTCGAGGAAGCGAATGACCTTCATCGAACTGTCAGCCGTCCAACCGCCGCCATAGAAGTGGGGGTCGCTGGCGCGGATCGCGACCGGCCATCCGTCAAGGCGCGCCAGTGCGGTGATGCTCGATCCGCCATATTTACGGCCAATCTCGAAGAACGAATCCTTGTCGACGACAGAACGGATGATCTTGCGCATGTCGTAGACCTTGCGCCTCTCACGCGGCACGGCCTCGATCAGCCACTCTTCGCGGCGGTCCACCGGATCGCTAGATGCCACGCGCGGCGGCAATTCGTAAATCGACGAAGGCAGATAGGACAAAAACCCGCGTGTGCGCGCAAAGGCCTCTTCCTCGCTGTCGACCACATCATCGATCGCGCCGGCCCGCGCATGGATGTCGGCGCCGCCGAGATCCTCCTTGCTGATGACTTCGCCGGTGCGCGCCACGAGCGGTGGGCCGGCGATGAACATCTGCGAGATTTCACGCACCATCACCGAATAGTGGCTGGTGACAAGGCGCGCCGAACCGAGGCCGGCCACCGGCCCGAGACCAAGCCCAACCACCGGCACGGTCGCGAGGTTCAAGATCACCTGATCCCAGCCCTGCATGTAAGGCACATAGGTTCGACGGTCAGTCTCGAGCGACCGCACCGATCCGCCGCCGCCCGTGCCGTCAATAAGGCGAACGATCGGCAGCTG
The DNA here is from genome assembly GCA_049651165.1 of Xanthobacteraceae bacterium. Lineage (GTDB taxonomy): Bacteria > Pseudomonadota > Alphaproteobacteria > Rhizobiales > Xanthobacteraceae > 62-47. The sequence goes on along the minus strand of JBASBO010000035.1, from coordinate 11,376 downwards.
CAGCTCATTGGCCATCTGCTCGGCATGGACCTGCTTGCTGCCGATCGCGGCATCGCCCGCACCGCCCCGCACCGTAAAGTCGTCGCCGCCAACCACGACAGGACGTCCATCGATACGGCCGCGACCCATGACGAAGTTCGCCGGCTGGAAATTGATAACTTTGCCGTTTTCACCGTAGGTGGATTTGCCGGCGATGGCACCGACCTCGCGAAAACTGCCGGTGTCGAGCAGCGCGTTGATGCGCTCACGCACGGTCAGCCGCCCGTTGTCGTGCTGGCGCTTAACCTTGTCCTCGCCGCCCATTTGGTAGGCAAGTCGCTCGCGCGCCCTCAGCTCATCGACTTCCGGCTGCCAGCCTGCTGTCTTCACCGGAGCTTTATCATCCGGCTGCCTCGCCTGCCCAACGGGGGATGCACCTGTCGTACCGGATTTGCCGGGATGATCCATCACTTGCTCATGAATACGGGTGATCGTTTCTCGATAAAGGCTCTGACGCCCTCGGCCATCTCTTCGCCAGACGAACACAGGCTGAACGAAACACCTTCGGCCTGCAACTGCGCTTCCAGGTCACGACTTCCTGCGGCATTCAGCAAAGCTTTCGTCCGACCGATGGCAAGTGTCGCGCCCTGGGCCAGCCGGTTCGCCCAAGCGACGGTCTCCTCACGCAACCTGTCAGCCGGGATGACACGATTGACTAAGCCATAGTGCTCCGCGGTTTCTGCATCGATGCGATCACCGAGCATGGCAAGCTCGGCGGCGCGCTTGCTACCAACGGCGCGCGGCAGAAACCAGGTCGCACCGCCATCTGGCGTCGTACCGAGCTTAGAATAAGCGAGCGTGAAGAATGCGACATCCGATGCCAGCGCCAGATCGGAGGCAAGCACGAGGCTGACGCCCAGGCCCGCACAGGCGCCCTGTACGCTGGCGAGCACCGGTTTCGGTATGCGGCGCAGCAGGAAGATCAATGGATGCATCTTGTGACAGGTCGCCTCGAAATGAAGTTTTCGCTTCTCAGGCGAGCTCTGAAAATGCTCGGTGAAGCTCTTGACGTCACCGCCCGCCATGAAATGGCGGCCGCCCCCTTCCAGCACGATACAGCGGACGTTCGGATCGCTTTCCACCTTGAGCAGGAAGGCGATAAGCAAGTCACGCATCTCGTCGGAAAAGGCGTTCAGCGCCTCCGGCCTGTTGAGTCTGGCCCAGGCAACGCCGTCGCGAACCTCACCAACAAAATGAGCTTCCTGTGTCATGGTGCTCCCACCCCTATTCCACAGCCGGCAGCAGACGGGCAAAAGCCTTTTTCGTGTATTCCTCCGCAGAGGGAAAACCGGAGGCACGGGACATGTCGGCGAAGCGGTCGAACAGTTGAGCCACTTCATCGACGTCGGCCGGCCGGTTCACATCGACAAACACGCCCTCGCTCTCGACCAGCGCCGCCCGGCCGATATAGCCGCCGCCAGCACTGATGATCTCTCCGCTCCTCGCAAAGGTTTCGCTGCATAGAAACGCGACCGCCGCAGAGACGAAATCCGGCCGCAAATAGGAAAGAACGTCTTTGGGATAACCGGCCTCTGTCATCCGCGTCGTGGCGATGGGTGCGATGGCGTTGACAAGAATGCCGTCGCGTGCACCCTCGAGCTTCAGGACATTCATCAGCCCGATCACGCCCATTTTCGCCGTTCCGTAGTTCGCCTGACCAAAATTGCCGTACAAGCCGGCGCCCGAAGAGGTCATGACGATGCGGCCGTACCTCCGTTCCCGCATATGGGACCATGCTGCCTTGGTGCAGTAAACCGCTCCCATCAAATGGGTCTGCAATACAGCCTCGAAGTCGGCGAGTTCCATCTTGGCGAAGGTACGATCCCGCAGGAACCCTGCATTGTTGATCAGGATATCGACTTTGCCGAACGCATCAATCGCGGTCTGGATGATTTTCCGGCCGCCCTCTGCGGTCGCGACGCTGTCGTAGTTCGCAACGGCATCACCACCCGCAGCGCGGATCTCCGCAACGACCGCGTCGGCCATGCCCTGCGAGGCTCCACGACCATCGACCTTGCCACCAAGGTCATTGACAACGACTTTGGCGCCCCGTGACGACAACATCAGGGCGTGCGACTTGCCCAGGCCCCCGCCAGCGCCAGTGACCACCGCCACCCTTCCATCGAACCGTATCATGGCAAATTCCGCTCTTGCCGCCGCAACCGTTCACCGTGAAAGGCAATAGCGTAGGCCAGCCGCGCCAGTCAATACAAAATTCGAAAAAAATTCGGAATATAAATCCAAAACAAATAAGATCACTCGCGCGGATTTACGCAAAATCCAGCGACAAATGCGTCACTTTCGACAATCCGCTATATCTAGAATTAAATTCGGATATTTCTTGACAAGCCCTCACCATCTCGTGAAACTTCGCGAAGACTCCAGCCCGTATAAATCTGCCCATGAAAGCACCGACATCTCCCCAGCACGAATTCTTGACGATCCAGATTCCGAGCATCGCCGAACTCACGGGCTATGCGGATCGCGAGGTTGCTGTCAGCGACTGGCTTCTCATTGACCAGGCGACCATCGATCGCTTCGCTGAAGCGACCAACGATCGCCAGTGGATCCACGTCGATCCGGAGCGGGCCAGCACATCGATGCCTGGCGGCCGTACGATCGCGCACGGGTTTTTGTTGGTGTCGCTATTAGCGCCCATGTTCGAAGACACGATTTCGATTGGTGGCACGGCATCGAGCATCAACTACGGCTTCAACCGGCTGCGATTCACCGCGCCGGTTCCGGTTGGGTCCGAAGTGCGTGCGCGCTTCCGGCTCGCCGCGTTCGAGGCGATTGCCGGCGGCGCACAGTTGACGTGGTCTGTCACCATTGAACGCCACGGGCAGGAACGGCCGGTACTGGTCGCCGAGTGGCTGATGCGTCGCTATGCCGAGTTAAATTCGCGGAGTTAAAAACAATGGGCGCCCTGTTAAAGGAGATCAGCCTCGAAGATCGCTTCACGAAGGCGCACGGCACCGTGCTTTTGACAGGCGTCCAGGCATTGGTGCGGCTCCTCATGCTGCAGCACGATCACGACAAGGCAAGGGGCGTGAATACCGCCGGCTTTATTTCCGGATATCGCGGTTCGCCGTTGGGTGGACTCGACCGCGAGATCGTCCGCGCAAGCAAATACCTCGATCCACGCAACATCGTCTTCCAGCCGGGTGTCAATGAAGAACTCGGCGCCATGGCGGTGTGGGGATCGCAGCAGGTCAACCTCTATGAGGGCGGCAAGTATGATGGCGTCTTCGGCATGTGGTACGGCAAGGGTGCCGGCCTCGACCGCTGTGGCGACGTTTTCCGCCATGCCAACGCCGCCGGCAGTGCTCCCAATGGCGGCGTGCTAATCGCCGTCGGAGACGACCACCTCGCGAAGTCCTCCAGCCAGCCTCACAATTGCGAGGTCACTTTCACCGACCTCCAGGTGCCGCTGTTTCATCCCGCCACGGTGAGCGAAGTCATCGAATACGGTCTCTATGCCTACGCGATGTCGCGCTATTCCGGTCTTTGGGCGGCCATGAAGCTGTTACCCGAGGTGGCCGATTCACTCGCAACGGTCGACCTTGACGCCGTACAGCCCGAGATCCGGCTGCCTCCGCCGGCCGGGGACGTGAATATCCGCGTGCCCGATCCTTTCCTGCAACAGGAAACGCGACTCGTCCGGGTCAAGCGCGCTGCGGCCCTTCGCTTCGCCCGGCTCAACCGGCTGGATAAGGTCGCGCTGACGAGCCCCAGGCCGCAGTTCGGTGTCGTGGCCGCTGGCAAATCCTATCTCGACGTGCTGGAGGCGCTTCGTCTGCTCGGTGTCAACCGCGAAGCGGCCGCGGCGATTGGGCTCACCATCTACAAGGTCGCCATGCCGACTCCGCTTGAGCCGGAAGGACTCACCGAATTCGCGAACGGTCTGGAGGAGATCCTCGTCGTCGAGGAAAAGCGGCCGGTGATGGAGCAGCAGATCAAGGACACGCTCTACAACCTGCCCGCGGGTCAGCGTCCGCGCGTTGTCGGCAAGCTTGATCTCGACGGTACAATCCTGATTCCACGTGATGGCGACGCGCCACCGGATCTGATCGCCCGTGTTCTGGGGCATAGATTGCTCGCGCTCGGCGCCGATGCCGATATCGCCCGGCGCGTGGCCCGGTTGCAGCCGCGCCCGGAAATCGCCTCACCGGCGCCGATCAACCGCGTGCCTTTTTATTGCCCCGGCTGCCCGCACAATCTCTCGACCAAAGTGATCGACGGCAGCCGCGTCATCGCCGGCATCGGCTGCCACAGCCTAGCGCAATGGATGGACCGGCGAACCGACGGCCTTTGCGTCATGGGCGGCGAGGGCTCGCCCTGGATTGGCCAGACGCCATTCACCGAGCAGAAGCACGTCTTCACGAATATCGGCGACGGGACCTTCTTTCATTCCGGCCTGCCGCTGATCAAGGCTGCGGTCTCCGCAAAGGTAAACATCACCTACAAGATCCTGTTCAACGATGCCGTTGCCATGACCGGGGGGCAGCCCTTCGACGGCCCGTTGTCCGTGCCGATGATCACGCATCAAGTGGCGGCCGAAGGTGTTTCCGCCATCGTCATCGTCGCGGACGACCCGGACAAGTATCCCCGGAACACGAACTTTGCTCCGGGCACCGTCATCAAACATCGCGACATGATGGAGAAGGTGCAGGAGCGTCTGCGCGATACGCCCGGAACAACCGTCCTGATCTACGACCAGGTCTGTGCCGCCGAGAAGCGCCGCCGTCGCAAGCGCGGCCTGATGGCGGATCCCGACAAACGCATCGTGATCAACGAGGCGGTGTGCGAAGGCTGCGGCGACTGCTCGGTGAAATCCAACTGCATCGCTGTCGAGCCGCTGCAAACCGAGCTTGGACGCAAGCGCCAGATCAATCAGAGCGCCTGCAACAAGGATTTTTCCTGCACCAAAGGCTTCTGCCCGAGCTTCGTCGAGGTCGAAGGCGGCAAGCTGCGCAAGGCGGTTTCGGCCGGCGAAGTGCCCATCGTTCCGGATATCGCAATCCCGGCACTGAACGGGCCTTGGCGCATGCTGATTGCCGGCATCGGTGGAACCGGTGTCGTCACCATCAGTGCCCTGCTCGGCACCGCAGCTCACCTTGAAGGCAAGGTATGTGGCATTCTTGACCAGACCGGGATGGCGCAGAAAGGTGGCGCGGTTGCCAGCCACATCACCATCGCACGCTCGCAGAATGAGGTTGGCACCCTGCATGTAACGCACGATTCGGTCGACGTGTTGATCGGCGCCGACGCCGTCTTTACTTCCGATTCAGACATATTGGAAACGCTGTCGCCTGGACAGAGCGTCGCCATCATCAACGCCGATATTGCCCCGACCGGCGAGTTCGTTCGCAATGCCAATCTCGATTTCCGCACACCACTGATCCGCAAGCGCATCCTGACCGCGCTCGGCGAAAAGAACGTCTACTTCGCGCCCGCCGCACGGTTGGCTACAAAGATCGTTGGCGACACCATTGCCGCAAATATCATGCTGATCGGCTTCGCCTTTCAGAAGCGCCTGATCCCGATCAGCGAAGAAGCGATACTGAAGGCAATCGAGCTGAACGGCGCCGCTGTCGCCATGAACAAGACCGCCTTTGCGTGGGGCCGCGCGCTCGCCCACGATCCGGCATCGGTAGAAAAGCTGATCGCCGGCAGCGACCGGAATGTTCCGAATTCGCTGGAAGAACGGCTCGTACAGGGTCGGAGTTTCCTGGCCGCTTATCAGGACTCCGCCTATGCCGGATGCTACGCCGAGCTGGTGGAGGTCGCTCGCAGCGCCGAAGCGCGCCGGACGCCTGGCATGCACGGCTTTGCCGAAGCGGTGGCACGCTACGCTTTCAAGCTGATGAGCTACAAGGACGAATATGAAGTCGCCCGCCTCTACACCGACGGCAGCTTCGAGCGATCGATGAAGTCGCAATTCGAGGACGGCTACAAGATTCGCATCCAGATGTCGCCGCCAATCCTGGCGCGTCGCGATCCCGCTACCGGCGAACTGAGGAAGATGAGCTTCGGCGGATGGATTCTACCAATGCTCCGCGTCCTGGCAAGGTTCAGGTTCCTGCGCGGCACGAATCTTGATCCCTTCGGTCATACGGCCGAGCGCAAGCAGGAACGTGCACTGATCAAAGATTATTTCGCCACGATCAAACATGTCGCGGCAAGGCTTTCGCCAGCCAACCACGATGCGGCCGTGCAACTGGCGAACCTGCCGGAGCAGATCCGCGGTTTCGGTCACGTCAAAACCAAATCAATCGAGAAGGTACAGCCCGTGCGCGAGAAGTTGCTCGCAGCTATTGACGCAACGGAAAAGCAGCCTGTAGCGGCCGCGTGAAGTCTCTGCGAACCGAGGCACCGCGGCAAGTCCACGCCGGCGGCTACCGGTCGAAGAAACGATCGCACATTGAGCGTAGCTTCGCTTACAATAAGCCATTCGCTTGTTGATACATCAAAGGTAGTTGCTGGCCGCTTGGGAGGCAAAGCGCTCGGATCGCAGCGCCACGTGACCTTGCCGCCCTCCGGCGCACGCAAGCGGCCGATGATAAGCATTTGCACGCTGTCCCGCTCGAGATGCCACCCTCCATCCTCCGATAGCCGGGGAGAATGGAGGGCTCTGTTTGTTGAAGATGCTATTTCTTTATCCTGATGAAAGGCGGGAATCGCGGCTTTCCATTTGCAAGCGCCGGCGGCCACAAATTGACCTGCTTGCCGCTTTGCCATTGCAACATCAGGCCGGCAATATAGTCCTTGCCTGTCCTGAGGCCGTGAACATGTGGGTTGCCTTTCGGCAGAAACTGAACTCGGCCGATCGTGCCAACATAATCCGTCTTCTCCAGTTCCTCGACCAGCTTGTCCGAGTCCGTCGACTTCGCACGACCGATCGCCTCCGCGATGTAATACACTGCGTCATAGGTCGTGTAGCCAGGCAAAGCTGGAACATGACCCCATCGCTTCTCGAAGGCGCTAACGAAGGGCAGCGTTTTTTCGGTCACCGCAACACCAGGCGCCGACAGGCCGTTGAACATGATGCCTTCGGCAGCGCCATTGGTGTCACCCCAGAAGCTGGAATTCGACGCTTGCGACGAAACACCAGCCATCGCGATTGGTACTTCCTGGCTTTTCCATTGCACCGTCGGTTGCGTTCCAACGTGAGAGATGCCCGTCAGCATCAGATCCGGTTTGCTGCCTTCAAGCCGGTTGAAAATTGGAGTGAAATCGGTCGTATCGGGTGAGAACCGGACGCGGTCAACAACTTTCAGGCCGACTTCGGGAAGGCATTTTTCGTAACCCGCATCCAGAGGCCTCGTCCAAGCCGCATCCTCGCTGAAAATGGCCGCGGTCTTCATGTTCAACTGGCCGTCCGCGATGAGATCCTTGAGGGCGTCGCAAACGAGTCCCGCCAGCGAACTGGATGTCAAGTAGCCGTCAAAAGTGTATTTGTTCCGCTCGTAGTCCTTGGCCACAGCCTCCGTTATCGTGTCCGACGCGGCACCCGGTGTCACCAGGACAGTCTTCAGTCTCGAAGCCCACGGCATGAGCGCAAGGACGACCTCACTGATGAAGCTGGCCACAACCACATCCGCATGGTCTTCGTGGATCGCTCGCTGAAATGCGCGAACAGACTCCGTTGCCGAGGCATGGTTGTCATAGGAAACGATCTCGATCTTGCGACCGTTGACACCACCCTTTGCATTGATTTCGTCGGCGGCAATCCGGGCAGCTTCTGGGATCGAGGATCCCGAGACCGCCTGAGCCTCCGCGATGACCGCGATTTTGATCGGCGGCGCAGACTGTGTCCAACCTGATCCCTGACCGCACAAGAGCGCCGCAATAGCGACTCCAAAGCTTAATGCGGTTTTGCTGTTTCGAATCTTCTGCAGAACCGAACGATACCCCAACATCCGATTTCCTCCCGACCCTTTTGTGCCAAAGGCGGAGCAATCCTATTTGATCGGCGCAGAATAACAAGACTTATGGTTAAAATTTCCGAATAAAATTTCGATTTCTATTGATCACACCTCCATCCAAAAAGCGATATTTTTTCTGTTTGTCCATTCAAGAACATATTTCGATAAGAAACCTCTAAAAACATCTAATTATAATTATTTTATCCTAATTATAAGAACCGAACTAGATCTAGAATTCATATTTATTTTCGATATTTCCAATTCTTAGAGATATTGGACGGCACGCCGGTTCTGGCGACAGCCTTCCGACTTCCAACTACCATCGCAACCAGCCGGCAGACTTGTGAGCCGCCGCGGAGCTATCGGACGACCATGGGTCGCCGCAGTCTGTTAGCCAGGCAACTCAGGATTTTCGCGACAAAGAATGGCGCGCGCCATCTGCGCGCATCTGCTGACCTCGCCTGCAAACAGATCCGCAAGCTGCGCGACGAGCCCATCAAGTAGTGGCTGGATACTGTTGAATATGCGCCAGCGATTGCGCGAGTTGGAACTCAAAATCTTATTCGGAATCTCGTTTGACAGAAGCGAACCTTGTTACTACTGTCGAAAAAATATCCTGTGAGTGAGATGTATTTGTATGAACCTCCTGCTGAAGCTTGCGGCGCGGTCGGGCTGTAGCATCAATGCCGCCTCGATCTATAATAGGTTGGCGTGTTGATGCGCTCCAGGCGTGGAGTGACAGTACGCAAAACGATGTTCCTTTATTTTTAGAGGCAGCCGCTTGGAGATCAAACAAAGCTTGAAGACGAAAAGAAAATCGGACAGGCCGCTTGCCGACGTCGATAACAATCTTCCTCCCTGGCGACAGGTCCTCGATGCAGCCATCAACCGCTTCGAGGAAGAGAACGCCGAGCGGCGACAGGATCGCAGTCGCCAGCGTGAAGAAGAGATCATTTCAGCCGCTATTCGGGTTTTCGCGAGGCTCGGTGTTGCCAAGACGCGCATATCGGATATCGCGGCAGAGGCGGGAGTTCCGGCTCCTTCACTCTATGGCTATTATGAGAGCAAGGAAGAACTGGCCTACGCCATTCCGATCAAGCGTCAGGTACAGTTTTTTGCCGAATACGCAAGGCAATCCGAGAAGTTCGATACTGTCCATTGTTTGCTGTATCATTTTCTCTGGCTGACAGCAGACTTTGCCCGACGCCACCCTGATTGGGCTGGCGTGCTGTACCTTGAGGTCTGGCCTAGCGTCCTGATCAAGGAAGCGCGGGTGCGAAGCGTCGTGGATGATTACGCGCGCATTGTGGTCGGTCTCATCCGCGATGGCAGCGACCGCGGGGAGTGGCCCGAAGATCCCGATCCCTATCAGACCGCGACAATTTTCATCGGTGCGCTCAGCCAGCTCATCATAACATGGCTTTTATACCGGGAACCGCGCGACCTGCTGCGCTCGGTGAAGCCGATGCTCGAGCGCCTGATGACCTTGCTGAATCCCTACACAACGTCTTCGGCAAAGCCGCATGAAACGACGTCAGGCAAGACGGCAGCGCTCTCGACCAAGCGGAAGAAGCGCGCCTGATGGAAGCGAAATCGCGTTTTGGCGGAAGTGCGCCAAAGCTAAATGGCGATCGACACGTCTAACTGATCGAATTTATTCAGCCCGCAAGGTGCGCAATGGGTCCGCAATCAATCGCGGCTTTGGGCCTTCCGTTCTTCTTGGGGCGGAGTCATTCCGAACACAACAACACAGAACGCCGGCCACAGCATTGTGAGCGATCGCGAAATGACCGGCGAACTCGTGGATGCCGTCGTAGTGCATGCTCGCGATATCGGCACCCATCAGAATCGCGGAGGGGATCACGCGCGGCAATAACGGCTCGTCCATGCTCGCGAAGAACTGGGAGATTCCGACCACGAACGCGCAAATCAGAAAAGATATGACGGCCGAAAACACCAGATAGACGATGCCGTCGCGAAGCGCCGCGGCCAACATGCCAACAAAGCGCATGGCCCAGATACCCGATGGCGAAAAATGCGGCAGCATCCGCCGGTCCTCACAGGGCGCTTCCTCCCGAGAAGGAATCTAATCTTCTTCCCGAGCGACTGACAGCAATCCACAATATCGTGAGAAAGGTCTGCTTCGGTCGCCCTTGACTTCCGTTCGAGTCGATATTTGACACAGGCAGCCTGCGAAATCGCCAAACGGCATTCCACGCCGTGATAGCAGGGCCTTCGGGCGCTCCGGCAGACCCTGCTTCGCGCTCGTAACTGTTGGATTCCGCGCACCACAGACGCTGGATGGTTCGGGACGGCAGTCGGAATCGCAGAACCTTTCTGCCGACTGCCGTCCCGCTGAAAACACGTCGTCTCGAAACCTCGTCGCGACGGATCGATACGTGCGATTCCCTGCTAGAGCATCGGGCCGTCAGTTGGAATCGGAGGCGATTCACAAATCGGGCTGAAGATGATTCAAGGTATGCGGAGGTGATTTGCCATGCCGCATCCTTTGTCGAACGATCTTCGTGCACGTGTTGTGGCGCATGTCGAGGCGGGGCATTCCTGCCGCCATGCGGCGGAGCGGTTCGGAACTTCGGTGTCTTTCGTCGTCAATTTGATGAAGCTCTGGCGGCAGACCGGCCGGGTTGATCCACGGCCTCGCGGCGGCTTCCGGCATGGCAAGCTCGCGCCCCACCGGGACTTTATTCTCGCTGTCGTGGCGGGGCGCGATGACATCACCATGCCTGAACTGGCGAAAGAACTGTCGAAAGCCAAAGGCGTCAAAGCCGACCCGTCGACCCTTTCGAAGTTTCTGATCGCCTGCGGGCTCAGCTTCAAAAAAAACTCTTCGGGCCAGCGAACAAGACAGACCTGAACTGGCCAAGGCCCGCGCCGCGTGGCGAGACGGCCGCCAGCCCATCATGCGCGAACAGCGTCAACGGCTGGTCTTCATCGATGAAACAGGCACGACAACAAAGATGACGCGCCTGCGCGGACGCTCAACAAAAGGCACACGATTGAACAGCAAGGCTCCCTTCGGCCATTGGGGCACGCAGACCTTCGTAGCGGGCCTCAAGTGCGACGGCCTCATCGCCCCCTGGGTCATTGATGCCCCAATGAACCGGGTGATCTTCGAGACCTATGTCGAAACCCAGCTCGCACCCGCCCTCAAGCCAGGCGACGTCGTCATCCTCGACAACCTCTCCAGTCATAAAAGTGAGCGGGCCGAAAAAGCGATCCAGACGCAAGGCGCATGGCTCCTGTTCCTGCCGCCCTATAGCCCGGACCTCAACCCCATCGAAATGGCCTTCGCAAAACTCAAGGCCCATCTGCGCGCCAAGGCTGTCAGAACCATCGACGATCTTTGGAAAGCCATCGGCAACATCTGCGCCATCTTCAGCCCGCAAGA
>JBASBO010000034.1:0-2474 GCA_049651165.1 Xanthobacteraceae bacterium | reverse complement strand
GCGCGGCACGATCGGCGACACGTTGCGCGCTTTGGCCGGCACCCGCGGGCGCTCCTGGCCGAGGTCCATCAAGGCGTCGCGCCCGCTGTCGCCGCGCTTACTCATAGATATGCAGCCGTCCCTGATGCAGCACCAGCCGCCGCGCCTCATACTGGTCCATCAGGCCGATGTCATGAGTGGCGATGACGACGGCGGTGCCCGACTTGTTGAGTTCGATGAACAGCCGCAGCAGGCGGCGGCCGAGCGTCGGATCGACGTTGCCGGTGGGCTCGTCGGCCAACAGCAGGTTCGGCCGCGCAATCACCGCGCGCGCGATCGCCGCGCGCTGCTTCTCGCCGCCGGACAGGATCGGCGGCAGCGCATCCATGCGCTCGCCGAGGCCGACCCATTTCAACAGGTCGATCACTTCGCGCCGATAGGTGGATTCGGCGCGCCCCATCACGCGGAACGGCAGCGCCACGTTCTCGTAGGTAGTCATGTGGTCGAGCAGGCGAAAGTCCTGCAACACGATGCCGATGCGCTTGCGCAGGTCGGCGATATCGGCCTTGTTGAGCAGCGACACGTCATGGCCGAACAGGTTGACCAGCCCGCGGGTCGGCCGCAGCGACAGGAACAGCAATCGCAGCAGCGAGGTCTTGCCGGCGCCCGAGGGGCCGGTCAGGAACTGGAACGAGTGCGCCGGAATCTGGAAATTGAGGTCGCGTAGGATCTCGGGGCCCAGTCCGTAGCGCAATCCGACATTTTCGAACCGGACCACAGGCAGCTCCGTTCGAGCGTTCGAGGTGACACGGGCCGAGGCGGCGCAGGCGAATCTCCTGCCCGCGCGAGCGCATCGATCCGGGCCGCGACACGGCAAAAAACTTCTTAACGGTTTTGCGTCATTTATGGTTTCCGGTTCGTTAACGGACGGCGGCTAGGCTTGCCGGGCACTTCCCAAGCGGCGATTCGCTCATGAATATCGTTTGTCCCCACTGCACCACCTTTTTTGCCATCGATCCCGCCAGGCTCGGTCCCTCCGGCCGAACGGTGCGATGCGCGCGCTGCAAGCAGATGTGGCGGGCGCTGCCCGACCAGCCCGACCAGCCCGACCAGCGGGAGGACGGCGGCAGCGGCGACGCCACGATGTCGGCGCTTGTCGCCTCCAGCGCCGCCGATCCCATCGACAACGACGCGGTGGAATGGCACGAGCCGGGGTCGTCCAACATCGCGGCTCCCACCGAGCCGCCGATCATCGACAGCCCGTCGATCGCGGCGGGATTGCCGGACGACGGTCACCCCGTCGTCGCGAGCGAGCCTCACGCTCCGCGCTTCGCCACCGGCGCGACGTCACGCAAATCGTGGCTGCGCCGGCCGTTCGACCGGCAACGCCCGATCCGCACACCGCGCTTGACGCTGCCGATAGCCTGCGTGGCGATGGCGGCGCTGGCGGCTGCGCTGCTCATGTGGCGGACTGAGGTCGTGCGGCTGATGCCGCAGACCGCTGGCTTTTACAGCCTGATCGGCCTTGAGGTGAACCTGCGCGGCCTCGCCATCCGCGACGTCAAGGTCGGCACCGAGACGGTGGACAACAAGCCGGTGCTGGTAATCGAGGGCAATATCGTCGGGATGGCGCGCAGGGCGGTGGAACTGCCGAGGCTGCGCTTCGCCCTGCGCGACGCCGAGGGGCGCGAAATCTACGCCTGGAACACGGTGCTGGAACAAGCCTCGCTGCGCCCCGGCGAGCATGCCGCCTTCCGCTCCCGCCTCGCCGCGCCGCCGCCCGAGGGCCGCGCGGTCGAGGTACGCTTCTTCCATCGCCACGACCTCGCCGCGGGCGGGGTGTAAGCGATTGGGATTGAAATTAGAGTACCCGCCATGCCGCGCGTTCTGATCGCCGACGACGAAGAATCGATGCGGATGCTGGTAGCGCGCGCCGTCGCCATGGACGGCCACGACACCGTAACCGCGCAGGACGGCGCCGAGGCGCTCGACATCCTGATGCGCGAAAACGGCGCGTTCGATCTGCTGCTGACCGACATCAAGATGCCGGTGATGGACGGCATCGCGCTGGCGCTGGCGGTAGCGCGCGACTTCCCCGATCTCACGGTGCTGCTGATGACCGGCTTCGCCGATCAGCGCGAGCGCGCCTCCAACCTCAGCGCCATCGTCCACGATGTCGTCACCAAGCCGTTCTCGGTCGCCGAGATCCGCGCCGCCGTCGGCGCGGCGCTGGCCGAGCGCAAGGGCGCGGCGTAGGCCAGCATCTTTCAGTAACCCTTGAGCAGGCGCTCGATATAGTCGAGTTCGATCTGCGGGCGTTGCGGATCGCCGAGCCGCCGGCGTAGTTCCTCCAGGATCCGCCGCGCGCGCTGCACGTCGATCTCGCCGGGAATCTTCACCGAGAAATCGTCGCCGAGATCGCGGCCGCGCAACGGGCGGCCGAGCGGATCGGTGCGGTTGCCGCCGCTCTGCTGACGGCCGGCCCGGTTGCCCGG
>JBASBO010000033.1:0-6067 GCA_049651165.1 Xanthobacteraceae bacterium | reverse complement strand
GCCGCAGCCTTCCGGCACCCACGCCAGCGGCAGGCCGGCTTCGGTGAGCGCGCGCCACAGCGGCGCTTTCCAGCCGTCGTCCTTGCTGTGAATGATGACCTGCGCATCCGCCAGATCGGCGAAGATGCGTCCGGCGGTTGCCGCTACGATATTGTCGTCGTCCGCCACGTCGCTCCTCGTTGACGCAAGCACTCTGCGCGAAGCCGCCCGGCCGCGCGAACGGCGCGGCATGGCCGCTCTCACGATCGGTCGAGGTCATGATGCGGAAAACCGGCGGCCCTGACAAGCGGCGATGTCGGCATGGCGGCTTCGCCGGCATTGCACGGCGATTATTCCGCGAAGTGGATTTCGCGCGGCTTGTCTCCGGCGCTTCACGCGATAAGGTGAAGGTCCTTTCGGCAATGCGCTCATCACAGCAGGAAAGACGGACGAATGGCAAAGGACGGCATGTGCGCGATCATCACCGGGTCGGCGTCGGGTCTGGGAGCCGCCACCGCGGCGATACTGGCGAAGGGCGGCGCGCGGCTGGTCATCAACTACGCCTCGGACCGCGACGGGGCGGAGACAACCGCCGGACAGTGCCGTTCGCTCGGCGGCGAGGCGGTGGTGGTGCAGGGCGACGTGTCGCGTGACGAGGATTGCAAGCGCATCGTCGCGGCGGCCGCGCCGTGGGGCCGCCTCGATGTGCTGGTCAACAATGCCGGCACCACCAAGCACGTCGATCACGACAAGCTCGACGGCCTGTCGGCCGAGGATTTCCAGCGCATCTATGCGGTCAACACCATCGGCCCCTATCAGATGGTGCGCGCGGCGCGCGCGCTGCTGGAGGCGGGCGCGAAGGCGTCGGGCCGCCCGGCGTCGGTGGTCAACGTGTCGTCGATCGCGGGCCTGAGCGGGGTCGGATCGTCGATCGCCTACGTCGCCAGCAAGGGCGGCCTCAACGCGATGACGCTGTCGCTGTCGCGCGCGCTGGCGCCGCTGATCCGGGTCAACGCGGTGTGTCCGGGCTATATCGACACGCCGTGGTTCACCAAGGGCCGGGGCGCGGCGGGCGCGAAGGTGGTGCGCGATCTGGTCGAGGCCAGCGTGCCGCTGAAGATCGCATCGAGCCCCGAGGATATCGCCAACGTGGTGTGCTTCCTCGCGGGACCGTTGTCGTCCCACATGACCGGCGAAATGGTGCGGGTGGACGCCGGCTTCCATCTCCATAGTTCGATCTGACCGGACCCCGGAGAGCTTCGGCTCTGACGGAATCATTCCCCGTCTTGTGTTGAAGCCCGGTGGGGGCCGCCCGCGCCGCCGCTATCGGCCGTTTGCGGCGCGGCGGGCGACGATCCGGTTCCAGATGAACAGCACCACCAGCGCGCCGATGGTGGCGGTGATGAATCCCGCGCCCTGGTTGGGGCTGTAGTGCCCGATCGACTGACCGATGAAGGTGGCGAGAAACGCGCCCGCGATTCCCAGCACCGTGGTCAGGATGAAGCCGCTCGGATTGTTCGGGCCCGGCGATATCAGCCGCGCGATGATGCCGGCGACGAAGCCGACGACAATGATCCAGATGAGCCCGCCCATGGGAGAAATGTCCTTTCAGCAGCGATAACAGGAATGTCGGAGGGGGATGTCGCAACGGGATTTGCGAACCGGGGGCCGGTGCCGGCGGACGGAGCGAGCGAGCCCGACCCGCCGGCGCGCGGCGGTCAGAACCTGCCGGCCAGTTCTTTCTCGTCCGGCAGGCGGCCGTTCGGAGTGAACTCGTCGATCACCTCTGGCAGATAGCGCGACAGTTCGGACAATAGCTCGTCGCGCCCCATGCCGGTCTGCGAGGTCAGCGCGCTGATCTGGTCGGCGCCGAGCGCGTTGGCGAGGTCGCCCGGCGAAATCTGCTTGTTCGGCCCGGGCGCAACCCAGGAGTCGGCGGTTTCGCCGTGGCCGTTCTGCTGAAACTGCTTCAGCAGGTCGCCGATGCCGCCGCTGAGGATGCTGCCGGCCGCGCCGCCGGCAAGCAGGCCGCCGAGCCCGCCCTTGAGCAGGTCACCAAGTCCGCCGCCGCTGCTGTTTCCGCCGCCGAGGATGCTGCCCAGCCCGCCGGGCAGGCCGGCGTCGATGGTGCGTCCCGACGGAATCTGGGGCGGCGGCGCATTGTTCGCCGGCGCGCCCTGCGGCTGGCCGCCGGCGGTGAGATGCTTCACCGCCTTGTAGGCGAGCAGCGCCAGAATCGCCATCGTCATCGGCGACATGCCGCCGCCTTCCCTGGCCTGGGAATCGCTCGGGCCGCGGGGCCCGTTCTGCATACCGTTGAGGATATCGAGCAAGCCCATCGATCCGTCTCCTGTCGTAGATATCGTGTGTCGAAACCCGGCCCGGCCGAACAATAGGGATCGGCCATGACGGTTACAAGGCGATGCGCCGCGCCGCCCCGGTGGCGGGCGACAGGAATGACTCCAGCATCCTGCTGTCAGGAAGGCATACGGACGCACGATAACAGCGAAAGCGGCCAATGGTTTCAACCGGAGCGACGATCGTCGCCCGAGCCGTCCGCGCTCAGCGCCACAGGCCGTAGCTCGCCCATTGCGATTCCGGGATTTCCTTGCCGAGCTTGTAGCTGAAGGCGACCACGCTCATGCGGTCCGGCGAGCCGGTGCAGGAGAACGAGAACTGATACCAGCGTCCGCCCGAGCGGAATGCGCCGCCCTTGCCGGTCACGGTGGCGCCGGCATGGCGCGGATGGGAGATCACGTCGGTCTTGGCGCGGTCGGGGCGATAGGGGTTGGCGTCGCGCGAGATCTGCTTCATCGCGTGGAGGTCGCAGACCTGTTCGAGCCGGGTGTCCGGATCGAGCTTGCTCAGGCTGGCGAGGAAGCGGGCGTCGCCGGCCTGCGCCGACGTCGCCGCCAGCAGTACAATCGTGAGGGGGATGGCAAACTTCATGAGCAGACTGCGGCACCATGCGTGGCGTGGTTGGCGGAACGGAAAATGGCGTCACGACCCGATTAACCGATTGGCGCGACTGCCTCAAGGCATGGCCGATCGCGGATGGCGGCGGCTCGCGGGCCGGCGTCTGCCGGCTGGCGAAAGCGCCGCCCGTCTGTTATGGAGTGCGGCGCTCTCCGCGCGCCTCGCCGCGGAGGCCGGGGTCCCGGTAGCTCAGCTGGATAGAGCACAGGTTTCCTAAACCTGGGGTCAGGGGTTCGACTCCCTTCCGGGACGCCATCGCGCGCCGTCGAGAACCTCGGCCGCCGTTGAATGACAAGAAGAAAGAGCGACACATGGCCTTCGACATTCAGGGCGCGGCGCGGGCGCTGGCGCGGGATCACCGGGAGAACAGGCGTTTCGAGGCGATCGCCGGGTTGCCGGACCTCGCCGCCGCCTATCGGGTTCAGGACGCCTATGTCGCCGGGATGGCCGGCGACGACCCGGTCGTCGGCTACAAGATCGGCCTGACATCGCAGCAGATGCAGAGCATGTGCGGCATCTCTCATCCCATCGCCGGCGTGGTGCTGGGCAGCCGGGTCATGCACAGCGGGGCGCGGCTGCGTTTCAGCGACTACGGCCGTCTCGGTCTGGAATTCGAGATCTGCGCCCGCCTCGGCCGCGATCTGCCGCCGCGCCCCACGCCTTACACGCGCGCGGAGATCGCCGCGGCGATCGATGGCGTGTGCGCCGCCATGGAACTGGTCGACGACCGCAACGCCGACTACGCGACGCTCGATGTCGCCTCGCTGGTCGCCGACAATTCGTGGAACGCCGGCATCGTGCTGGGCGAATTCGTGACGCCGCCGGCGGATCTGGCGCAGGTCACAGCGATCGCCTGCCTCGACGGCGTCGAGATCGGCCGCGGCGTCGGCGCCGACGCGCTGGGCCACCCCTACGAGACGCTGGTGTGGCTCTCCGGTCATCTGGGCGCGGACGGGCGCGGCCTGAAAGCGGGCGATCTGGTGATGACCGGCAGTCTGGTGCGCACCTGCTTTCCCGACAAGGCGTTTGCCTATCGGTTCGACGTCGCCGGCGTCAGTGGCGTCGAGGTCAGCGGCGGATGACGCGCTGAAGTGAGGGGCGGCCGTTTCGTTCTGCCAGCACCGCGCCGGACGCGGGTCCATATCCTGCGAAAGCATGATAGCTTTTAAAGCTTGGGTGCATCGGGAGACGTTTGCGCGAGTGGTCGCGGACGTTGCTCGCAAGGTTGTCCGGCGGTTGCATCGCAACGCAAGCGCGGCCGCCGCAGGACATTGACGCAAGGGCAGGGTGGCGCAGGGAGGATACGATGAAAGCAGCGATCGCGGGATCCGTTCTGGCGCTGGCGACGGTTCTGTCGCTCGGTGGCGTGCCGCAGGCGTCGGCCGCCGACGATTTGAAAAGCTATCAGTCCGGCACCAAGGATTTCTGGCTGCATCCGCCGGACGACTGGTTCCTCGGCGACGAGACGGAAGCGCAGAAGGGCCTCGCGCCGCCGTCCGGGCCGCCGACCGGGATGTCCGACGCCGAACTGGCCGATACGGTGAAGAAG
Source organism: Xanthobacteraceae bacterium (assembly GCA_049651165.1). Classification (GTDB taxonomy): domain Bacteria; phylum Pseudomonadota; class Alphaproteobacteria; order Rhizobiales; family Xanthobacteraceae; genus 62-47. The sequence goes on along the minus strand of JBASBO010000033.1, from coordinate 1,563 downwards.
ATCAAGCTGCCGAAAGGCTTCAAGATCGAGGTCTATGCCTCGGGCGTGCTGGCGGCGCGGCAGATGGCGTGGGGCGACAACGGAACGCTGTTCGTCGGCTCGTTCGGGCTCGGCAACGTCTATGCGATCACCGACAAGGGCGACAGGAAGGAGGTCAAGACCATCATCAAGGGCCTCAAGATGCCGACCGGGCTCGCCTATCTCAACGGCGCGCTTTACGTGGCGGATATCAATAAAATCATGCGCTACGACAATGCGGAGGCCAGTCTCGACAAGATACCGGAGCCGAAGGTGGTCTATGACGACCTGCCGCCCTACATGGCGCACGGCTGGAAATACATCGCGGTCGACAAGGACGGCTGGTTCTATATCCCGGTCGGGCCGCCCTTCAACATCGGCATCCCGCCGACCTCGACCTCGCAGATCCGCCGCGTCGATCCGAAGACCGGCAACGCCGAAATCGTCGCGCTCGGCGTGCGCAACAGCGTCGGCGGCGACGTCGATCCGCGCAGCGGCAAATACTGGTTCACCGAGAACGCGCGCGACTGGCTGGGCGATGACTCGCCGTCCGACAAGCTCAACGTGATCTCGAAGCTCGGCGAGCATTTCGGCTATCCGTATTGCCATCAGGGCGACATGCCCGATCCGAAGTTCGCCATGGGCCACAAGTGCTCGGAATTCACGCCGCCGGTGGTGAAGCTCGGCAACCACGTCGCGCCGCTGGGCATGAAATTCTATACCGGCAGCCAGTTTCCGGCCGAGTACAAGAACAACATCCTGATCGCCGAGCATGGCTCGTGGAACCGGCACCAGTACCAGGGCGCGCGGATCACGCGGGTGATCGTCGGCCCCGACGGCAAGAACCCGAAAACGGAAGTGTTCGCGTCGGGCTGGATCGAGGGCCAGCAGACCTATCTCGGCCGGCCCGCCGATATCATTCAGGCCAAGGACGGCTCGATTCTTGTCGCGGACGACTGGGGCGGCGCGATCTACCGCATCAGCTACGACAAGGCGCAGGCGGAGAAGTAAGAACGGGGTTTGCTGTCGCGGCCCCGGGTCGGCGGCGCGCCACGCCGTTCAGGCGGACGTGACGCGCCGCATCGGGGGTACGGCTTTTCAACGCCTTGCCGAAGTCTTCGGGTCCGCCATGCGCGTTGCTATCGTCGTCGCATTGCTGTCATTGCTGCCCGGAAGCATCGCCGCGCACGCCGCCGATGCCGCCGCCGGCAAGGTCAAGGCGGATGCGCTGTGCGCCGCCTGCCATGGCGGCGACGGCGTCTCGCGGATCGCCGACACGCCGTCGCTGGCGGGCCAGCCCGATCAGTTCATCCAGTGGCAACTGGTGTTCTTCCGCGGCGGCGCGCGCAAGAGCGACGTCATGGGTCCTGTGGCCGAGCAACTCGACAACAACGACATCCGCAATCTCGGCGCTTACTTCGCCGCGCTGCCGCCGCCGCAAGGCGCGGCCGACGACAACCCCGACCTGTCGCGGAAGGGCGAGATGGCGGCGAAGGGCCGGCGCTGCGCCGCGTGCCACACCGACAGCTATGCCGGCACCAGGGC
>JBASBO010000032.1:0-20105 GCA_049651165.1 Xanthobacteraceae bacterium | reverse complement strand
TTGGCGCGCATCTGCTGGATCTGGTTGTTGACCGGCCCGCACTGGGCGGACTGGCCGTTGAACAGCGAGAAGAAGCCGGAACTGTCGCAGCCCATCCGCTTGGCCTGAAGGGTGACGCGGTCCAGTTCGTGCTGCTGCCGGTTGGCGGCGTCCTCGTAGCGGCGGATCTGCTCGGCGCGGGCAGGGTCGCCGCCGCGGTCGATGCCGGCGAGCTGCGCCTCAAGCCGCGCGCACAACGGATTGCCGGGCGCGCCCGGCTGGCCATATTGGCCTTGGGCCAGCGCCCCGCCGCCGCCCGGCGCGAGGGTAGCCGCGAGGGCTCCGAACAGCGTGACGGCCAGCACCCGGCGAATGGCGGAAACAGTCAGGGATTCGAGCATCATCGAGTCAATTGAGCCATTTCGGTCGAGGTGAAGGTCGGCCGCACGCGAATCACCAAGCCCTTATAGCATCGCAAGGCGACGCGCAGGGCGTTCGGTGCCGCCGCTCGCCGTGTGGCACGACGATCAGGCGTCCACTGTCGCGTCGTTCCAAGGCGCGAGTGTGGCGATCCCTTTATCCCTCTCCCGCTTGCGGGGGGATAGGATCTAGCGCTGGCAGGTGATGGCGATGAACTGGGCGCAGCCGCCGCCGTGGCATTGGCCGGCGGCGGACGCCGGCACCGAGCCGGTGATCTCGTCGGGATCGACCCGGCGGAACGCGGTCGCCTCGGTGAATTCGCGGGCCTGACAATAGGAGCGGGCGGCCGGCGCGCCACACTTCTCGCCCTTGGCGAGGCATTCGTCGATGCCGTAGCCGTCCGACTGGCTGGCGATGATGAAGACCCGATGGTCCGCCCGTGCCGGCGCGGCGGCGGAGAGGATGGCGGCGACAGTCAAGGCAAGCAGGGCGGGAACGGATTTCATGGCGCACCGGGCGGGGACAGGACCCGGACATCGCTACGCCTGAAAGGTTAAAAATGATTAACCTTGACGGGACGGTCGGCGAAATCTTCAAAATCGTGTCGGGGCGGGGACTTATCGCCGAGGGGAGGGGCTTGACGCAATCCCTCGGTCTGGCCCATGGTGGTTCGATGAACAGCCTCCTGACCGATTGTGGCATTTGCCGCGGGATTATTAGCTAGCGGTTCCGCTGGCTGAGGCTGTCTTTTCTCATCTTCTCACATGAGCGGACGCCCGGCCCGAGGGACCGCGCGCCTCTGGTCACGCGCCATCGCTGTCGCGTCGGCCGGCCTTTTCGCTTGTGGATTGAAGACCGATGGAACTTCGCCTCTACAACACCCTGACGAAGGAGAAGCAGCCGTTCCGGCCGCTCGATCCGGCGCATGTGCGGATGTATGTCTGCGGACCGACGGTCTATGACTTCGCCCACATCGGCAACGCCCGCCCGGTGATCGTGTTCGACGTGCTGTTCCGCCTGCTGCGGCACGTCTATGGCGCCGACCACGTCACTTACGTCCGCAACATCACCGACGTCGACGACAAGATCAACGCGCGCGCGGCGCGCGACTTCCCCGACCTGCCGCTGAATGCGGCGATCCGCAAGGTCACCGAGGCGACCGAGGCGCAGTTTCACGCCGACGTCGATGCGCTGGGCTGCCTGCGGCCGAGCGTCGAGCCGCGCGCCACCGAGCACATCCCGGAAATGCGCGCCATCATCGAGAAGCTGATCGAAGGCGGCCACGCCTATGTCGAGCAGGACCATGTGCTGTTCGCCGTCGCCTCGATGAAAGACTACGGACGCCTTGCGCGCCGCTCGCTCGACGAGATGCTGGCCGGCGCGCGCGTCGACGTCGCGCCCTACAAGCGCGACGCCATGGACTTCGTGCTGTGGAAACCGTCGAAGCCGGACGAGCCGTCATGGCCGTCGCCGGCCGGCATCGCGGCTGAAGGGCGGCCGGGCTGGCATCTCGAATGCTCGGCGATGGCGTGGAAGCATCTCGGCGAACAGTTCGACATTCATGGTGGCGGCATCGATCTGGTGTTTCCGCATCACGAGAACGAACTGGCGCAGTCGTGCTGCGCTTTCCACCACGACCGCATGGCCAATGTCTGGATGCACAACGGCTTCCTTCAGGTCGAGGGCGAGAAGATGTCGAAGTCGCTCGGCAACTTCGTCACCATCCGCGACCTGCTGGCGACGACGGCGTTCGGCGCGACCAAATGGCATGGCGCGGTGCTGCGTCTGGCGATGCTGATGACGCACTACCGCCAGCCGATCGACTGGACCGTCGAGCGGCTGGTCGAGGTCCGCAAGGCGCTGACCGACTGGATTACTGTCGCGGCGGGCGTCGCGCCGTCCGCCACCGTTTTGCCGCAAGAATCCCTCGACGTTCTGGCCGACGATCTGAACACGCCGGGCGTCGTCGCGATGCTCCATGCGTTTCATCGCGAAGCGAGAAGCGGAAACCTTGAGGCGGCCGCGCATCTGCACACCACGCTGCGTTTCCTCGGTGTCTGGAACGGCGAGGCTGCGGACGAGATCGCCAACTACGGACTGGACGTCAGCGATCTGCCAAGCCGCGAGGTGATCGACAATTACATCGCCCAACGCACCGCCGCGCGCGCTGCGAAAAATTTTACGGAGTCCGATCGCATCCGCGATGAACTCGCCGCGATGGGCATCGTGCTCAAGGACGGCAAGGACGCCGACGGCAAGCCGATGACGACGTGGGAGGTGGCGCGATGAGCAAATCCGACACGCCGTTCGCCAAACATCGCACCTACTACATCGTGCTGAAATGGGTGGTGATCGCCGCCGCCGTCGTGATTGCGCTAAAACTGTTCGGAGCCTGGTGATGGGGCAGGCGATGCCGAAGCCGGCGCTGCGGCCGTTCCTTCCCGCCGACGTTGCGGTGCTGGCCGCGATCTTCGTCGCCAGCATCGAGGAGTTGGCCGGCGACGACTACAGCGAGGCGCAGCAGGCGGCGTGGGCGAGCCGCGCCGATGACGAAGATGCGTTCGGCAAGAAGCTTGCCGGACAACTGACGCTGGTCGCGACCATCAACGGCTCGGCCGTAGGCTTCGCCTCGCTGAAAAGCATCGATCACATCGACATGCTGTTCGTGCATCCGAGCGTGGCGCGGCAGGGCGTCGCCGCCATGTTGTGCGATGCGCTGGAAAAACTCGCCGCCGCGCGCGGCGCGACCGTGCTGACGGTGGACGCCAGCGACACCGCCGAACCTTTGTTTCTCAAGCGCGGTTACGTCGCGCAGCGCCGCAACAGCGTCACCGTAGGCGACGAGTGGCTGGCCAACACCACGATGCAGAAAGCACTCGCCGCGAAGCCTGCGCCAAATCCGGAATCAAACTCATGAGTCGCGAACGTCTCTATCTGTTCGACACCACGTTGCGCGATGGCGCGCAGACCAATGGCGTCGACTTCTCGCTGCATGACAAGCGGTTAATCGCGGGGCTGCTCGACGAACTCGGGCTCGATTATGTCGAAGGCGGTTATCCCGGCGCCAACCCCGCCGATACCGAGTTCTTTTTCGAGAAGCCGAATTTCCATAACGCTCGCTTCACCGCGTTCGGCATGACACGGCGCGCGGGGCGTTCCGTCTCCAACGACCCCGGCGTCGCCGCGCTGCTCGAAGCGCAGGCCGATGCGATCTGCTTCGTCGCCAAGTCGTCGGCCTATCAGGTGCGCGTGGCGCTCGGAACCACGAAAGAGGAAAACCTCGCCTCGATCCGCGACAGCGTCGCCGCCGCGAAAGCCGCAGGCCGCGAGGTGATGCTGGACTGCGAGCACTTCTTCGACGGCTATGCGGAGGACCCCGCTTTCGCGCTGACCTGCGCGCGAACCGCTTACGCCGCCGGCGCGCGCTGGGTGGTGTTGTGCGACACCAACGGCGGCACCATGCCGGACCGCATCGAGGCGGTGGTGCGCGAAGTCGCGAAGCATATTCCAGGCAATCACCTTGGCATTCACGCGCACAACGACACCGAGCAGGCAGTGGCCAATTCGCTGGCCGCGGTGCGCGGCGGCGTGCGGCAGATTCAGGGAACGCTGAACGGGCTTGGTGAGCGCTGCGGCAACGCCAATCTCTGCTCCATCATTCCGACGCTGAAGCTGAAGAAGGAATTCGCCGACGCCTTTGAGATCGGCGTCACCGACGAGAAGCTGGCGACGCTGACCCGCGTTTCGCGCGCGCTCGACGAAATCCTCAACCGCGTACCCGACCGTCACGCGCCGTATGTCGGCGCCAGCGCCTTCGTCACCAAGACCGGCATTCATGCCTCCGCCATTCTCAAAGATCCCGCGACCTACGAGCACGTCGCTCCTGAAGCGGTGGGCAATCATCGTCAGGTGCTGGTGTCGGATCAGGCCGGACGCTCCAACGTGCTGGCCGAACTGGAGAAGGCCGGCATTGCCTTCGACAAAAACGATCCCAAGCTTGATCGCCTGATCGACGAGATGAAGGCGCGCGAGGCGGCGGGCTACGCCTACGAATCCGCCAACGCCTCGTTCGATCTCTTGGCGCGGCGCACGCTCGGCAAGGTGCCGGAGTATTTCCGCGTCGAGCAGTTCGATGTCAATGTCGAGCAGCGCTACAACGCCATGGGCCGCCGCGTCACGGTGGCGATGGCGGTGGTCAAGGTCGAGGTCGACGGCGAGACGACGATCTCGGCGGCGGAAGGCAACGGCCCGGTCAACGCGCTCGACGTCGCGCTGCGCAAGGATATTGGCAAGTATCAGAAGTACATCGAGGGCCTGAAGCTCGCCGACTATCGCGTGCGCATCCTCAACGGCGGCACCGAGGCGGTGACGCGCGTGCTGATCGAGAGCGAGGACGAACTGGGCGAGCGCTGGACCACCATCGGCGTGTCGTCCAACATCATCGACGCCTCGTTCCAAGCGCTGATGGATTCGGTGGTCTACAAGCTGGTGAAATCCAACGCCCCGGTTTAGCAGGCTCTCCGGTTTTGGCGGAATCATCCGCCGTCATGCGCGGACTTGATCCGCGCATCCATCTTCTGAAAATGATGGATTGCCGGGTCGGGCCCGGCAATGACGCCTCATGTCACGGCGTTTCTGTCAAGAGATCCGGGGTGAGAGCCGGTTTGCGCTGCGCGGCCCTTCCGGCCGGATAAGATCATGCTCCAACTAGAAGCTAGCGCGCCGCCTCCTGCTCCAGCGCGCAATCGGGCGTCGGATTGTTCGCCAGCGCCGTCTGCACTTCCTTCTGCGCCGCGCCGAACTGCGCCTTGAAGTCGGCATTGGTGTGGAGCTGCGCCACCACGGCGGCCGCCACCACCCGGCCGGCGTTGACGTCGCTCTGCCAGTGCACGCCGCAGACGATGCGGTTCTGGCCGAACTGATAACCGCGCTGGATGATCGCGTCGGCCCTGTCCGGCACCATTTCCGCGAGGATCAGCGCCCACGCCCAGCCGTAGGCCGAATGGCCGGACGGGTAGGAGCCATCCTTGCGCAGCGTCTCCTCGTCCTTCGGGTAGCAGGAGTTGTCGTTGGCGGCGACGAACGGCCGCGTCCGGTTGTAGCGGATCTTCGCCTTGTAGGTGGCGAGCCCGGCATCGACCAGCGTCCGCCGCAGCAGCATGTTGAGATGCGGCGTGGCGGTCGGCGAGATGGCGATGCCGAGCGTGCAGGCGAAGACTTCGACCGATTTCGGCGAGGTGTAGTCGGCGTCGCGCGCGGCGAGTTTCCAGCGCGCGGACTCCCGGATCGGCAACACGGCGCGCCGCGCGGCGTCGTCGCTGGCCTGCGCTTCCGATCCTGCTTCGGGCGGGGGAGGCAGCAGCGCCAGACTGTCGATCAGCTTGTCGCGCGCAATGTAGCCGGCCACCACGCCGGGCCGCAGTTGCGGCAGTTCGTCGGGATTGGTGGACGGCAGCGACTGCGCGCTTGCGGGCGAAGCGAAGGCGAGGGCGGCGGCGAGCACGAGGCAGGGGGTGAAGCGTGTCGTCAGGCGGCGTGACATCGTCGGTCCTCCCTTAGAATTGCGCCCGGCATCGTCGCGATCGGTCGATCGTCGCGGGGGCGTGGCGTTCCACGATGCGACGATAGCGGCCGGCGCATCGTTGGGGAAGTGCATCGGCCGATTATACCGCCGCCCCGGTTGGGAGTCGCGAAGGTTAGAGCCGCTGCGCGACGCTCGGCGTCAGTTGTTTGTCCGCTTCCGGCACGCGGGCTGCGGCCGCGCGCAGCTTCGGCAGAATGTCCTCGACGCGCTCCGCCTTGAGGATGTCCACGGTCAGCGTCGGGCGGATGAAGGCGGTCGCGCGCATGTGCTCGATCAGCTTGAGCAGCGGCTCCCAGAAGCCGTCGACGTTGGCGAGCAGGATCGGCTTACTGTGACGGCCGAGCTGCTGCCACGTCAGTTGCTCGACCAGTTCTTCCAGCGTGCCGATGCCGCCGGGCAGTGCGACGAAGGCGTCGGAGCGCTCGAACATCAGCCGCTTGCGCTCGTGCATGTCGTGGGTGACGATCATTTCCTGCGCGCGCGTCATGGCGTTTTCGCGCTTTACCAGGAAATCCGGAATGATCCCGGTGACGATTCCGCCGTTTTCCAGTACGGAGGACGCGACCGCGCCCATCAGGCCGATCGAGCCGCCACCATAGACCAGGCCGACGCCGTTTTCGGCGAGGGCCTTTCCGAATGCCTTGGCTGCTTCGATGAAACGGGGGTTGGTGCCGGGGCCGGAGCCGCAATAGACGCAGACGGTTTTGATATCAGTCATGCGCTTGATGTGGCATCGGCCTGTGACAGCGTCAAGACGGGAGCCGCCCGAGGCCGGTTTCCTCAGCCGGCCGGCGGTGCGGGTGGTAAAAGAATCCTCCCGGCGAGGGTGCGAGCGCCGGTCAAACCTTCTATATGACACCACGATCGCGGACCGCGCCGGCATCCGGCGGCGGTCCCCAATGGTTTTACGCATCCGGGGAAATGGATGGCCGATATCGATTACGCACCTAACGCCGAACCGCCGCTGGCGGTCCAGGATACGGGTGCGCGGACGTCATTGATCCGGACGCTGGTGAACCTGTGGCCGCACATCTGGCCCGGCGACCGCGCCGATCTCAAGCAGCGGGTGGTGTGGGCGTTGGTGCTCTTGCTGCTCGCCAAGCTCGCGACGCTGTCGGTGCCGTTCACCTTCAAGTGGGCGATCGATGCGCTGACCGGTGCCGGCACCGCGCCGGTTGCGTCCTCGAACTGGCTGTTGTGGCTGATCGCCTCGCCGCTCCTGATGACCGCGGTTTACGGCGGGGGGCGCATCCTGATGGCGCTCCTGACTCAGTGGCGCGACGGAATCTTCGCCAAGGTGGCGATGCACGCGGTGCGCCGGCTGGCGTATCTGACCTTCGTGCACATGCATGAACTGTCGCTGCGCTTCCATCTCGAACGCCGCACCGGCGGGCTGACGCGGGTTCTGGAGCGCGGCCGCCTCGGCATCGAGGTGATGGTGCGCATGGTGATCCTGCAACTGGTGCCGACCATCGTCGAGGTAGCGCTATTGACGGCGGTGCTGCTGTGGCAGTTCGACTGGCGCTACGTCGCGGTGACGATGATTACCGTCGTCATCTACATGTGGTTCACCTACGTCGCCACCGAATGGCGCATCGACATCCGCCGGCGGATGAACGATTCCGACACCGAGGCCAACACCAAAGCCATCGACTCGCTGCTCAACTACGAGACGGTGAAGTATTTCGGCGCCGAGGAGCGTGAGGCCGCGCGCTATGACCGTTCGATGGAGCGCTACGAGCGCGCCAGCGTCAAGACCTACACCTCGCTGGTGCTGCTCAACATCGGGCAGACCATCATCTTCACCGTCGGCCTCACCGCGACGATGCTGATGTGCGCCGTCGGCGTGCGCAACGGCACCAATACGGTCGGCGATTTCGTCATGATCAACGCCATGATGATCCAGCTCTACCAGCCGCTGAATTTCATGGGCATGGTCTATCGCGAGATCAAGCAGGCGGTGATCGACATCGAGAAAATGTTCGTCATGCTGGCGCGCAGCCCCGAGGTGAAGGACCTGCCCGGCGCGCAGGCGCTGAAGGTCGCCGCCGGCCGCGTCACTTTCGACAACGTGTCGTTCGCCTACGATCCGGAGCGGCCGATCCTGCAAGGGCTGAGCTTCGAGGTTCCGGCCGGCCAGACGGTCGCCATCGTCGGCCCCTCCGGCGCGGGCAAGTCCACCATCTCGCGGCTGCTGTTCCGGCTCTATGAAGTATCGGGCGGCCGTATCCTGATCGACGGGCAGGACATCCGCGATGTTACCCAGCGCTCGCTACGCAATGCCATCGGCATGGTGCCGCAGGACACCGTGCTGTTCAACGACACCATCCGCTACAACATCCGTTACGGCCGCTGGGAAGCGAGCGACGCCGAGGTCGAGGAGGCGGCGAAGCTGGCGCAGATCGACGTCTTCATCCACCGCTCGCCGCAGGGCTACGATACCGAGGTCGGCGAGCGCGGCCTCAAGCTGTCCGGCGGCGAGAAGCAGCGCGTGGCGATCGCCCGCACCATTCTCAAGGCACCGCCGATTCTGGTGCTGGATGAGGCGACCTCGGCGCTGGACAGCCACACCGAGCGCGAGATCCAGGACGCGCTGGAGGGCGTATCGCGCAACCGGACCTCGCTGGTGATCGCGCACCGGCTCTCCACCATCGTCGGCGCGGACGATATCATCGTGCTCGATCACGGACGTATCGTCGAGCGTGGAACCCACGGCGACCTGCTGGCGAAGGACAGGCTCTATGCCAGTATGTGGAACCGGCAGCGCGAGGCGGAAGCGGCGCGCGAGCGGCTGGCGGAGGTCGGCGAGGAAAGCGTCGCGCCGAATCGTCGGCCGCCTGCGGCCGACGACGATGACGCCATGTCGGCGGCTGCGGAATAGCCCCGCCGCGTGCTATGGTCCCTGACCGAAACCGGATTCGAGAACCTATGTCGATTGCCCATTCCATCCGCGCGCAGATTCCGCCGATCCACCCGGAAGGCTATCCGTTCATCGGCGGCTTCGCGCTGGCCAGCCTGATCCTGTTCTGGATCTGGACGCCGCTCGGCTGGCTCGGCACGCTGCTTACCATCTGGTGCGCGCTGTTCTTCCGCGACCCGGTGCGGGTGACGCCGGTGCGCGAGGGGCTGGTGGTGTCGCCGGCCGACGGCCGGGTATCGATGGTCGCGCCGGCGCTGCCGCCGCCCGAACTCGGGCTCGGCAACCAGCCGCTGCTGCGGGTGTCGGTCTTCATGAGCGTGTTCAACTGCCATGTGAACCGCAGCCCGGTGGCGGGCCGCATCGATCGTATCGTCTATCGGCCCGGCAAGTTCATCAACGCCGAACTCGACAAGGCGAGCGAGGACAACGAGCGCAACGGGCTGGTGATCTCGACGCCCTCCGGCCGCATCGGCGTGGTGCAGATTGCCGGGCTGGTGGCGCGGCGCATCGTGTCGTTCGTGCGCGAGGGCCAGCTTGTCGGTGCGGGCGAGCGGTTCGGCCTGATCCGCTTCGGCTCGCGGCTCGACGTCTATCTGCCGGAAGGCGCGCGCGTGCTGGTCGCGGTGGGGCAGACGGCGGTGGCCGGCGAAACGGTGCTGGCGGACCTGCTGCCGGGCAGCGGCGAGGCGACCTTCCGCAGCCATTGACCGCCGGCGCGGGCCTGGTGCTGACCGGTGCGGCGAAAGACGCGCATGGCGGAACCGGGGCGTGGTTGCTATATGGAGGCCATGCGAGTGCCGACCGACCCGGAATATCCCGAACTGCGCCGCCGCCGGTTCCGGCCGATTCCGGTGCGGATGCTGGTTCCCAACATGATCACCCTGCTGGCGATCTGCGCCGGCCTCACCGCCATTCGCCTCGCCACCGAGGGACGGCTGGAACTGGCGGTCGGGGCCATCGTCTTCGCCGCGGTGCTGGACGGGGTGGACGGCCGGGTGGCGCGGCTCATCAAGGGGCAGTCGCGGTTCGGCGCCGAACTCGACAGCCTGGCCGATTTCGTCAATTTCGGCGTGGCGCCGGGCCTCATCCTGTATTTCTGGCAGTTGCACGACCTCAACAACGTCGGCTGGATCGCCGCGATGATCTTCGCCATCAGCGGCGGCCTGCGGCTGGCGCGCTTTAACGCCGCGATCGACGAGCCCAGCAAATACCCGTTCGCGGGGAATTTCTTCACCGGCGTTCCGGCCCCGGCCGGCGCGCTGACGGTGTTGCTGCCGGTCTATCTCGGCTTTCTCGGCGTCTCGATGCCGCACGCTACCGTAACCGCGTTCTACACCGTGCTGGTCGCCTTCCTGATGGTGTCGCGGCTGCCGGTGTTCTCCGGCAAGGCGATGCGTTGGCGGGTGCCGTCGGAAATGGTGCTGCCGGCGTTCGTCGCGGCGGTGCTGTTCGTGGCGCTGCTGATCGCCTATCCGTGGCAGATCCTGTCGGTCGGATCGGTGGTTTATCTGCTCAGCCTGCCGGCCGGCTGGAAGTCCTTTCGCGACCAGCGGCGCGACTTCGACACTCGGTCCATGGCCGTCGGGGAGCCCGCCGGGGTATCAACGACCGAGCCGTTTTCCGCCCGAGATATCCATTCCGACCCGGACGACCGGCCGACGCGACTGAACTGATCCGGGACGGGCCTTCCGCAAATCGTCGCCTGCGGCGCCGTCGCCGTGTTTGGTTAGCGCCGCCTTAACCGCGAAGACCCTTGCCCGACCGGCGTTTTCTCCGCGCCGGGCGGCACGGTTGCGCGCCGCCCACGCCACCGCCGGTTCCCGGCGCGTTTAACCTTTACGGCTCTTTAAGCGCGTACCCGCTAGGGTCGCACCACGGCTCAGAAGGGCGACGCGGTCCGGCAGGACGGCGGTTGCGTAGTAGGCGTTCGGAGTTCTCCATGGATATCACCACTGGCGTTGGCCTGATTTTCGGCTCCATCGTCATCGCGCTGATGATCTTCATGGGCGGCGACCTGCATATGTTCATCAGCGAACACGCGATGATCATTATCTTCGGCGGCTCGATCGCCGCCACCCTGATCCGCTTTCCGCTCAGTGCGATCCTGCACGGCCTGCCGCTCGGCGCCAAGTTCGCCTTCACCATGAGCCGGCTGTCGGCCCGCGACCTCGTCGACGAACTGGCCCGCATCGCCGAGATCGCCCGCAAGCAGGGCCCGGTCGGCCTCGAAAAGGTCGAGACCGACGAGCCGTTCCTCGCCAAGGGCATCCGCTTCGTCGCCGATGGCTACGATCTCGAATTCATCCGCGACAACCTTGAGCGCGACCGCGACAATTTCCTGATGCATCTCGACGAGGGCGGCAAGATCTATCGCGCGATCGGCGATTGCGCGCCGGCGTTCGGCATGATCGGCACCCTGATCGGCATGGTGCAGATGTTCGCCAACATGACCGACCCGTCGAAGCTTGGTCCCTTCATGGCGACGGCGCTGCTGGCGACGCTTTACGGCGCGCTGGTCGCCAACCTGTTCTGCCTGCCGATCGCCGACAAGCTGCATGGCAAGTTGCTCGACGAGGAAACCAACCGCACGCTCATTATCGACGGCATTCTGATGATCCGCGATTCCAAAAGCCCGACGCTGGTGCGCGAAATGCTGCTGGCCTACCTGCCGGAAAAGCATCGCCACGAAGACGGCGAGACAGTTCCGGCCTGACGCGGAAAGCTGAGCGAACGCCATGGCCAAGAAGAAACGCGGCGATGCGCACGGGGGAGGTCACGGCTGGTTCGTGACCTTCGCCGATCTGATGGGCCTGATGATGAGCTTCTTCGTCATGCTGGTGGCGTTCTCCAATCAGGATCAGCAAAAGCTCAAGATCGTCGCCGGCTCGATGCGCGACGCCTTCGGCGTGCAGACGGAATCGCGCTTCTCCGGAATGATCGAATCCGACGGCCTGCCGACGCGGCCGCGGTTGAAGAACGTCGATCACATCTCGCCCGAGGAATCCTCCAACACGCCGACCCCGGACGAGCAGGAGCGCAGCCGGATTCAGGGCGCGCGTCTGAAAACCGATCGCGAGTTCGCGCTGGCCTCGGCCTCGCTGCGACAGGCGTTGCAGGACATGCCGGAACTGACCGAAATCTCCAAGCATGTGATGTTCGAGGAGACGAAGACCGGGCTCAACCTCGAAATCGTCGATCAGGACGGCCGCTCGATGTTCGCCGAGAACTCGAAGGTGCCTTACGAGCGCACGCGGATGCTGCTGCAACGGCTGGCCGGGCCTTTGAGGGCGACGCCGCTGCGCGTCTCGATCACCGGCCACACCGCGTCGGGCGACGCCGCGACCGGTTCCGGCTACGATGCGTTCGATCTCTCCGCCGACCGCGCCAACGCGGTGCGCCAGATTCTCGAACGGGAAGGCTTGCCGGCCAGCCATATCTTCGCGGTGTCGGGCAAGGCCGACAGCGCGCCGCTGTTCCCGGACGATCCCGCGATTGCCGCCAACCGCCGCGTCACCATCACCCTGATGCGTGAAGACCCGCCGCTGCCGCCGAACCTGAAACCCTAATACTGTCAACTCCTTTTTTGCCGGAAATCTTTGCGGTAGTCTGCCGCCGCGGTCGCTGCTGGAGGCGACCATCGGCGACTTGACGCCGCCCGCCGCGTGCTCCATTAGCCCGGACCCAACCCAACAGAGCGTTTCCCGGTATCATGACTGCGAGCGAAACATCGCCCGAGACCGCTGGCGAGCCCCCGGTGACGACTGGCTTCTGGGCGCTTACGCTCGGCAGCATCGGGGTCGTTTTTGGTGACATCGGAACCTCGCCGCTCTACGCGTTTCGCGAGGCCGTCAGCCATGCCGCGCAGAAAGGCGCGGTGACGCCGGCCATCGTGCTTGGCGTGCTGTCGCTGATCCTGTGGTCGTTGTTCATCGTCGTCACCGCGAAATACGTGCTGCTGCTGCTGCGCGCCGACAACAACGGCGAGGGCGGAACCTTGTCGCTGATGGCGCTGGGGCAGCGCGCGCTGGGGCGGCGAAGCTGGTTTCTGCTGGCGCTCGGCGTGGTCGGCGCCTCGATGTTCATCGGCGACTCGATGATCACACCAGCGATCTCGGTGCTGTCCGCCGTCGAGGGGTTGAAGCTGGCCGCGCCGGCGCTCGACCCTTACGTGGTTCCCCTGACGCTCGCGATCCTCATCCTGCTGTTTTCGGTGCAGAGCCGGGGCACCGCGCGCGTCGCCACCGCGTTCGGCCCGGTGATGGCGCTGTGGTTCGTGACCATCGCGATCCTCGGCGTGCTGCACATCAACGAGGACCGGACCGTGCTGTTCGCGGTCAATCCGTGGTACGCCATCCACTTCCTGCTCAATCACGGCCTGATCGGGCTGGTCATCATGGGGCTGGTGTTCCTGTCGGTGACGGGAGGCGAGGCGCTTTATGCCGATCTCGGTCACTTCGGCCGCAAGCCGATCCAGGCCGCGTGGTTCTATCTGGTGCTGCCGGCGCTATTGTTGAATTACTTCGGGCAGGGCGCCTTGATCCTCGCCCACCCGGAGGCGATCGAGAACACCTTCTATCGTCTGGCGCCGGAGCCGATGATCCTGCCGCTGGTGTTTCTCGCCACCGCCGCCACCGTGATCGCCAGTCAAGCCGTCATCACCGGGGCGTATTCCCTGATCCGTCAGGCCGTGCAGCTCGGCCTACTGCCGCGTTTCGAGGTGCGCTACACCTCCGAGACTCATGCCGGGCAGATTTATCTGCCGCGCGTCAACCTGCTGCTGCTGGTCGGCGTGCTGCTGCTGGTCGGGCTGTTCCGCACGTCGAGCGGCCTTGCCTCGGCCTATGGCATCGCGGTGTCCACCACCATGGTCGCCGATGGCATCATGGGCTTCGTCGTGGTGTGGAAGCTGTGGAATTTCCGCGCGGCGATGGCGGCGGCACTGGTATTTCCGCTGGTGGTGGTCGATTTCGCCTTCTTCAGCGCCAACCTTCTCAAGCTGTTCGAGGGGGCGTGGGTGCCGATGGCGTTCGGCATTCTGATGGTGATTGTGATCTGGACGTGGCGGCGCGGCGCGGCCCTCTTGATCGAGAAGACGCGGCGCACCGAGGTGCCGCTGCTCGACCTCATCAAGAGCCTGGAGAAGCGGCCGCCGCACGTCGTCAAGGGCACCGCCGTCTTCCTCACCAGCGATCCCAACTTCGTGCCGACCGCGCTGTTGCACAACCTCAAGCACAACAAGGTGCTGCACGAGCACAACGTCATCCTCACCGTCGAGACGACGCAGACGCCGCGGGTCGATCCGCTGGAGCGCGTCCACATGGAGAGCATCAGCGAGAAGTTCGCCACGGTGCGGCTGCGCTTCGGCTTCATGGAATCGCCCAACGTGCCGCGCGCGCTCGGCATCGCCCGCAAGCTCGGCTGGCAGTTCGACATCATGTCCACGTCGTTCTTCGTGTCGCGCCGCTCGCTCAAGCCGGCGGTGAAATCCGAGATGCCGCGCTGGCAGGACCGCCTGTTCATCCTGCTCAGCCGCTCCGCCAACGACGCCACCGACTATTTCCAGATTCCGACCGGCCGCGTCGTCGAGGTCGGCACCCAGGTCACGATCTGACGGTCACGATCTGACCGCGCGGCGCTTGATTTTCGTCCCGGCAGGGGTGAGTTTCACGACCTGCGGGGCAGGCCCGAAGGCAAGCGGCGAGGAGAGTTTGGTGGCTGAACGGACGATCAGGGTGCGGGATCTGACGCCTCGGGATGTGGCGAACGGGATACGGGACGGGCGTTATCTTCTGGTCGATATCCGCGAGCCCAACGAGGTGGCGGCGGAAGCCTATCCCGACGCCGTGGCGCTGCCGCTCTCCAGCTTCGACCCCGCCGCGATTCCCGACCTCAACGGCCGTGAGCTGGTGTTCGCCTGCCGCTCCGGCGCCCGCTCGGCAAGGATATCGCTGGCCTTGCAGGCCGAGGGCTTGCCTTACGACAAGCATCTGGCGGGCGGCATCATCGCCTGGAAGGCAGCCGGGCTGCCGACCCGGACCGGCGGTTGAGTCGCGCCATGAACAAGGTTTTCGCTGGTCTGCCCGTCACCGTGTTCGAGGCCATGTCGCAGCTTGCCCGCGACAACAACGCCATCAATCTCGGTCAGGGATTTCCCGACGCGCCGGGGCCGGAAGATATTCGCCGCGCCGCCGCGGACGCGGTGGTGAACGGCTACAACCAGTACCCGTCGATGATGGGCATCCCCGAATTGCGGCAGGCCATCGCCACCCATTACGGGCACTGGCACGGCCTTACCCTCGATCCGATGACCGAGGTGATGGTGACGTCCGGCGGCACCGAGGCGATCACCAGTTCGCTGCTGGCGGTGATCGAGCCGGGCGATGAAGTCGTGCTGTTTCAGCCGATGTATGATTCCTATCTACCGATCGTTCGGCAGGCCGGCGGCATTCCGCGTCTGGTGCGGTTGCAGCCGCCCGATTGGCGGCTGAACGAGGAGATGCTGCGCGCGGTCTTCAATCGGAAAACCAAGGCGGTGGTCTTCAACAACCCGCTGAACCCGGCCGCGGTCGTCTATCCGCGCGAGGACCTCGAACTCTTGGCGCGCTTCTGTCAGGAGTTCGACGCCATCGCGATCTGCGACGAGGTGTGGGAGCATGTCGTTTTCGACGGCCACGCGCATATTCCGCTGATTACCATTCCGGGGATGCGCGAGCGCACGCTGAAGATCGGCTCGGCTGGGAAGATCTTCGGGCTGACCGGCTGGAAGATCGGCTTCGTCTGCGCCGCGCCGCCGCTGTTGCGCGTCGCCGCCAAGGTGCATCAGTTCCTCACCTTCACCACCGCGCCCAACCTTCAGGTCGCGGTGGCCTACGGGCTCGGCAAGCCGGATGCGTTCTTTCACGACATGCGCGCCGAGTTGACCCGCAGCCGCGACCGCCTGACGGCGGGGCTGATCCGCCTTGGTTTCCCGGTGCTGCCGTCGCAGGGTACCTATTTCCTCACCGTCGATCTCGCCGCCATCGGCCGCAACGAGACGGATGAGGCGTTCTGTCGCCGTATCGTGACCGAACACAAGGTTGCGGCGATCCCGGTCTCGGCTTTTTATGAGGCTGAGCCGGTGACCTCGGTGGTGCGGTTCTGTTTCTCGAAGAACGACGCCACGCTGGACGCCGCGCTGGAGCGGTTGTCGGATGCGCTGCGGCGATAAGGAGGTGTGATTGGCGGCTCGGGATCTGGCGCGACGGCTGGCCGGACTGGCGGCGGCGATGCTCGCGACGGCGACGCTGATGGCAACGGCGGCCCACGCGCAGCAGCGCACGGTCCATTTCTACAACTGGTCGAACTATGTTGCGCCGGGCGTGCTCGACGACTTCACCAGCGAAACCGGCATCAAGGTGGTCTACGACACGTTTGACGCCAACGAGACGCTGGAGACGCGGTTGCTGGCCGGGAAATCCGGCTACGACCTCGTGGTGCCAAGCGCCTATTTCCTGCAACGCCAGATCGGCGCCAACATATTTCGCAAGCTCGACAAGGCGAAGTTGCCGAACCTCGCCAACCTGTGGCCCGAAGTGACGCAGCGGCTCGCGGTCTACGACGCCGAGAACGCCTACGCCGTGAACTATATGTGGGGCACCACCGGCATCGGCTACAACTTCAAGGCGGTGCAGAAAATCCTTGGACCCGGCGCGCAAATCACCTCGTGGGAAATAGTGTTCGATCCCGAGCAGCTTGCGAAGTTCAAGGACTGTGGCGTGCAGATGCTGGATTCGGCCGACGACATCCTGCCGGCGGCGCTGAAGTATCTCGGGCGCGATCCGAACTCCACCGCGCAGGCCGATCTTGAGGCCGCGGCGGCGCTGGTCGGCAAGGTGCGTCCGTTCGTCCGCAAGTTTCATTCCTCCGAATATCTGACGGCGCTGGCGACCGGCGAAATCTGTCTCGTGGTCGGCTGGTCCGGCGACATCATGCAGGCGCGCAAGCGCGCGGCGGAAGCCGGAAACGGCGTCGAAATCGGCTACGTGATTCCGAAGGAGGGCGCGCAGATGTTCTTCGACAATCTGGCGATCCCGGCCGACGCCAAAAACGTCGATGAGGCTTACGCGCTGATCGACTATTTGCTGCGGCCCGAGGTCGCGGCGAAAAATTCCAGTTACATGTCCTATGCCAACGGCAACCTCGCCAGCCAGAAGCTGATCGATCCGAAGGTCTTTGACGACAAGGCGATCTATCCGGACGCGGCGACCATGAAGCGTCTCTACGTCATCACCGCGCGCAATCAGGCGACCCAGCGTATCATCAACCGGCTGTGGACGCGGGTGAAGACCGGGCGGTGATGGCTACAAGACGAACGACCTCAGCGTTGTCCCCGCCTGCGCGGGGACAATGGTTTTCGTGTTGCGCGCCCGTGCAAAACACGAACTTCCAGTCAGGCTCTCGGGATGACGCCGCCACAAGCTTACGACGGCCTACCGCCATCGCCGATGCAGCCACAGCCACTGGTCGGGATATTCGCGGATCCAGCTCTCGATGACCGAGGTGATCGCCTGCATGGTGCCCTGAATATCGATGTCGCCTTGGGCCGTCCGCACCGGCGGGATTTCCTCGGTGAGTTCGGCGCGGAAGCGGTGGCCGGGCAGGCGGATGATGCGCACGCCGTGGATCGGGCAATCGATCTGCCGGCGCAGCCGGGCCAGCAGCGGGTTTGCCTTGGTCTTGCGGCCGAAGAAGGTCACGTCCACGCCGTTGGTGAAATACTGATCGACCAGCATCGCGGCGTGCTGGCCGTTCTCCAGCGCCTGCGCCAGCTTGAATGGCGCGTCGCGGCCCGCCGGGATCAGCGTCCCCATGTTGACCGCGCGCAGCCGTTCGATGGCGCGATCGGCGGATGCGATGTTCGGCCGCCGGAACAGCACCGCCGCGTCAAGCCCGTGCGCCACGGCGGCGAGCGCGGGAAGCTCCCAGTTGCCGATATGGCTGGCGAAGATCAGCGCCGGCTTGCCGTCGAGCCGCAGTTGCGCGAACAACTCATGGGTGCGCGGCTCGATTTCGATGCGGCTTTCCTCCGGATGCGCCGGATCGTGCTCCCAGATGTGATCGATATGGGCGAACTCGGCGGCGATACGCCCGAGATTGTCCCAGACCCCGGTGAGGATGGCGTCGATCTCCCGCGGCGACTTCTCCGGAAACGCCGCCGTGAGATTGGCGCGGCCGATCCGGTTCTCGCGAAACAGCGGGCCGATCCCTCGCGCGATCCGGCCGAACAGGTTCGCGGTATTGATCGGGTCGAAATAGCGCGTGGTGCGCAACAGCGCGACCGTCAGCGCGCCGACGGTTACCTCGCCGAGCGGTTTCAGCGCGTCGCGAATCTTGGCCTTGGTGCGGAGCAGGGCGCGTTGCATTGGATGACGTTGCGCTCCGCGCCTTAGAGCATGATCCCGAAAAGTGGAAACCGGTTTTCGGAAAAGATCATGCTCAAACAAAAAGATAAGCGACGAGCCTGATTCAACGTAGTTGAAACAGGCTCTAGGTCTTACGCCGGCTCGCCGGTGATAATCAGCGATGCGTTCTGGCCGCCGAAGCCGAACGAATTCGACATCACGGTGGTGACGCGGGCGTCGCGCGCCTTGTTCGGCACCACGTCGAACGGGATCGCGGGGTCGGGGACGTCGTAATTGATGGTCGGCGGAATCCGCTGATGCTCCAGCGTCAGTAGCGAGAACACCGCCTCGACCGCGCCGGCGGCCGAGATGGTGTGACCCACCATCGACTTGTTCGACGACACCGGCACCTCCTTGGCGCGCTCGCCGAATACGGTGGCGATGCCGAGATATTCCATCTTGTCGTTTTCCGGCGTCGAAGTGCCGTGGGCGTTGATGTGGTCGATCTGCTCCGGCGTCATCCCGGCGTCGGCCAGCGCGTTGCGGACGCAGCCGATGATCGGCTTGCCGTCCGGGCTGGAGCGGGTGCGATGGAAGGAGTCCGTCAGTTCGCCGCAGCCCGCCAGCACGCCGAGAATGCGCGCGCCGCGCGCGGTCGCGGCCTCAAGGCTCTCCAGCACCAGCGCGCCGGCGCCTTCCGCCATCACGAAGCCGTCGCGGTTCTTCGAGAACGGCTTCGAGGCGTGGGTCGGTTGGTCGTTCTGGGTCGAGAGCGCCGACAGCAGCGAGAAACGGATCAGCGATTCCGGGTTGACCGATCCTTCGGTGCCGACGCACAGCGCCGCATCGGTTTCGCCGCGGCGGATCGATTCGACGCCGAGCTGAATCGCGGTGGCCCCCGACGCGCACGCCGTCGACAGCGAGATCGGCGCGCCCTTGGTGCCGAAGCGACCGGCGACATGATCGGCGATCGAGCCGAACATGTAGCGGCGGTGGAAGGCGGTGAAGCGGCCGCCGCCGGAGACGCGCAGCATCTGGTCGTAATCGATCTCGACGCCGCTGCCGATGGCGCGGCCGAGCGCCTGCCGCTGCGGCCATTCCACCTCGACGGGCGCGACCGCCAGAAACAACGGCCCCGGAAAATCGCCCTTGCCGCCGATGCCGGCCTGCGCCACCGCTTCCTCGGTGGCGAGATCGGCCAGCCGCTCCGACAGTTCGGTCGAGGAGAACGGCTCGACCGGCACAAAATCGACCGAGCCTGCGATAGTGGTTTTCAGCCCCTCGGTGGGAAAGCGGGTGATGGTGCGGATGCCGGATTCGCCGGCGCTCAGTCTGGCCCAGTTGTCGGCCTTGCCGGCGCCGAGCGAGGTGACGACGCCCATCCCGGTGACGACGACGATCGGTCGGCCGAATTTATCGCGCGGTGCTGACATATGCTCTCCGTCGGTCGCTTGCGCGGCTCCGTCTTGCTTTCACGGCGGGCGCTTGCCCGCCAATCGATTACGCCGCGCGAGGCCGCGCGCGATCAGCGCACGGCTTCGACCAGCGCCATGCCTTCGCCGCGCCAGTGCCCGGTCCCGATCACCACAATTTGGGACGGCGGTGCGGTCATTTCAATCTCGGTGCCGGTGGGATCGTTGGCGGGAAACAGCTTGCCCTTTTCGATCGACAGCGCCGCCAGCGCCAGCCCGAGCGGGAACTGGGCTTCCATGGTGTGGCCGAAACTGGTGCCGGTGGCGCGCACCGCCAGCTCCGGATGCGCGGCGAGAAACGCCCGCTCCTCCGAGGTCGCGGGCTCCGCTCCGGTCGCCCCGGTGACGAC
>JBASBO010000031.1:0-2869 GCA_049651165.1 Xanthobacteraceae bacterium | reverse complement strand
GCCAAGGCCAACGTCGCGCCGCTGGTCCCGCGCGTGACGCTGACGCTGCCGGCGCTGGCGTCGTGCCGCGAGATGCTGTTTCTGGTGAGCGGCGACGACAAGCGCGACATCCTCGCCCGCGTGCTGGCGGACGACGATCTTCCCGCCGCGCGCGCGCATTCGCTGGGCGACACCGTGTGGCTGGTCGATGCGGCGGCGCTGCCCGAGGCGTCCCGCGATGTGTGATATGATCGATCCCGCGCTTCACGCCCTCGTCGTCATGGGCGTCTCCGGCTCCGGCAAGAGCACGATCGGCGAGGCGCTGGCGAAACGGATCGGCTGGCGCTTCGAGGACGGCGACGTCTTTCACCCGCCCGCCAACGTCGCCAAGATGAAGGCGGGGCATCCGCTCGACGACGACGACCGCAGGCCGTGGCTTGAGGCCATCGCCGCCGAGATCGACCGCGTCGCGACGGCGGGCGGCCACGTCGTCATCGCCTGCTCGGCGCTGAAGCGCGCCTACCGCGATATCCTCATCCACGGTCGGCGCGACACAAAGATCATCTTCCTCGCGGGCGACGAGGCGTTGATCGCCTCACGGCTGGCGAAGCGCAAGGGCCACTTCATGCCGCCCGACCTGCTCGCCAGCCAGTTCGCCGCGCTGGAGCCGCCCGCCGCCGACGAGCACGTCGTCACGGTGCCGATCGACGCCGATGTCGAGACGATCGTCAGCGACATCGTGCGGCGGCTTAGGCCGGGGCGCTGAGAGTCCGCCTGGTTTGTGCGCGGACTCGCAACACGACCACCGTCGTCCTCGCGCAGGCGAGGACCCATAACCCCTGTGCCAATTATAACGACGAGCACGGGAAAGTTGACGACAGCGCGCCCCGTTCATCACAAGCGCTGCGGCGTATGGGTCCCCGCCTTCGCGGGGACGACACCGAAAGGATGGCGCGCCTCCAACTTGCCTCACGACTGCGCGCGCTGCACGGCGGGCTTGGTGGCGGCGGTCTTGGCGACGGAGATGTTGTGCGCGGTGTTGACCAGCGCGATATGGGTCAGCGCCTGCGGGAAATTGCCGGTCTGGCGGCCGGCGAGCGGATCGTATTCCTCCGCCAGCAGGCCGAGGTCGTTGGCGACGCCGAGCACCCGCTGGAACAACGCTTCCGCCTTGGTGATATGGCCCGCCAGCACATGGGCGTCCGCCAGCCACAGCGTGCAGGCGAGGAACGCGCCCTCGATCGGCTCCTGTTCGTCGCTGACGCGGCGCGGATCGTGCCGCAGCACGAAGCCGTCGCGCATCAGGTGCTTCTCGACCGCCGCCAGAGTGCCGACGATGCGCCGATCGGCGGGCGGCAGGAAGCCGACCGAGGGCAATAGCAGCACGCTGGCGTCGAGCACATGCGCGCCGTAGGATTCGACGAAGCTGTCCTGCGCGGCGTCGAAGCCACGCTCGCAGACGTCATGGTGAATGCGCGCGCGAAGGCTGCGCCATTCCGCCAGCGGCGCCTTGAAGCCGAACTTCTCGGCGCTCTTGATGGCGCGGTCGAACGCTACCCAGGTCATGGCCTTGGACGAGACGTAGTGCTTGCCCGGCCCGCGCACCTCCCAGATGCCGCTGTCCGGCTGGTCCCAGATTCCGGCGAGATGCTTGAGGAACTCGCACTCCATCGCCCAACTGTCGCCATCGAGCTGCAACTTGGCGACACGCGACTGATGGAACACGTCGAGCAGTTCGCCAAACACGTCGAGTTGCAACTGGATATGCGCGGCGTTACCGATCCGCACCGGCTTGGCGCCCTCGTAGCCCGGCAGCCACGTCGCCTCCCATTCGAGCAGGCGGCGCTGCCCCATGATGCCGTACATGATCTGCATGTCGCCCGGCGAGCCGGCGACCGCGCGCAGCAGCCAGTCGTGCCACGCCAGCGCCTCGTCGTAATAGCCGCTGTCCATCAGCGCCAGCAGCGTGAAGGTGGCGTCGCGCAGCCAGCAGAAGCGATAGTCCCAGTTGCGGCTGCCGCCGAGCTTTTCCGGCAGCGAGGTGGTCGGCGCGGCGACGATGCCGCCGGTCGGCGCGTAGGTCAAAGCCTTCAGCGTCACCAGCGAGCGCACCACGGTGTCGCGCCGCGGCCCCTGATAAGTGCAACGGCCGGCCCAGTCGGTCCAGAACGCTTCGGTGTCGCGCAGCGCATGATCGACATCGATGGGGGCCGGGACGTCGAGATGCGACGCGCCGTAGCTCAGCACGAAGGGCACGGTGTCGCCGGCCGCAACGGTGAACTCCGCGACCGTCGTCATGTTCTCGCCGTGGGTCTCGATCGGGGTGCGCAGCACCGCCATGTCGGGGCCGGCGATGGCCAGCAGTTCGCCGTTACCGGTGCGCCGCACCCAGGGAATGTTGGCGCCGAAGCCGAAGCGGATAATCAGGTCCATGCGCATGGCGACGCGGCCGCGCTCGCCGCGCACCAGCCGCACCACGTCGGACGCAGCCCCGCGTGGCGGCATGAAATCGATCAGGGTCACCGCGCCGTCGGCGGTCTCAAACGTGGTTTCCAGAATCAGCGTGTCGCCGCGATAGCGCCGCGACATCGTCGCATCGCCGGCCGGAGCGATGCGCCAGGAGCCGTGCCGGCGGTCGCCGAGCAGGGCTGCGAAGCAGGCTTCCGAATCGAACGCCGGCCAGCACAGCCAATCGATCGAGCCGTCGCGGCTGACCAGCGCCGCCGTCTCGCAATCGCCGATCAGGGCATAGTCTTCGATTTTTCCCGGCACGCTGTCCTCGTCATGGTTCGAGCATGATCCCGAAAAGTGGAAGCCGGTTTTCGGACAAGATCATGCTCCACTAAAAGAAGGCGCCGGAGTCCGGTTCAACGTTGTTTAACCGGACTCC
>JBASBO010000030.1:0-23362 GCA_049651165.1 Xanthobacteraceae bacterium | reverse complement strand
CGGCCGACCTCCGCGAGGTTGGCGCCCGCGCCGTGCAGGATGTGCGGGCGGCGCAGGCAGACATCGACCTCCGGGGCGGGAGCCAGCACCTCGCGCACGTCGCGCTCGAACAGCGTCACCACCACGCCCTCGACGTTCTCGGAAAAGACATAGCTGTGAACCGGCAGCGCCGGAATGGCGATCACCGCCGGCGGGCCGATGTCGGTGACGGTGTTGTCCATGGTCACCCGGGCGGTGCCGCCGGTGAGATGGAGAATCTGGAAGAACTGCTCGTGGCGGTGCGGCGCGATGCGGAAGCCGTAGAGGCGGGAGCGCGACAGTACCGTTTCCCAATGCAGCCAGTCGGGGCTGGTGTCGTAGCCGTGCTCGCCATAGAGCGCGTAAGTGGGAATGGCGGTCATTGTCCCCTCGATGTTCGAATTATCCCCTCGATTGCCGGTTCTGTCCATTGGCAGCGTCCGCCTAGCCGCTCAACATCAGCGTGGCCGATAAGCCGCTTGCGGATCAGGGGAGGACACAGGATGCGGACGCAGGTTGCGATCGTCGGGGCCGGCCCGGCCGGCCTGATGCTCGGGCGTCTGCTTGAAAGGGCCGGCATAGACAACGTCATCCTTGAGCGCCGCAGCGCCGGATACGTACTGTCGCGTATCCGCGCCGGCGTCCTGGAGCAGGGGACCGCCGACCTGCTCGACCGCCTCGGGGTGGGCGCGCGGATGCACGCCGAGGGCCTGATCCATCACGGCGTCAATCTCTGCTTCGACGGCGACCTTCAGCACATCGACTTTTCCGGGCTGGTCGGCCGGCACGTCACCGTCTATGGCCAGACTGAAGTCACCCGCGACTTGATAGATGCACGGCAGGCGTCGGGCCTGACCACGATCTACGAGGCGCAGGACGTCGCGCTGCACGACATCGACCGCGCCGCCCCGCATGTCGCCTGGCATAAGGACGGCGTCACCCATAGCCTTACCTGCGACTTCGTCGCCGGCTGCGACGGCTCGCACGGCGTGTCGCGGGCGAGCATTCCCGAGCGCGCGCTGACGCTGTTCGATCGCCACTATCCGTTCGGCTGGCTCGGCGTCATGGTCGACCGGCCGCCGGTCGCCGACGAACTGATCTACGCCCATCACGCGCGTGGCTTCGCGTTGTGCTCGATGCGCTCGCCGACGCGCAGCCGCTACTACGTGCAGGTGCCGGAGGGGGAGAAGGTCGCCGACTGGTCCGACGCTCGCTTCTGGGACGAGTTGCGGACGCGGATCGGCCCCGAGGCGGCCGCGCGGCTCCAGAGCGGGCCGTCGATCGAAAAATCCATCGCGCCGCTGCGCAGCCTCGTCGCCGAGCCGCTGCGCTTCGGGTCGCTGTTTCTGGCCGGCGACGCCGCCCACATCGTGCCGCCGACCGGGGCCAAGGGCCTCAACCTCGCGATCTCGGACGTGGCGATGCTGGGCGAGGCGCTGGCTGCGTTCTACACCGACAAGTCGACCGCCGGGCTCGACGACTATTCGCGCCGCGCGCTGGCGCGGATCTGGAAGGCGGAGCGGTTCTCGTGGTGGATGACCTCGCTCTTGCACACCTTCCCGGAAACCGGCGCGTTCGGCCGCCGCATCCAGCGCGCCGATTTCGATTATCTGAGAGGCTCGCGCGCGGCGCGGACCAGCCTTGCGGAAAACTACACCGGCCTCGGCCTCGACTGACCGCCGTTGCCGCGGCTGCGGCGCGCCGCCGGATCGGCTACAGTCGCAAGCGAGCCGAGGAGGAACGCCGTCATGGCCGCAGACATCGCCGCGATCGTGCCACCGCTGCTGCGGGCGCTCACGGTGCTTGAATTCATCGCACGGCATCTCGATCCGCTGACGTTCGACCAGATGTTTGCCGCTGTCGGGACACCGGATGCGCCGTTGCGCGCGGAGCTGGATGGGCGCGATAGCGAAGCCGACGCCGAGCCGGCGATTGTGGCGGGCCGGCTGGCGCTCGCCGCCTTCGACGGCATTCGTGATGCGCTCGCCACTGGCGACGATCTGTTCGCGGTCTACGCCGCGCTCCGCCATCTGCCCCGCGCGCTGGAAGCGCTCTATGCGCGCGCCGCCGACGATCCCGCCGTCAACGCCTTCTTTCTCGATTCCTCGCTGCGCGGCGATCCTGAAGCGCTCGCGCGCGCCGGCCAGCCACCACGCGAGGGCGAAACCGGGGTGATGCACCTCGATGACGAACAGGGCCGCTATGGCGGCTTTTCGCTCTATGTGCCGGAAACCTATACGCCAGCGCAGCCGCTGCCGCTGGTGATGGCGCTGCACGGCGGCGCCGGCCGTGGCCGCACCTTCCTGTGGAGCTGGCTGCGCGACGCCCGCAGTTTCGGCGCGATCGTCGTGGCCCCGACCGCGAGTGGGCGGGCGAGCGGACGAAGCTGGGCCTTGACCGGCGAGGATGTCGATACGCCGAACCTCCACCGCATTCTCGATCAGGTCAGCGCGCGCTGGCGTGTCGATCCGGCGCGGCTATTGATGACCGGCATGAGCGACGGCGGCACCTTCTGCTATGTCAGCGGGCTTGAGGCGGCGTCGCGCTTCACCCATCTCGCTCCGGTGGCGGCGACATGGCATCCGCTGCTGGCGGCGATGGCCGACGCCGACCGTATCCGGGACCTGCCGATCCATATCGTACATGGCGCGCGCGACTGGATGTTTCCGGTGGAGGTGGCGCGCCGCGCCGCCGAGGCGCTTGGGGCCGCCGGCGCGAATGTCCGCTATCGCGAGATTGATGATCTCAGCCACTGCTATCCGCGCGAGATCAACCCGGCGCTGCTTGCGTGGCTGCGTGAGACGCCTTAGCGCCTGTTTTAACTGCGTTGAATCGGGCTCGTCGCTTCTCTTTTTGTTTGAGCATGATCTTTTCCGAAAACCGGTTTCCACTTTTCGGGATCATGCTCTAGCGAAACGCTTCGTTAAGGGACCGGCCGGGCCGAATCCGCGGCACGCGATTCGTTCTTTCGGAACGAAATGGAGTCGTTTCGTGAACGGGTCGCGACTTGTATCGCGTTCATTCGACCAGCGGCGGTTCGCGGCGCAACGCCAGCGCGACGCCGGCGAGCGTCAGCACCAACGCCGCGATTTCGCGCGGGCCGAACGGATCGCCGAGCAGCAATGCGCCGGAGCAGACGCCGACCACCGGCACGCCGAGCGAGCCGGTGGTGGCCGCTGCCGGCTTGAGGCGGTCGAGCGCGCCGAACCAGGTGAGATAGGCCAGCGCCATCGGCCCCAGCATCATGTAGAGCATCAGCCCCCAGCCGCGCGGCGACAGTGCGCCGACGTCCGGGTTTTCGAGCAGGAGCCCGAGCGCCGTCATCGGCACGCAGGCGAGGCCGAGTTGCCAGGCCACCAGCGCGATCGGCTTGAGCGGGATCGTGGTCCGTGCCGTGATGCTGCCGAACGCGAACAGCACCGCCGCCCCCAGCGCCGCCACCACGCCGGCGAGTTGCGACCGATCGAAGGTGAGGCCGTGGCCGCCGAACAGCACCGCGAGGCCGGTGAAGGCCAGCACCAGCGCCGCGACACCGCGCAGCGTCGGGCGCTCGCCCAATACCGGCCAGGCGAACAGCATCGCCCAGATCGGCATGGTGTAGCACAACAGCGCCGTCTCGCTGATCGGCAGGTCCTTCATCGCCAGGCTGGCGAAGCCCATCCAGGCGAAGACGTTGGTGAAGGCGGCGAAGGCGAGGCGCGGTAGAAACCGGGGCGGGAACGCCAGCGCCTCGCCCTTGCTCCAGGCGATCGCCGCCAGCAGCGCGGCGGCGGCGATGCCGGCGACGCCGCGCGAGAACAAGGGCGGCCATTCCAGCAGCAGCACCTTGACGGCCGGCCAGTTCAGGCCCCAGACGAGAATGGTGACGGCGAGCAGGATGAAGCCGACGAGGCGGGAATCGGACGGCGGGTTCGGCATGAGACGGTCTTCTGAGGGATCTTCGGGTCATCCGTTTAGGGGAAGGTCCGCCCGCCGTAAAACCGCCTGAAAGCACAGCAGGGTTGCGGCGGCCGGTTCATCGACCGGATTGTCCTGCGCGCCGCGGGGGACAAGCAAATAATTTTTCGGGTCGGGCATTGCCAGCCCGAAGGGGTCGGATAGGCTGACCCTCCAACCTCCGGGAGACCACCATGAAGAGTCTGCCTCTTGTTGCCGTATTGACCCTGTTTGCCGTGGGCCCCGCGCTCGCGCAGTCCTGCAACGCCGTCAGCGCCGACGGCAAGCCGCTCGCCGGCGCCGCCAAAACCAGCTTCATGAAGAAGTGTTGTGAGAGCAACGCCAAGAGCGCCGACGGCAAGGCGCTGAAGGGCGCTGCCAAGACCAGCTTCGTCAAGAAGTGCATGAATGGGTGAGGGCGGCGCAGCCGCACCGCTTCCTGACAGGAAAAAGCCCCGCGCGCGGGGCTTTTTTATCGGCTCGTCGATCAGGTCGCGTCGGCGGTTATGATGCGCCGCCTTGCGCGGCGAGCTTGTCCTGGGTCTTTGTCTCGAAATCGCTGGCGTCGTGGCGCTCGTGCAACTGGCTCGCCGGCTCGCCGGTGACGCGGTTGACCATGCGGCCGCGCTTGACGGCGGGGCGCGCCGCGATTTGCGCCGCCCAGCGCTGCACGTTCTTGTAGCTCGCGGTGTCGAGGAAGGTCGCTGCGTCGTCGTAGATCACGCCCTTGGCCAGCCCGCCGTACCACGGCCAGATCGCGATGTCGGCGATGGTGTAGTCGGGACCGGCGATATATTCGTTGTCGGCGAGCCGGCGGTCGAGCACGTCGAGCTGCCGCTTCACCTCCATGGCGAAGCGGTCGATGGCGTATTCGATCTTGGTTGGCGCGTAGGAATAGAAATGGCCGAAGCCGCCGCCGAGATACGGCCCGGCGCCCATCTGCCAGAATAGCCAGGACAGGCATTCGGCGCGACCGGCCGCGTCCTTCGGAATGAAGGCGCCGAATTTCTCGGCGAGGTAGAGCAGGATCGAGCCGGACTCGAAGACCCGGATCGGCTTTGGACCGCTGCGGTCCATCAGCGCCGGGATTTTCGAGTTGGGGTTGACCGCGACGAAGCCCGAACTGAACTGGTCGCCGTCGCCGATCTTGATCAGCCAGGCGTCGTATTCCGCGCCTTTGTGGCCGAGGGCCAAAAGCTCCTCCAGCATGATCGCGGCCTTCTGGCCGTTCGGTGTCGCCAGCGAATAGAGTTGCAGCGGATGCTTGCCGACCGGAAGCTCCTTGTCGTGGGTTGGGCCGGCGATCGGGCGGTTAATCGACGCGAACTTGCCGCCGTTCTCCTTGTTCCAGGTCCAGACTTTGGGCGGCGTGTAGGGGGCATCGGTCATCATCGGCTCCGGGCGAACGGGTGAAAGGTAGCGTGTGGAACAGTTAGGGGCGCACAAGGAGGGGCGCAAGACGTGCCAGATCGGGCCAGCAATGCAGGCCCGTCAGCGTCCGGCGATCGCCGCGTCCCGGGCCTCAGCGATATAGCGCGGCAGCGCGAAGGCGGCGGCGTGCACCTCGGGGGTGTAATAGCGCGTCGCCAGCGCCCCGGCGCGTTGCGCAAGGATGGCGACCGAAGCCGCGCGCGGATCCTGCTCGACGCTGCCCCAGCCGAGCGCCATGTGGCCGCCGGCATAGGACGGCGTGGCGAGCACGTAGCAGTCGGCGATCGGAAAGGCGCGCGCGAGATTGCGCATGGCGGCGGCGAATTCGTCGCGTTGCACGAACGGCGCGCCGCTCTGCGTCACCACCACGCCGCCTGGGCGCAGGCAGCGCCGGATGTCAGCGTAGAAGCTCTCGGTGAACAGCGCGGCAGCCGGGCCGACCGGATCGGTGGAATCGATCAGCACGATGTCGAAGCGCAACTCGGTCGTGGCGACGAACGTGCGGGCGTCGGCGATCTCGATGCGGAAGCGCGGATCGGCGAACGCGGCGGCGTTGATGTCGGCGAAATGCGCGCGCGCCAGCGCCACCACCTCGGCGTCGATCTCGACTTGCAGCAGGCGCGCGATACCGGGATGCTTGAGCGCTTCCTCGGCAAGCCCGCAGTCGCCGCCGCCGACGATCAGCACGTCGCGCGCCGCGCCATGGGCGAGAATCGGAACGTGCGCCATCATTTCATGGTAAATGAACTCGTCGGCGGAGGTGAGCTGCGTCGCGCCGTCGAGCATCAGGACCTTGCCGAACAGCGGATTCTCGATCAGGTCGAGACGCTGTTGCGGGCTGTGGTCCCGACGCAGAACGCGCGTAATCTCGAACGACAGCCGCAGATCGCGGAATGCCGTCTCGGTCAGCCAGCGCTCGTCGCTCATGCGCCCTTGCCGCGCAGGAGTTCCTGAACCGCGATGCGTTTCGGCTTGAACGCCTGGCGCAGCACGTCGATGCAGCGCGTGGGCTCGGCATCGCCGCACATGAAGACGTCGAGCGCGGCGTAGCGTCGCTCGGGCCACGAGTGGATCGAGATATGGCTTTCCGCCAGCACCGCGACGCCGCTGATGCCGCCGTTCGGCTCGAACGGATGCAGGTGCATGTGCAACAGCGTCGCGCCCGCCGCGGCGACGCAGCGCTTCAGCGTTTCGGAGATGTGATCGAGATCATCCAGCCGTTCGGCCTCGTAAAGATCGATAATCAGGTGCGACCCCGCGCACACGATTCCGTCTTTTTCGATGAAATGATCGGCTTGTGCCCGAAGCGCCTCGTGCGCGTGGGCGTGAAAACGGTCTTCCTTTTGGGAGGCATTCAGCGGAACTGCGCCCATCCCCAATTGGAAGAGGGCGTCGCGTGACATGGCGTCCTCCCCAACCAGCAGATGAAGCTAGCAGTCATGCTGCTAGCCCTTCTTTTATAGTCATCGCGGCGGCATGTTGCAATGTCCTTCTCCGCGTGGCCGGGGTTTGGAGAATATCTTGTCTGTCTCCCCCGTTCAGGGCGCCGGCTGCGATGACGACGCTGCTGCGCGCGCGACGGCCGATAATGGCAGGAAGTTGCCGAAATTCGCGACGGGAGAGGGAATAATGCTTCACGTCGTCGGCTGGCGGCAGCTTTTTTGTTTATCTTTCCGGGATCGTGGACGTCGATTGTGCGAAAGCTATATAGCGAAGCGCGCGCACGCCGCCTCGCAGCATATTATTCTCCGTCGGTTTCGGGAAACAGCCCTTGTCATACGGTCCCACTCTCGCAGTCTACGGCGGCTTGCTGATCGGGCTCGCGTTCGGCGCGGCCGGTCTGCTCAGCGGTTTCTGTCTGCTCAGTAGCCTGCGCGGCTGGTGGGGCAACGGCGACGGCCGGTTGGCGCGCACCTATGCGCTGGCGATCGGCGTCGCGGTGCTGGCGACGCAATTTCTGACGCTCGGCCACGTCGTCGATCTCGACAAGTCGATCTATCTGCAAGCGAGCTTTTCCGCGCCGCTGATGTTTTTTGGCGGCCTGTTGTTCGGTTACGGCATGGTGCTGGCGAATGGCTGCGCGTCGCGCGCGCTGGTGCTGCTGGGCCGCGGCAACCTGCGCTCGTTCGTGGTCGTGGTCACGGTGGCGATCGTCGCGCAGATGACGCTGAAGGGCCTGATCGCGCCGGCGCGGCTTGCGGCGCTGCAAGCGACGCAGAGCACGCCGCAGGTCCTCTCGCTGCCGGGCCTGCTGGCAACGCTCGGCCTCGATGCCGCCACGGCGCGGGGGCTGGCGATGCTGGCGGTGAGCGGCGGCCTTTTCGCTTTCGCGTTCTCGCACGCCGCGTTCCGCAAGTCCGGCGGTCAGATCGTGGCCGGTGTGGTGATCGGGCTGTTGGTGGCGGGCGGCTGGTTCGCGACCGGCGTGCTCGGCGCCGACGATTTCAATCCGGTGCCGGTGGCGTCGCTGACTTACGTCGCGCCGATCGCCGACTCCGTGCAATACGTCATGCTGTCCACCGGACTGACGCTCAACTTCGGCATTGCGCTGGTCGGCGGCGTGGTGGCGGGCAGCCTGGTCACGGCGCTCGCGACCAACCGCTTCAGGTTCGAGGGCTATGGTTCGCCGGGCCACATGATCCGCTCGATCGGCGGCGCGGCGCTGATGGGTGCAGGCGGCGCGATGGCGCTGGGCTGCTCGGTCGGGCAATGCCTGACCGGGGTGTCGACGCTGGCGCTCGCGTCGCTCATTGCCGCCACCGGTATCGTGATCGGCGCGGCGCTCGGCCTGCGCGGGCCGCTTCAGGTTCGCGCGCTCACCCCAGACGCTGCCGCGCCAGTTTCGCGCCCGCGCCGAGCGCATTGAGCTTCGCCTCGGCGATCTCGCGGCGCATCGGCGCCATGCCGCAATTGGTGGTGAGCACGATGCGCTCCTTCGGTACGAACGCCATCACCGCCTCGACGGTGCGCACGATGTCGTCGGGTGTCTCCACCGCGTCGGTGGCGACGTCGATGACGCCGGCCTGGATCACCTTGCCATCGAGCAGTTTCAACAGATCGAGCGGCACCCGCGAGTTGACGCATTCGATCGCCGCCTGCTGGATCGTGCTTCTGGCGATCGCCGGGAAAATCTGCTCGTATTGCCGCCACTCGGCGCCGAGCCCGTGCTTCCAGTCGATGTTGGCCTTAATGCCGTAGCCGTAGCAGATATGGACGGCGGTGGCGCAGGTAAGGCCCTGCGCGGCGCGCTCCAGCGCGGCAATGCCCCAGTCGTTGACCTCGGCCATGTAGACGTTGAACGCCGGCTCGTCGAACTGGATGACGTCGATGCCGTCGGCCTCCAGCGCGCGCGCTTCGGCATTGAGCAGTTCGGCGAAAGCGAAGGCCATCTTCACTCGGTCGCCGTAATGGCGGTCGGCGATGGTGTCGATTAGCGTCATCGGGCCGGGCAGGGTGAATTTCAGGTGGCGACCGGTGTGGGCCCGCGCCACCCGCGCCTCCGCTTCATGCACGCGGCCCTTCAGATGCAGCGGCGCCACCACCTGCGGCACCATGGCCTTATAGCGGTCGGCGCGGATTCCCATCTCGACCCGGTTGGTGAAATCGATGCCTTCGACGTTTTCGAGGAAGCCGTGGACGAAATGCTGCCGCGACTGCTCGCCCTCGGTGAGGATGTCGAGCCCGGCGTCTTCCTGAAGTTTCAGTGCGAGGAGGGTGGCGTCGCGCTTGGCGCGTGCCAATTCTTCTCCGCGCGATTTCCATGGCGCCCACAGCGTCGCCGGCTCCGCGAGCCATTCGGGTTTGGGCAGCGAGCCGGCATTGGTGGCTGGAAACAGCATTGATGGTCCTCCCGCGACAGTTTTTGCGCCGTGGGTGGCCCTGTCGTCGGCTTCCGGTGTGCCATGTCCGCAGCGCCGCGTACATATGCCGCGATCGGGTGTTGGTCGAATTGCCGGGACGGCGTTAGGATGAGGCCGAACCTCTATAACGGATGAGGCATGATTGATCTGCACTATGCCCCGACGCCCAACGGCTGGAAAATCACGATCATGCTGGAGGAACTGGGCCTTCCGTACAAGGTAATCCCGGTCGATATCCGCGCCGGCGAGCAGTTTCGGCCGGAATTTCTCGCGATCAGCCCGAACAATCGCATTCCGGCGATCGTCGATCACGCGCCCGCCGATGGCGCGTGCCCGTTGCCGGTGTTCGAGTCCGGCGCGATCCTGATCTATCTCGCCGAGAAGACCGGGCGATTGCTGCCGTCCGACATCCGCGGCCGCTCGCGCGCGATCCAGTGGGTGATGTGGCAGGTCGGCGGGCTCGGTCCGATGCTCGGTCAGCACGGCCATTTCCGGCTTTATGCCGATGAGAAGATTCCCTACGCCATCGATCGCTATCGCCGCGAGGCGGCACGGCTCTACGGCGTGCTCGACACGCAACTGGGCAAGACCGAAGCTTATGTCACGGGCGACTATTCCATCGCCGACATCGCCTGCTTTCCCTGGACCATGACCCACAAGGCGCAAGGCTTCACGCTCGACGACTACCCCAACGTCAAGCGCTGGTATGCCGAGATGCGGGCGCGGCCGCAGGTGCAGGCCGGGCTCGCCGTCGGCAAGTTCGTCAAGGAGCCGTTCAGCGCCGAAGCGCGGCGGATCATGTTCGGAACAGGCCGGGCGGCGGAGCCGTGAGGCTTGAGACTTGCATTCCGCGCCGTGCGGGAGGATGACAGACGAACTCCCGCAACCGATGGTTTCGCCACCAGCACGCCGGCAACCGAAGCAGACCAGAGACGGAGTTCCACGCCCGATGATCGAATTCTTTTTCGACTGCTCCAGCCCCTGGACCTATCTCGCCTTTCACAACATCCAGCCGCTCGCCAAGGAGTTGAACGTGCCGATCACATGGCGGCCGTTCCTGGTCGGCGGCGTGTTCAACACCGTCAATCCCAGCGTCTATGTCTCGCGCGAGAAGCCGATCGTGCCGAAAGCGCGCTATATGCTGAAGGACCTTGGCGACTGGGCGCGCTCCGCCGGACTCGCCATCAAGATGCCGCCGACGGTGTTTCCGGTGAACAGCGTCAAGGCGATGCGCGGCTGCATCTGGCTCGGCAACGACGCCATGGTGCCATTCGCGACCAAGGTGTTCGAAGCCTATTGGAGCGACGACAAGGATATCTCGCAGGACGCGGTGCTGAGCGACATCTGCAAGGCCACGGGCATCGATCCGGCGAAATTCTTCGCAGGCATCGGTGAGCAGGCGATCAAGGATCAGCTCAAGGCCAACACCGACGAGTTGATCGCGCGCGGCGGCTTCGGTTCTCCGACCATCTTCGTCGACAAGACCGACATGTATTTCGGCAACGACCGCCTGCCGCTGATCCGCGAGGCGATCCTGCGCCGCAAGGCGGGACGAGCCTGATGGCGCGCGCCGTCATCTGCCGCGAACTCGGCCCGCCGGAGGTGCTGCGTGTCGAGACCGTGTGCTCGATGCCGCTGGCGCCGGGAAAGGTCCGCGTCGCCATCCGCGCGGCGGGGATCAATTTCCCGGACATCCTGATGGTCGCCGGGCAGTATCAGTTCAAGCCCGATCTTCCGTTCGTGCCCGGCATGGAAGCGGCCGGCGACGTCGTCGAGGTCGGCAGCGACGTGCGTGGCGTCAATGTCGGCGAGCGCGTCATCGTCAAGCTGCGCCATGGCGGCTACGCCGAGCGGGTGGCGACGACGCCGGAACATCTCACGCCGCTGCCGTCGACGTTCGACTATGCGGAGGGCGCGACGTTTCTCGCCGCCCACGGCACCGCCTATCATGCGCTGGTCGATCGCGCGCAGGTCAAGCCGGGCGAGGTGCTGCTGGTGCATGGCGCGGGCGGCGGTGTCGGGCTCGCGGCGGTGGAGGTCGGCAAGCTGCTCGGCGCCACCGTGATCGCGGCGGCGTCCAGCGAGAAGAAGCTTGCGGTGGCGAAGGCCCGCGGCGCCGATCATCTGGTGCTGTACCGGCGCGAGCCGTTTCAGGACGCGGTGAAGCGCATCACCGAGGGGCGGGGTGCCGACGTGGTGTTCGATCCGGTCGGCGGCGAGGTGTTCGAGAACAGCGTGCGCTGCATCGGCTGGGGCGCGCGGCTTCTCGTGATCGGCTTCACCGGCGGCATCGGGCTGGCGCGCACCAACCTCTTGTTAATCAAGGGTGCGAGCGTGCTCGGCGTGCGCGCCGGCGAAGCGGTGCGGCGCGATCCGGAATTGGGCAAGGCGCGGATGAAAGCGCTGAACGCGTGGGCCGAGGCCGGGCGGGTGCGGCCCAACGTCTCGCACCGCCTGCCGCTGGAAGACGTCGCCAAGGCGATGCGGCTCCTGATCGAGCGCAAGGCCATCGGCCGCGTCGCGCTGACAACGGAGTAGCGTGCTCGCGGCGCGAGCCGTTAACACCACTATGGCCAAAAACAAAGCCTCGCTTCCGAATACCGGAAGCGAGGCTTTTGAATTGATGAAGCCTTATGAGGCTTGAAGGCTACGCGGCGGTCGGTGTCTTCCGCTTGGCCTTGGCGGCTTTTTCCGCCGCCTCGTCGCTGCGCATCTCCGACAGCTTCTTCTGCACCTGTTCGGAGAACACGTACTGCGCCGGTCGCTGGTTGGAGAGGTTGATCTCCGGCGCCATCGGGCCGGAGGTGCGCACGCCGCGCAGCGCTACCCACGCCGCCTTGAACGGATTGCGGAAGGCGGCGTCGGCCGCGGTCGGCTCGTAGCCGCAATGCGCCATGCAGTTCGCGCACTTCTCGTAACGGCCGGTGCCGTAGGAATCCCAGTCGGTGGTTTCCATCAGTTCCTTAAAGGTTTTTACGTAGCCCTCGCCGAGCAGGTAGCACGGCTTCTGCCAGCCAAAGATGTTGCGCGCCGGCATTCCCCACGGCGTGCATTCGTAGCTCTGGTTGCCGGCGAGGAAGTCGAGGAACAGGCCGGAGTGCATAAAATTCCACTTCTTGCCCTTGCCGAGCGCAAAGACATCGCGAAACAGCGTCTTGGTCTTGGTGCGGTTGAGGAAGTGCTCCTGATCCGGCGCACGCTCGTAGGCGTAGCCCGGCGACATCGAGACGCCGACGCCAAGCTCGGTGGTGAAGTCGAGAAACTTGGCGATCTCCTCGGCCGGATAGCCGTCGAAGATGGTGGCGTTGACGTTGACCGCGAAGCCCTTGGCCTTGGCCGCCTTGATCGCCGACACCGCGCGGTCGAACACGCCTTCCTGACACACCGACTTGTCGTGGTGCTCCTTCAGGCCGTCGAGATGGACCGAGAAGAACAGATAGGGCGATGGCTCGAACAGGTCGAGCTTCTTCTCCAGCAACATCGCGTTGGTGCACAGCGAGACGAACTTCTTGCGCGCCACCAGGCCACGGACGATCTCGCCGATCTCCTTGTGGATCAGCGGCTCGCCGCCGGGGATCGCCACCATCGGCGCGCCGCATTCCTCGGCGGCGTCCCAGCATTCCTGCGCCGACATGCGGCGGTTGAGGATGGCGTCGGGGTAATCGATCTTGCCGCAACCGGCGCAGGCCAGGTTGCAGCGGAACAGGGGCTCCAGCATCAGGACCAGCGGATAGCGTTTCCGGCCCATCAGCTTCTGCTTCATGATGTAGCCGCCGATGCGGATTTCTTTCAGAAAAGGAATAGCCATTATCAAGGTTCTTTCTGGCCGTCAGGCAGTCTTTCCGTTCAGGCGACGTCGGCCCGTATCAGTTCGGCCGGAAGCCGGAACTGGATGTTCTCCTCGCGGCCGGGAAGGATCGAGACGGACACCGGGCCGTTCCGGCGCAGCGTCGCGATCACGTCATCCACCAGCACCTCGGGCGCCGAAGCCCCCGCAGTGATGCCTACAGCTTTTGCGTGAGTCAGCCAATCAGGATTTAGTTCGCTGCCATCCGCGATGAGATAGCTGGGAACGCCGGCCTCGGCTCCGATTTCGCGTAAACGATTCGAATTTGAACTGTTTGTCGCGCCGACCACGAGGATAACGTCCACGAGCTTGCTGAGGTCTCTTACAGCAGATTGACGGTTTTGTGTCGCATAGCAGATATCGCGGGTGTCCGGGCCTTGAACGTCTGTAAATCGGGCCTCAAGGGCTGCGATGATGTCGCGGGTGTCGTCCACGCTGAGCGTGGTCTGGGTGATGTAGGCCACCGGGGCGTCCGCCGGCAGATCCAGAGCCACCACATCCGCGACATTTTGTACCAACAGGACCGGGCCGGGAACCTGTCCCATGGTCCCGACCACCTCGGGATGGCTCTCGTGGCCGATCAGGATGACGGTGCGCCCTTTGGAGATATACCGTTTGCCCTGGTTGTGGACCTTGGTCACCAGCGGGCAGGTCGCATTGAGGACCGGCAGCCGGCGGCTCGCGGCCTCCTCCTCGACGCTGCGGGCGACGCCGTGAGCACTGAACACGGTGACGGCGTGCGGCGGCACCTCGTCGAGTTCCTCGACAAAGATCGCGCCTTTGGCCTTCAGGCTCTCCACGACGTATTTATTATGCACGATTTCGTGACGGACGTAGACCGGCGGGCCGTATTTCTCCAGCGCGCGCTCGACAATCTCGATGGCGCGCACCACGCCGGCGCAGAACCCTCGGGGTTGAGCGAGAAAAACTTCCATAGAACGACCTTCAACCTGGGATGAACCTTGCGCATGACGGCGCGCCATGGCGGGTGAATGACGGAAACCGTATGTCGTTCCGGGCCATATAAGAGTTCAGAATGACGACACCAACCCGGCGGCCGGGCAGGGTGGCAGGGCCGCGGGAAAAAAGGTATTATTTTACAATAAGCGACCTCGCCAAGTTCTCGCGGTTCCCCGACAGTCCGCCGATGGTCACGTTGCCGCCATTTAGTCCTGACTATTCAAAGATGGTCCTGCGGTTCCGGTCCGTCACCCGGCCGCCTAGCCGGCGACAAATCGCCTCGTCACGATCGATGAATCGGGCCGCCGAACCGCGTATATAGCCAGCGTGTCTCAAACCGCGCGGACGATTCAGAAGCGCTCCGATGCACGTCGTCAACGTTTTCAGGAAAGTTTGGCTGCGCCGCAACCCTGCGCGCGGTGAAAGGTTTCTTCAAATTAGACGCCTACGAGACATCCCGCCTGCCGAAGCGGCCACGCGCTTCGCGTTCCGGGCCTGATCCGGCTGCCACAGAAAGAAAAACCGTGCTGACACGCCTTGTTGTTTCGATCGTCGCATTTTGCACGCGCTTCGCCGTCCCGACCGTTGTCGTCGCCCTGATCGCAACGGCTCTCGCCGGTGTTTATGCGACCCGGAATTTTGCCATCAACACCGACATCAACAAGCTGATTTCCCCGGATCTCGACTGGCGGCAACGCGAAATCGCCTTCGAGAAGGCGTTCGATCAGGAGCGGCTGATTATCGCGGTGGTGGAAGCGCCGACGCCGGAATACGCCAGCGCCGCCGCCGCCGCGCTGGAAAGCAAGCTGGCCCAGAACCACGCCAACTTCGACGCCGTGAGGCGGCTTGGCGGCGGGGCGTTCTTCGAGCAGAACGGCCTCTTGTTCCTGCCGACCGCGGAGGTCGCGCAACTGACCGGGCAGTTTGAGGCGGCGGCGCCGCTTCTGGAAGTGATGGCGGGCGATCCCAGCCTGCGCGGGTTGACCGGCGCGCTCGAGATCGCGCTGACCGGGGTCAAGCGCGGCCAGTTCCCGCTCGATGCGGCGGCGCGCCCGCTCACCGCCATCGCCGGGACGGTCGAGAGAGTGCTCGACAAGGGCAACGCGGCGTTCTCGTGGCGCGAACAGGTAAGCGACAAGCCGCTCACCGATGCCGACCGGCGTGCCTTCATCGAGGTCAAGCCGGTTCTCAATTTCGACGAACTGGAGCCGGGCAAGGACGCGACCGACGCCATCCGCAAGGCGGCCGGCGACCTCGATCTCGCCGGCGCTTTTGGCGCGCGGGTGCGCCTGACCGGCCCGGTGCCGATCGCCAACGAGGAATTCGCCACCGTTCAGGAGGGCGCGCTGGTCAACGGCATCGGCACCGTTCTGGTGGTGCTGTTCATCCTGTGGCTGGCGCTGCGCTCGCCAAAGATCATTTTCGCCGTGTTTCTGACGCTCGCCATCGGTCTTGCGATCACCACCGCGTGCGGACTGATGATGGTCGGCGCGCTGAACCTGATCTCGGTGGCGTTCGCAGTGCTGTTCATCGGGCTCGGGGTCGATTTCGGCATCCAGTACAGCGTGCGCTATCGCTCGGAGCGCTACAAGCAGGACGACCTGCGGCTGGCGCTGTTGCGCGGCGCCAAGCGCTCGGCGGTGCCGCTGTCGCTGGCGGCGATGGCGACGGCGGCGGGCTTCCTGTCGTTCCTGCCGACCGACTACAAGGGCGTCTCGGAGCTGGGCGTGATCGCCGGCCTCGGCATGTTGATCGCGTTCCTCGCCGCCATCACCGTGCTGCCGGCGCTGCTGACGCTGCTCAATCCGCCGGGCGAAAAGGACGCGGTCGGCTACGCTTTCCTCGCGCCGGTCGATTACTTCCTCGAAGCCTATCGGGTGCCGATCATCGTCGGCACGCTGCTGGTGGTGGTCGCGGGCCTGCCGCTGTTGTATTTCCTGCACTTCGACTTCAACCCGATCCATCTGCGCAACCCGAAGGTGGAATCGATCGCCACCTATCTCGATCTGCGCAAGGACCCCAACACCGGGGCCAACGCCATCAACGTGATGACGCCGAACGAAGCGGCCGCGAAGCAGGTGGAGGAGAAACTCGCCAAGCTGCCGCAGGTGTCGCGGGCGATGTCGCTCGACAGTTTCGTGCCCGACGATCAACCGGCCAAGCTCAAGCTGATCGCGGACGGCGCGCGCGTGCTCAATCCGGCGATCAATCCCGACGAGGTCGACGCCGCGCCGAGCGACAAGGAAAATGTCGGCGCGTTGCAGGGGGCGGTCGAAAGCCTGCGCAAGACGGCGGGCGAGCAGAAGGGGCCGGGCGCGGACGCGGCGAGGCGGCTCGCCGACGCGCTCGCCAAGACCGCGGCCGCCGACGAGGCGACGCGTAACAAGGTGCAGGCGGTGTTCGTCACGCCGCTCAAGATCATGCTCGACCAGTTGCGCAGTTCGCTGAAGGCCAAGCCGGTCAGTCTCGATACGCTGCCGCGCGATCTGGTGCGGTCGTGGAAGACCGCCGACGGGCAAATCCG
Organism: Xanthobacteraceae bacterium; assembly: GCA_049651165.1. GTDB lineage: Bacteria > Pseudomonadota > Alphaproteobacteria > Rhizobiales > Xanthobacteraceae > 62-47. The sequence continues at coordinate 6,786 of JBASBO010000030.1, read as the reverse complement.
CGTCGAGGTGACGCCGAACGGCGATTCCAACGACAACGATACGCTGCGCGCCTTCGCCGACGCGGTGCTGGCGGCCGAGCCGAACGCCATCGGCGGGCCGGTGTCGATCCTGAAATCCGGCGACACCATCGTCCGGGCGTTTATTCACGCCGGGCTGTGGGCGCTGTTGTCCATCAGCATCCTGCTGTGGATCGCGCTGCGGCGGGTGACCGATGTGCTGATGACGCTGGTGCCGCTCCTGGTCGCCGGCGCGCTGACGCTGGAAATCTGCGTGCTGATCGGGCTGCCGCTCAACTTCGCCAATATCATCGCGCTGCCGCTGCTGCTCGGCGTCGGCGTGGCGTTCAAGATCTACTACGTGGTGGCGTGGCGGGCCGGGCAAACCAACCTGCTGCAATCAAGCCTGACGCGCGCGATCTTCTTCAGCGCGCTGACGACCGCCACCGCCTTCGGCAGCCTATGGCTGTCGAGCCATCCCGGCACAGCCAGCATGGGCAAACTGCTGGCGCTGTCGCTGGTGACGACGCTGGCCGCAGTATTGCTGTTCCAGCCGGCGCTAATGGGTCGTCCGCGCGATATCGGGAAGTAGGCAGATGTCGCCGACCGGATCGGCGGCCTCGCCGGTGCCGGTGCTGGCGGCCGCGCCCTTCTGACCGACGGTTCTGGGCGGCGCCTTGCCGGCGTGCTTCGGCGCAGGCCCCTTGGCGGCGGGAGCCTTAGCGGAGGCGGCGGCATTGTCGGACGGGCTTGGCGGGATTGGGCCGCTGACCCGCGTCCAGGTCTGGCCGCCGCACAGGATGCCGAGCACGCAGCCCTCGATCTCCAGTTCGTTCGGGCTGTTGAGCGTCATCGTCGAGTCGTAGAGCTTGCCGTCCTTGGCGTTGTAGATCTTGCCTTCCCACTGATCGGCACTGGCTTTGGTCCGTTTCATGTCGAGCAGGATCGGCATTCCGAGCGTCGGCCGCGAGCGCATGGCGGCGTCCGGGTTGTTTTTGTCGCGGCCGCCGGCGACTTTCTCCCACGCCACCGCGCCCCACATGCTGCCTTGGCAGGCCGCGACCCGGATGTGGGCGACGCCGTCCTCCACGCGCCAGTCTCCGGTGGGATCGCCGGCGACCGCCGAGGTCATACCGGCGGCCAGAACCAGGCCGCAATAGACCAGAGTGCGCTTGGGGAATCGGAGAGACTGCAACATGGTGAACCCTGTGATTGAACAAGTCGTGCCGGTGTGCCGGATGCCGCCATAACCGGCTTTTTTGTTGACGCGCAGGTCATCAACCGAAATATGTAGCCGATGATATATTCAAATCTAGACGTTTCCGAGATGTTTGTGGAACGCGAGGCGGAGCGCAGCGCTCTGCACACGCGCTATCTGAACGAACAGCTTGTCCGGGTTCTTAAGACGATCGGATACGATGTCGGGTTCAAACGCGGCGAGGGGCAGTACCTGTTCGACCGCGAGGGCGCGCGCTATCTCGACCTCCTGAGTGGCTTCGGCGTCTTCGCTATCGGGCGGAACCATCCGGCGCTGCGACAGGCGCTCAAGAGCGTGCTCGACGCCGATCTGCCCAACCTTGTGCAGATGGATGTCTCCACGCTCGCCGGCATTCTGGCCGAGCGGCTGCTGGCGCGCGTTCCCTACATGGAGAAGGTGTTCTTCGCCAATTCGGGAACCGAATGCGTCGAGGCCGCGATCAAGTTCGCGCGCGGCGCGACCGGGCGCGCGGGCATCGTCTATTGCGATCACGGCTATCACGGCCTGACCTACGGCTCGCTGTCCTTGACCGCCGATAATAACTTCCGCGGCGGCTTCGGGCCGCTGCTGCCGGATTGCAAGGTGGTGCCGTTCAACGATCTCGCTGCGCTGGAACAGGCGCTGTCCACGCGTGATGTCGCCGCCTTCATCGTCGAGCCGATTCAGGGCAAGGGCGTGAACATGCCGGCGGACGATTTTCTGTCGGGCGCTGCGGCGCTGTGCCGCCGCTATGGCGTGCTGCTGGTGGCCGACGAGATTCAGTGCGGCATGGGGCGTACCGGCAAATTCCTCGCGGTCGAGCACTGGAACGTCGAGCCCGACATGGTGCTGCTGTCGAAGTCGCTGTCCGGTGGCCACGTCCCGGTCGGCGCGGTGCTGACGCGCAAAAGCATCTTCGACAAGATATTCAACCGCATGGATCGCGCGGTGGTTCACGGCTCGACCTTCGCCAAGAACGATCTGGCGATGGCGGCCGGCATCGCCACGCTTGAAGTGATGCAGGCCGAGAAGCTGATCGAGAGCGCCGCGGAGCGCGGCGAGCAACTGATCGCGGCGCTGTCGGCGATGATCCCGCGCTACGAGATGTTCAAGGAAGTGCGCGGCAAGGGGCTGATGATCGGCGTCGAGTTCGGGCCGCCGAAGTCGTTCCGGCTGAAAGCCGCGTGGAATCTGCTGGAGAGCGCCAACAAGGGGCTGTTCTGCCAGTTGATCACCGTGCCGCTGTTCAAGGACCACAAGATTCTGACTCAAGTCGCCGGTCATGGCAGCCACACCGTCAAGCTGTTGCCATCGCTCACCGTCACCGCCGAAGATTGCAAGTGGATCGAGAGCGCGTTCGACGCCACCATCGCGGCGAGCCATCAGGTGCCGGGCGCGATCTGGTCGCTGGGCAAGACGCTGGTGGACAATGCGGTGCGCAAGTCGGCGTGAGGGCCTGCCGGCGTCAGCGGCGCGTCAGGATGCCGATGCGGCCGTAGACGCCGCGGCGCTGAAAACTGTCCTGCACGTAGCCGGCGGCGAACGACCATTCCAGTCCGGCGATATTCAGGCCGGTGACATGGCCGCCGATGCGGTATTGCTCGCTGAAGCGGTCGGCTGACATCGCGATTTCCGGACCGACCCAGCCGACGTCGCTCATCCGCCAGCCGCCCGCCAGGCGGGCGCTGTAATCGGCGGCGATGGTGGTGGCCGACGCGGATGCCGACAGCATGGTGTCGGCGCTCGGCTCCCACCACAGATCGGCAGCGACGCGGACGCCGAAGCTGGTGAGCGAGGGCGGACGATAGGCCAGAAGCGGCGCGTAATCGTCCCGCTCGAAGTCCGGTCCGGCAAAGATCTTGACGTCCAGCTTGCCGCGCTTGAAGTGCCAGCCAGGCAAAACCGAGGCGCGCAGGATCGTGGTCCGGTAGCGGGTGCCCGGCGTATCGAAGCGCTCTATGCCGTTCGACAGGAACACCCGCAGGACGAAGCCCTCATCGTCCAGCGACGCCGGGGCCCATTGCAGCCCGGCGTAGCCGGCATAGCCGAAGCGGTGCAGGTCGAACCCGCTGAAGAACAGGAACCGCTCCGGGGTCGCGCCGCCGACCAGTTCGTCCGCCGGTTCGATTGCCAGCGGTTGCGATTGTGCGAAGGCGGGATCGCAAACCGCAATGGCGATGGCGAGAGAGAACCAGCCCAGGTTTCGCGGCCAAAGCGTCACGCCAAACACCTACGTCACATACGTAGAACTACCTATGCGAGTGAAGCTCAGCGTTGTGGCCGGGTCCAGTGCCACAACCGGAACGATTAGCGAACCGGTAAGAAATTATTCGATCGCAACGGCTTTCCCGGTTGGCGGATACCTCAGCCGATACGTTCGATCAGCGCCATCGCCGCTGCAGGCGCCCGCACCTTGCCCTCGTGGATGACGTAGGCGAACACGTCCCGCTGCTTTGCCTCGGGCGGCGTTGTCGTGACACGCGGCAGGTCATCGGGCTCGCCGCCGGCGGCCCAGGTCTCAAGCCGCCGCGCCCAGGCGTCGAGCGCTTTCGGTGGATAGCCGGTCGCAAGATCGTCGCGGCCTTTTTGCAGCCGCGCATAGACGAAATCTCCGGTGATGTCGGCGATCGCCGGGTAGGTGGCGTGTTCGGAAAACACCACGGGGATCTTGAAGCGGCGCAGCAGATCGATGAAGGCCGGCGCGCGAAAGCTGTCGTGCCGGACCTCGACGACGTGGCGCAGGTTGCGGCCGTCCAGTTTGCGCGGCAGCAATTCGAGGAACGCGGCGAAATCCGCCTCGTCGAATTTTTTGGTCGGCGCGAACTGCCACAGCACGGGGCCGAGGCGGTCGCCCAGTTCGAGCACGCCGGAATCGTAGAAGCGCCGGACCGAATCGCCGGCCTCGGCCAGCACTTTGCGGTTGGTAGCGAAGCGCGGCCCCTTGAGCGAGAACACGAAACCGTCGGGCACCTCGCTCGCCCATTTGCGGAAGCTTTCCGGTTTCTGCGAGCCGTAAAAGGTGCCGTTGATCTCGATCGAGGTCAGGTGGCTGGCGGCATAGGCCAGTTCCTTCGCATGAGGCAGCTTGTCCGGATAGAACACCCCGCGCCACGGCGCGAACGTCCAGCCGCCGATGCCGAGACGGATTTTTCCTGCCTTTTTGGTCATTTAGCGGGGCCTCTTGAAAAGCCGAAAGCGGATTCCCATATGGCGGATAACGGCGACGTCGATGCCTTGATCGGGCTCCGTCGCCGAGACGGCCACAACATAGCACGGTCGCGCCGGAGGTACGCGCGCCGTGCGGTGTGTGGCCGTTGGTTTTTGTGGCTCCGTGCCGGCTCCGTGGCAGGCCGGCTTGGCAGCGCGGAATGGCGCGGATATATGCTGGCGCCATGAATCAGGCCATCGGGCAGGCGCCCCAGCACATCCCGCAGATTGGCGATGCTTCGAACCCCGCGCATGGAAAGGCGGTCGCGGAGGCGGCGCCCGCGCGCGAGCTTTCGGTGATCGTGCCGACCTTTAACGAACGCGACAACGTCGCGGTGCTGGTGGCGCGGCTGGCGGACACGCTCAAAGGTCTGTCGTGGGAGGTCATCTTCGTCGATGATAACTCGCCGGACGGCACGTGGCGGGTGGTGCAGGAGATGGCGCAGCGCGATCCGCGGGTGCGCGGCCTGCGCCGGATCGGCCGTCGCGGCCTCTCGGGAGCCTGCATCGAGGGCATCCTGGCGTCGAGCGCGCCGTGCGTCGCGGTGATGGACGCCGACTTGCAGCACGACGAGACCCAGCTTCCCGCCATGCTGGCGCTGCTGCAACGGGGCGAGGCGGAGCTTGTGGTCGGCAGCCGCTACATCGCCGGCGGCAATGCCGACAGCTTCGATCGCGGGCGGCGTGGCGTCAGTGAGTTCGCGACCACGCTGGCCAGGAAGCTGTTGCGGGTGACGATCGCCGATCCGATGAGCGGCTTTTTCATGATCCGCCGCGACCGCTTCGAACAGCTTGCGCCGAAACTGTCGGTGCAGGGCTTCAAGATCCTGCTCGATATCGTGGCGACCGCGCGCGGCCGGCTGCGCGTCGTCGAAATCCCTTATGCCTTCGGCGCGCGGCTGCATGGCGAGAGCAAGCTCGATTCGATGGTGGCGCTGGATTTCCTCGGCCTGCTGCTGGCGAAGATGACCGGCGACGCGGTGTCGCTGCGCTTCCTGCTGTTCGCGCTGGTCGGTTCGCTCGGCCTTGTGGTGCATCTCGGCGTACTCGACGTCGCCTTCAATCTGCTCGGGGTTTCGTTCGCGTGGTCGCAGGCGGTCGGCGCGATCGCCGCGATGACCACCAATTTCCTGCTCAACAACGTTCTGACCTATCGCGACCAGCGGCTGAAGGGGTGGGCGCTGTTGCGCGGCCTCGTGGCGTTCTATCTGGTGTGCAGCGTCGGGCTGGTCGCCAATGTCGGCGTTGCGTTCTCGGTCTACGGCCAGCGGCCGATCTGGTGGCTGGCCGGCGCTGCCGGCGCGCTGATGGGCGTGGTGTGGAACTACGCGATGTCCGGCCTGTTCGTGTGGCGCAGGCGGTGAGGCGGGCATGAGCGCCGCCGAGGCGCGGTTGTGGCGCCGGACCTGGCTGGCGATCGCGGCGCTAATCCTCGTGCGGCTGGTTGCGGCGGCGGTTACGCCGCTGAGCTTCGACGAAGCCTATTACTGGACGTGGTCGAAGCATCTCGCCGGCGGTTACTACGATCATCCGCCGATGGTGGCGCTGGTGATCCGGCTCGGCACCCTGATCGCCGGCGATACCCAGTTCGGCGTGCGGCTTGTCTCGATATTGCTGGCGCTGCCGATGAGCTGGGCGGTGTTTGAGACGGCGGCGATGCTGTTCGGCGGCCGGCGCGTCGCCTCGACCGCCGCCATCCTGCTGAACGTCACGCTGATGGCGGCGGTCGGCACCATGATCGTGACGCCCGACGCGCCGCTGATGGTGGCGTCGGCATTCGTTCTCTATGCGCTGGCCAAGGTCGTCAGCACCGGACGCGGCGCGTGGTGGCTCGTGGTCGGGCTCGCCGCCGGCGCGGCGCTGTTATCGAAATACACCGCGCTGTTCTTCGGCCCGGCGATCCTGATCTGGCTGGTCGCGGTGCCAAAGCTGCGGCGCTGGCTGCTGTCGCCGTGGCCTTATCTCGGCGGCCTTGTGGCGCTGCTCGTCTTCGCACCGGTGATCCTCTGGAACGCGGAGCATCAATGGGTGTCGTTCCTGAAGCAGTTCGGTCGCGCGCGCGTCGAGCATCTGACGCTGCGCTACGTCGCCGAAATCGTGCCGACACAGATCCTGTTCGCCTCGCCGCTGGTGTTCGTACTCGGAGCGATGGGCCTTTATGCGATGGCGACGAAGCGTGGCGGCGCCTATGTCGCGCGCGCGCTCATCAACGCCGTGGTCTGGACCATCGTTGTGTATTTCGCCTGGCATTCGCTTCACGCCCGCGTCGAGGCCAACTGGCTCGGGCCGATCTATCCGGCCTTCGCCATCGCCGCCGCGGTGGCCGTGCATGTGGTGGCGTGGGG
>JBASBO010000029.1:0-3847 GCA_049651165.1 Xanthobacteraceae bacterium | reverse complement strand
ACGTTGTAGAAGCCGGGCAGTCATTTTTGCTGCAATCTGAACTCGTGCCGCCACGATGCCCCTGACCGTCAAAATCTGCGGCCTGTCCACGCCCGAGACGCTCGCGGCGGCGCTGGATGCCGGCGCCGACATGGTGGGGTTCGTGTTCTTTCCGGCCTCGCCGCGCCATGTCGATCCCGGCACGGCGGAGCAGCTCGGCAGGCAGGTCGGGGGCCGTGCGCTGAAGGTGGCGCTGTCGGTCGATGCCGACGACGCGCTGCTGGCCGACATGATCGCGGCATTGCGGCCGGACATCCTGCAACTGCATGGACACGAGAGCCCGGCGCGCCTGCGCGACATTAAGCGCAGGTTCGGGCTGCCGGTGATGAAGGCGGTGCCGGTCGGCAGTGCCGCCGATCTCGCGGTGCTGCCGGACTACGCGGCGGTGGCCGACCGCATCCTGTTCGACGCCCGCGCGCCGAAGGAGGCGACGCGGCCGGGCGGCCTCGGCGCGGCGTTCGACTGGCGGCTCTTGCAAGACCTCGACCTGCCGATCCCGTTCATGGTGTCCGGCGGGTTAGAGGCCGCCAATGTCGCGGAAGCCGTGCGCATCACCCGCGCCGGTGGCGTCGACGTGTCGTCGGGCGTCGAGCGCGCGCCTGGCGTGAAAGACCCCGACATGATCCGCGATTTTATCCGCGCCGCGCGCGCGGCTGAAATCAACCGGCGCGAGACGGCCTCACATGTGGGATAGCCGCAAGCACCAACAGCAAGACATGGATGGCCGGATCAAATCCGGCCATGACGAAGGATAACAATGAACTCCCGTCCCAATTCCTTCCGGTCCGGCCCCGACGAGCGCGGACACTTCGGCACGTTCGGCGGACGTTTCGTCGCCGAAACGCTGATGCCGCTGATCCTCGATCTCGAAAAAGCCTATGCCGAGGCCAAGGCCGATCCCGCCTTCCAGCGCGAGATGGACGGCTATCTCAAGGACTATGTCGGCCGCCCCTCGCCCTTGTATTTCGCGCAGCGCCTCACCGAGCATCTGGGTGGCGCGAAGATTTATCTGAAGCGCGAGGAGCTGAACCACACCGGCTCCCACAAGGTCAACAACGTGCTCGGCCAGATCATGGTGGCGCGCCGCATGGGCAAGAAGCGCATCATCGCGGAGACCGGCGCCGGCCAGCACGGCGTCGCCACCGCGACGCTGTGCGCCCGCTTCGGGCTCGACTGCGTGGTCTATATGGGCGCGGTGGACGTGGCGCGGCAGGAGCCGAACGTCATCCGCATGGAGATGCTGGGCGCGAAGGTGGTGCCGGTGCAGTCCGGCACCCGCACGCTCAAGGACGCCATGAACGAGGCGTTGCGCGACTGGGTCACCAACGTCCACGACACGTTCTACTGCATCGGCACGGTGGCGGGGCCGCATCCCTATCCGATGATGGTGCGCGACTTCCAGTCGATCATCGGTCGCGAGACGCGCGCGCAGATGATGGAAGCCGAAGGCCGCCTGCCGGATTCGCTGATCGCCTGCATCGGCGGCGGCTCCAACGCCATGGGCCTGTTCCATCCGTTCCTCGACGAGCCCTCCGTCGAGATTTTCGGCGTCGAGGCGGCGGGCCACGGGCTCGACAAGCTGCACGCCGCATCGCTGACCGGCGGGCGGCCCGGCGTGCTGCACGGCAACCGCACCTATCTGTTGATGGATGCCGACGGCCAAATCCAGGACGCGCATTCGATCTCGGCGGGCTTGGACTATCCCGGCATCGGGCCGGAGCATTCGTGGCTACATGAAACCGGCCGCGTGACCTATCTGTCGGCGACCGACGAGGAAGCGCTCGCCGCGTTCCAGTTGCTGTCGCGGCTGGAAGGCATCATCCCCGCGCTGGAATCGGCGCACGCCATCGCCCGCGTCATCGACCTCGCACCCACGCGCGCGAGCGATCACCTGATGGTGGTCAATCTGTCCGGGCGCGGCGACAAGGACGTGCCGCAGGTCGGCGATATTCTCAAGAGCAGGAAGACGACGTGACCACCCGCATCGACACACGCTTCGCCGAGTTGCGCGAGCACGGCCGCGCCGCTTTCGTCACCTTCCTGATGGCCGGCGATCCCGATCCCGCGACCTCGCTCGCCATCATCAAGGCGCTGCCGCAGGCCGGCGCCGACGTCATCGAGATCGGGATGCCGTTCACCGATCCGATGGCCGACGGTCCCGCCATTCAGGCGGCGGGCCGGCGCGCGCTCAAGGCCGGGATGACGCTGATAAAGACGCTCGATCTGGTGCGCGGATTTCGCAAGGACGACAACGCTACCCCGATCGTGCTGATGGGCTATTACAACCCGATCTACATCTACGGCGTCGATCGCTTCCTCATCGACGCCAAGCAGGCCGGCGTCGATGGCCTCATCATCGTCGATCTGCCGCCGGAAGAAGACGAGGAACTGTGCCTGCCGGCGATGCAGGCCGGCCTCAACTTCATCCGCCTGGCGACGCCGACCACCGACGACAAACGTCTGCCCGCCGTTCTCGCCAACACCTCCGGCTTCGTCTATTACGTTTCGATCACCGGCATCACCGGCACAGCGGCGGCCAATGCCACGCAAGTCGGCGAGGCGGTTGAGCGGATCAAGCGGCACACCGCGTTGCCGGTCTGCGTCGGCTTCGGCATCCGTACGCCCGAGGCCGCGCGCGACATCGCCCGCGCGGCGAATGGCGCGGTGGTCGGCACCGCGCTGGTGGATGCACTGGCGAACAGCCTCGACGCCGGGGGGCGCGCCACCTCCGGCACGGTCGGGGCCGTGGTGAACCTCGCCGCAAGCCTCGCACAGGGCATCCACGGCGCGGCCCAAGCGGCGGAATAAGCCACAATTGGCTGAACTGGTTCGGCCGGCGGCGGGTTGCTCCCCGCCGAGCCGGGGGCCATATTCAGCCGAACGAGACGGAGCAGAACATGAACTGGTTGACCAATGTCGTCCGGCCCAAGATTCGCAGCTTTCTGAAGCGCGATACGCCGGAGAACCTGTGGATCAAGTGCCCGGATTCCGGGCAACTGGTGTTCTACAAGGATGTCGAGGCCAATCAGTTCGTCATTCCCGGCTCGAATTACCACATGCGCATGAGCGCGGTGGCGCGGATGAAATCGATCTTCGACAACGAGACCTGGTACGACGTCGCCCTGCCGGAGGTCGCCGCCGACCCGCTGAAATTCCGCGACGAGCGCCGCTATGTCGATCGCATCAAGGACGCCCGCGCCAAGACCGGCCTGCACGATTCGGTGAAGGTCGGCTTCGGCAAGCTGGAAGGCCAGGGCGTCGTCGTCATCGTGCAGGACTTCGATTTCATGGGCGGCTCGCTCGGCATGGCGGCGGGCGAGGCCATCATCCGCGGCTTCGAGTTGGCGATCGAGAAGAAGTCGCCGTGCATCGTGTTCGCGGCCTCGGGCGGCGCGCGGATGCAGGAGGGCATCCTGTCGCTGATGCAACTGCCGCGCACGACGGTCGCGGTCGACATGCTGCGCGAAGCGGGGCTGCCCTACATCGTGGTGCTGACCAACCCGACCACCGGCGGCGTCACCGCGTCCTACGCGATGCTCGGCGACATCCATATCGCCGAGCCCGGCGCGCTGATCGGCTTCGCCGGCGCACGGGTGATCGAGCAGACCATTCGCGAGAAGCTGCCGGAAGGTTTCCAGCGCGCCGAGTATCTGAAAGACCACGGCATGGTGGACATGGTGGTGCATCGCCACGAGTTGCGGCCCACCCTTGCAAGGCTGTGCCGGCTGCTGATGCGCGCCCCCGCGCCCGAAGTCGTCGCCGCCGCGCCGAAAGGCGCGCCGATCGCCGTCGATACGCCGGCTGACGT
>JBASBO010000028.1:0-9322 GCA_049651165.1 Xanthobacteraceae bacterium | reverse complement strand
CATCGGCCTCGCGCGGCACCGCGGCCGCGGCGCGCGACCACGGCAGCGCAGCCAACGCCGCCGAGCCGAGAACGAAGCCGCGTCGCGAAACGCTCATGAGACAATTTCCAGCGTCATGGTTTCCGGGTGTTGAACGATTTCGGGAACGCATCGGTAAGTTGCCGCATCCATTGAGGTGCGGCAACCATCATCGTGAATCGATCGTCAACGCCGCGCGCCGCCAATGAACCAAATTGCAATGGCTTCCCACTATTTTCGACGGGCACACAAGCGGTCAGAACGAACCGCGCGGGGAGACTGCCATGGGCTTTGTGCTCGATGTCGTTGGCAAGCTGATCTCTGGTTACCTTCAGAAAGAGGTGCCGGGATATGAACCTTTCACGCCGAGCGATCCGGAACGCCTGCGTGACATCATCATGCCCGGCGACGTGCTGCTGGTCGAGGGCAACAACCGCGTCTCCGGCATCATCAAATATCTGACGCAATCGACATGGTCGCACGCCGCGCTCTATGTCGGGCCGATCGACGGCGCCGTCGGGCCCAACGGCGAGCCGCATATGCTGATCGAGGCCAATCTCGGCGAGGGCGTGGTGTCGGCGCCGCTGTCACGCTATTTCCCGTACCATACCCGGCTGTGCCGCCCGGTCGGGCTGTCCTACGAGGATCGCCATACGGTGTGCCGCTACGCCATCAACCGCATCGGCTTCGGCTACGACACCAAGAACATCATCGATCTGGCGCGCTATCTGGTGCCGCTGCCGATCCCGCAGCGCTTTCGCCGCCGCATGATCGCGCTCGGCTCCGGCGATCCGACCAAGATCATCTGCTCGGCGCTGATCGCGCAAGCCTTCGAGGCGGTGCGCTATCCGATTCTGCCGAAGATCACCCGCACCAAAAGCCGGCAGGCGCGGCGCGAGATCCTTCATATCCGCGATTCCTCGCTCTACATGCCGCGCGACTTCGACATCTCGCCGTACTTCCAGGTGGTCAAGCCGACCATCGAACTCGGCTTCGATTACACCGCGCTGCATTGGGCCGACCGGCAGAAACCGCTCGCGGAGGTGGCGGCGCACTCCGCCCCCTTTCCGGGAGCCGTTGCGTCGCCGCCCCTCGTTCCGGACCCGCCTGAACCGGTTGTGGCGCGCAATGCTGCGGAAATAGCCGCCTGAACAGAGCGTTTTCAAGCGAAGTGGATACCGGTTCGCATCAAGAAACCGCGTCAAAACAACAATCTAGAGCCCGTTCCGATTCGATCGGAACGGGAATGTCTCTGGCTGTCTTCCGCCCCCGCGCTGCGGCAGCGCGGGCACACTGGGCGAAATTGTCGCAGCCCGCCCGATTTTCAACCAAAGGTTCGTTTGAAAAAGCGGCAGCGCTTTAGTAAACGAACCCGCTAGCGTCGGAAGCCTTTGTTCCCCCCTGTGCCAACGGGGCAGGCTGTGCCTTCGGCCTGCTTCAACAATAACGGGTATCTTGGACAAGTTCTCCTGGGGGTGCTTCATGCTCGACGAAAAGCTCGAACCGATTTTCAATGAAGTTTTGCAACGCAACCCCGGGGAAAACGAGTTCCACCAGGCGGTGCGCGAGGTGCTGGACAGCCTTGGCGCGGTGATCGCCAAGCATCCGGCCTATGCCGAGGCGGCGCTGATCGAGCGCATCTGCGAGCCGGAGCGGCAGATCATCTTCCGCGTGCCGTGGATCGACGACAACGGCAAGGTCCGCATCAACCGTGGCTTCCGCGTCCAGTTCAATTCCGCGCTCGGCCCCTACAAGGGCGGCCTGCGCTTCCACCCCAGCGTCTATCTCGGCACCATCAAGTTCCTCGGCTTCGAGCAGACCTTCAAGAACGCGCTGACCGGTATGCCGATCGGCGGCGGCAAGGGCGGCTCCGACTTCGACCCCAAGGGCCGCTCCGAGCAGGAGATCATGCGCTTCTGCCAGTCCTTCATGCTGGAGCTGCACCGCCATCTCGGCGAATACACCGACGTGCCGGCCGGCGACATCGGCGTCGGCCAGCGCGAGATCGGCTACATGTTCGGCCAGTACAAGCGCATCACCAACCGCTACGAGTCCGGCGTGCTGACCGGCAAGGGCCTGACCTGGGGCGGCTCGCGGGTGCGCACCGAAGCCACCGGCTACGGCGCGTCGTATTTCGTCGAGCGGATGCTCGGCACCCGCAAGCTGGGTTTTGAGGGCAAGAAGGTGCTGGTGTCGGGCGCCGGCAACGTCGCGATCTACACCATGGAGAAGGTGGCGGAGTTCGGCGGCAAGGTGATCGCCTGCTCGGATTCCAACGGCTACGTGATCGACGAGAAGGGCATCGACCTCGATCTGCTCAAGGAGATCAAGGAGAAGCGTCGCGGCCGCATCTCCGACTACGCCGCCGCGCGCGGCAACGGTGCCAAGTTCATCGCCGGCGGCCGCATCTGGGACGTGCCGGCCGACATCGCGATGCCGTCGGCGACCCAGAACGAACTGACCGGCGCCGACGCCGCCAAGCTGATCAAGAACGGCGTGATCGCGGTCGGCGAGGGCGCCAACATGCCCTGCACCCCGGACGCGGTTCACAAGTTCCTTGAAGCCAAGGTGCTGTTCGGCCCCGGCAAGGCCACCAACGCCGGCGGCGTCGCCACCAGCGCGCTGGAGATGCAGCAGAACGCCTCGCGCGATTCCTGGACCTTCGAGGATACCGAGGAGCGGCTGGCGGCGATCATGCACAACATCCACGACACCTGCGCCCAGACCGCCGAGGAATACGGCTGCGCCGGCAACTATGTGGTGGGGGCTAACGTCGCCGGCTTCATCCGCGTCGCCGAGGCGATGCGGGCGATGGGCGTGGTGTAAAGACGACATCTGCCGTCGCCCCCGCCAACGGGTCGGCGCAAAGCGCCGCCCGATGACAGGCTCCGGCGGGGGCCCATAACCCCTGGCGTTGGTTATTGTAGAATAACCTCGCCTCAGGCGATGAAACCGAACCGCTGCGGCGTATGGGTCCCCGCCTGCGCGGTGACGACGTTTTTCGTATTGGAAATCCACGCGCAAAACAAATTCCCGGTCAGACTCTCAGGATGACGGCGCCGAACCACGCCCTTGTCTCGCCCGGCGCGCATATCTACCTCTGCATCAGTTCCGCGAGGGGGATACCCGCCATGCTCGACGCCATCGTCAACGCGCTGAAGCAGATCCTATCGCCGCCGATGCGCGCCATCCTGTGGCGCTCGATCGGGCTGGCGCTGATCCTGATCGCGATCGTGGCGGTGGGGCTGCAACGGCTGCTGAGCTGGCTCGCCACCTCCGGCATGGTGTGGGCGGAAGCCACGCTCGGCCCCGACTACCACACCCCGCTCACCGTGCTGTCATGGTTCGTCTCGATCGCCGCCGGCTTCGGCATCGTATTCGGCGCGATCTTCCTGATGCCGGCGATCACCTCGCTGGTGGCGAGCGTGTTCGTCGACGACGTCGCCGACATCGTCGAGCGCGAACACTATCCGGCGGAGCGCCCCGGCACCGCGCTGCCCTACGGCCTCGCCATTCACGAAGGCATCAAGTTCGCGTTGCTGACGCTGCTGGTCTATCTGATCGCGCTGCCGTTCGCGCTGTTCGCCGGGCTCGGCTTCCTCGCCTTCTTCATCGCCACCGCGTGGCTATTGGGACGGCAGTATTTCGAATTCGCCGCGCTGCGCTTCCGCCCCGTCGGTGAAGCCAAGGCAATGCGCAGCCGCCATGCCGGGATGGTGTTCGCCGCCGGCCTCGTCATCGCCGCCTTCGTCTCGATCCCGATCGTCAACTTCGCGACGCCGGTGTTCGCCATGGCGCTGATGGTGCATCTGCACAAGCAGTTATCAGGGCCGCGCCCCGAACTGATCGAGCCTTCGCCGCCGCCGAAGCGTCTCGCGCCCCAGTAAGCGCCAACGGGCTGTTGAAAAACGGTGAGGTTCGGCCCTCACGGCCGCCGTATCACGAGCGCGATGCAGCGTGTAACGCTGCTTCGCAGACCCGGGATCGTCGCGAACACCGTGGCTGGAACGGCCCCGGCTCTGCGGAGCGGCATTTCATGCCGCACCGCGTCCGGGGCACGGGACGATTTTCAACACCCTGCTACACCGTCTTCTCCGGCCAGCGGCACAGGTCGTTGATGAGGCAGACCTCGCAGCGCGGCTTGCGCGCGAGGCAGATATAGCGGCCGTGCAGGATCAGCCAGTGATGGGCGTGCGTCATGAACTCGGGCGGAATCACCCGTTCCAGCCCGCGTTCGACCTCCAGCGGCGTCTTGCCCGGTGCCAGTCCGGTGCGGTTGGCGACGCGGAAGACGTGGGTATCCACCGCCATGGTCGGCTGGCCGAACGCGATGTTGAGCACGACGTTGGCGGTCTTGCGCCCGGCCCCCGGCAACGACTCCAGCTCGGCGCGGGTGTCCGGCACCTCGCCGTCGAACTCGGCGATCAGCTTCGCCGACAGCGCGATGACGTTCTTCGCCTTGGTGCGGTAGAGCCCCACGGTCTTGATGGCCTCGCGCAGCCGCTCCTCGCCGAGCGCCAGCATCTTTTTCGGCGTATCGGCTATCGGAAACAGGGTGCGGGTCGCCTTGTTGACGCCGGCGTCGGTCGCCTGCGCCGACAGCACCACCGCCACCAACAGCGTGAAGGCGTTGAGGTGCTCCAGTTCCCCCTTCGGCTCCGGGTTGGCGTCCCGGAAGCGGCGGAACGCCTCGGCCACCTCGGCTGCGGTCCAAGATTTGAATTTGGATCTGGATTTGGGTTTGGGCGTTTTGGAGGCGGGTTTTCGCTTCGCGGCGGCCGGTTTCGCAGGGCTGGATTTCTTTTTCGGGGCGGATGGGTGCGTGCTTTTGACCATGATCGGGTATAATGACAGGGCATGACCGCAGGCAACGCCTTTGACCTGACCGACACCCCGGAGCCGGAACTGTTTTCGGCGCTTCTGGTGCCGCACCGCTCCCTCAGCCGCAAGAGCTTCATCGTGCTGATGGCGGTCATCAGCGTCGTCAACTTCACCGCCGGCATGATCTTCCTGTTCAAGGGCGCGTGGCCGGTGCTTGGCTTCTTCCTGCTCGACATGCTGGCGATCTACTGGGCGTTCCGGATCAACTTTCGCGACGCCAAGGCGGTCGAGGAAATCTCCATGACGCATTCCGAACTGCGGGTGCGCCGGATCAATCATCGCGGCCACACGACCGAGTGGGTGTTCAATCCGCTATGGGTGCGGCTCGACCAGCAGGTCCACGCCGAATACGGCATCGAGCGGCTGTCGCTGGTGTCGCGCGGCCGCAGCCTCGCCATCGCCCAGTTTCTCGGGCCCGACGAGAAATCGAGCTTCGCAAGCGCCTTCGCCAGCGCGTTGCAGACCGCGCGGCGCGGCCCGGTCTATCACCATCCCGCGAGTTGAGCCTTGTCGGGAAACGGGTGGTGCCGGCGGCGGCGAAGCCTTACATCGGCATCATGATGAATCTCGCCATGCATGAGCACCGCCTCGCCAAACCGGGATCGCAGGACGCGGCATTGCGCGACTACGACAGCGTGCGCCGCGCCATCGCTTTCATCTCCGAACACTGGCGCGCGCAGCCGACCATCGAGGCCATCGCCGATGCGTCAGGGCTGACGCCGGACGAACTGCACCATCTGTTCCGCCGCTGGGCCGGGCTGACGCCGAAAGCCTTCATGCAGGCGCTGACGCTCGATCACGCCAAAAGCCTGCTGCGCGAGGAAGCCAGCGTCCTCGACGCCGCGCTGGAATCCGGCCTGTCGGGGCCGGGCCGGCTGCACGACCTGTTCGTGACCCACGAGGCGATGTCGCCGGGCGAGTGGAAGGCGGGCGGCGCCGGCATGACGCTGCGCTACGGCTTCCACCCCTCACCGTTCGGCACCGCGGTCGTGATCGCCAGCGAGCGCGGCCTTGCGGGGCTCGCCTTCGCCGATCCCGGCGACGAGACGGCGGCGCTGGCCGACATGCGGCGGCGCTGGCCACGCGCAGATTACGTCGAGGATCACGCCGGCACCGCCGCGCTGGCGCAACGTATCTTCGATACGCGGCTGTGGCGGCCCGACCAGCCGCTGCGCGTGGTGCTGATCGGCACCGATTTCGAGGTCCGCGTCTGGGAATCGCTGCTGACGATTCCGATGGGCCGCGCCGCCACCTATTCGGATATCGCAACGCAAGTGCAGAGTCCGAAAGCCGCGCGCGCGGTGGGCGCGGCGGTCGGCCGCAACCCGGTGTCCTTCGTGGTGCCGTGCCACCGCGTGATCGGCAAGAGCGGCGCGCTGACCGGCTATCATTGGGGCATTACCCGCAAGCAGGCGATGCTCGGCTGGGAAGCCGGACAGGTCGGCGCGGCGTAAGGTTTCCCGCCTCCGCCATCATCGCGGGGAGCAGAGCGACATGAAAGCCGTCATACTCCGCGAAAGCGGAGTATCCAGTATTCCATGTCGAACCCAACTTCCCACGGACGCGCGCGGATTACTGGATCGTCCGCCTCGCGGACGATGACGCCTCGTGTCCGGGTGACGGTCTTACATTCTACGCCGCGAGATCGAGCACCGAGGCGACGGTGGCGTCGGCGTTGAGGCGGTAGATCACCGGCGCGCCGGTGGCAAGTTCGCGCTTGAGAATTTTTTCGGGCGTCAGCTTTTCCAGCACCATGATGAGCGCGCGCAATGAGTTGCCGTGCGCCGTCACCAGCGTGCGCTCGCCGCGCAGCACGCAGGGCAGAATCTCCTGCACGAAATACGGCAGCGCGCGCGCCAGCGTGTCCTTCAGGCTTTCGCCGCCGGGCGGCGGCACGTCGTAGGAGCGCCGCCAGACGTGGACCTGCTCGTCGCCCCATTTCTTGCGCGCCTCGTCCTTGTTGAGGCCGGAGAGATCGCCGTAGTCGCGCTCGTTGAGCGCCAGGTTCTTGTGGATCGGCACGCCGCTCTGTCCCATCTCGCGCAGGATGATGTCGAGGGTGTTTTGCGCGCGCGTCAAGGCCGAGGTGAAGGCGACATCGAAGGTGAAGCCCTGCGCTTTCAGCTTGCGCCCGGCTTCCACCGCCTCATTGCGTCCCTGCTCGGTGAGGTCGGGATCCTTCCAGCCGGTGAACAGGTTCTTCAGATTCCATTCGCTCTGGCCGTGACGCACGAGGACGAGAAGTCGGTCGCTCATTCTTTTCAATTCCACTTCGCTTGAGAATACTTCATCAGAAGTCGCCGAGGCCCAGCACGTCGGCCATCGAATACAGCCCCGGCGGTTTGCCGCGCGCCCACAGCGCCGCCTTCAGCGCGCCGTGCGCGAAGATCATGCGATCCTCGGCCTTGTGGGTGAGTTCAATGCGCTCATAGGGCCCGGCGAAGATCACGGTGTGATCGCCGGTGACAGTGCCGCCACGCAGCGAGGCAAAGCCGATGTCGCCCTCGCGCCGCGCGCCGGTGATGCCGTCGCGGCCGCGCGCGGAATGATCGTGCAGCACGATGTCGCGGCCGGCGGCGGCGGCCTCGCCGAGCATCAACGCGGTGCCGGACGGCGCATCGACCTTGGCCTTGTGGTGCATCTCGACGATCTCGATATCGAAACCCGGATCGAGCGACCGCGCGACACGCTTGACCAGCGCCGCGAGCAGATTGACGCCGAGGCTCATGTTGCCGGCCTGCACGACGATGGCCTGCTGCGTCACGCTCCTGATGATGGCGTGATCGGAAGCCGAAAGCCCGGTGGTGCCGATCACATGCACGAGGCCGCGCTGCGCGGCGATGGCGACATTAGCGATTGTCGCGCGGGGCGCTGTGAAATCCAGTATGCCGTCGGCGTTGGCGGAGAGCGACCACAGGTCGGCCGACACCGCGATGCCGTTGGCCGGCAGTCCCGCCAGCGTGCCGGCATCCTGCCCGACCCATTGCGAGCCGGGCGCTTCCAGCGCGCCGGTGACGACCGCGCCCTCGGTTTCCGAAATAGCGCGCACCAGCGCACGGCCCATCCGGCCGCCGGCTCCCGCAACGATCAATCGCATGTCCGCCATGGCGTGTCCGATATGGCTTGAGCCTCGGTGATGTCGCGGTATAGCCGGACGGGAAAGGTCCGGCAACCGAGGCCGCGTTACGGCTGCGGGCCGTCGTAGCCCTCGATCACCACGATGTCGCCTTCCGAATAGGGACCGCGCGCCTTGATCAGCGCCTGATATTCCGGCGAGTTGTAGCAGGCCAGCGCGGTGGCGTAGTCCTTGAACTCGATCACCACGTTGCGCGAGCGGGACGAGCCTTCCCTGCTCTCGAATTGGCCGCCGCGCACCAGAAACCGGCCGCCGTATTTATGAAACACCGCGCCGTTGTGGGCGACGTAATCCCGCTTGTAGCCCTCAAGATCATGCACGTCGACGCGCCCGATCCAGTAACCTTTCGCCATACTATCCTCCGTTCAGCTTATTGCCTGTTCGATCTCGGCGACGATGGCGTCCGCCGCCGCCTTCGGGTCGGGAGCCGCCACCACCGGCCGGCCGACCACCAGATAGTCCGCGCCCGCCGCGATCGCCCGCGCCGGCGTCATGATCCGCTTCTGATCGCCGGCCTCGCTGCCGGCGGGCCGGATGCCCGGCGTCACCAGGCTCATCCCCGGTCCTATGATCGGACGCAGGCTTGCGGCCTCCCCGGCCGAGCACACCAGTCCATGGACGCCGAGCGCCTTGGCCTGCCCGGCGCGGTGGCGCACCAGATCGGAGACGCCGAGCCGGTAGCCGGCGGCGGCGAGGTCGGCCTCGTCGTAGGAGGTCAGCACGGTGACCGCGAGAATCTTCAGTCCCGAGCCGGCCGCCGCCCCGACCGCCGCCTGCATGGTCTGCGGATAAGCATGGACGGTCAGGAACGTCGCGCCGAGACCGGCGACGCTCTCGACGCCGCGTGCGACGGTGTTGCCGATATCGTGCAGCTTGAGATCGAGAAACACCTTCTTGCCGCGATCCGCCAGTTGCCGCACCAGCGGCAGGCCGCCGGCATAAGCAAGCTGATAGCCGATTTTGTAGAACGTCACGCTGTCGCCGAGCCGCGCGATCATCGCCTCGGCGGCTTCGATGGTCGGGACATCGAGCGCGACGATCAGCCGGTCACGGGGCGGGATCGCGGGTTCAGCCATGTTGCCTCATCTGTTCGGCGACCTCGATCAACTGCCGCGCCAGCGCATTGAGCATGTCGCGGTCGTTGCCGTGCCGGAGCCGGTCGATATCGTCGTAAGCCTGATCGGCGAACGACAGCGAAAGCTGGTTGGGAATAACGGTGACGCGGCAGCCGGACAGCATCAGCCGCAGCATCATCAGGCTGCGCGCGCCGCCGAACCGCCCGGTCGA
>JBASBO010000027.1:0-8573 GCA_049651165.1 Xanthobacteraceae bacterium | reverse complement strand
GTTTCGCGCTCGCCGCCGGCCACGCGCTGGCTCCGGACGCGGTTCCGGCCGCCGCCGTGATCCACGCCTGGACCGCCGGCGCGGTCGGGGTGATGACGCTGGCGGTGATGACCCGCGCCAGCCTCGGCCATACCGGCCACGCGCTCACCGCGGGACCCGCGACCACGGCGATCTATCTTTCGATCCTCACCGCCGCGCTGCTGCGCATCGTCGCGCCGTTCACGCCGGAATGGCATCATGCGCTGCTCAACGCCTCGGGCGTGGCATGGACGCTGGCGTTCACGCTGTTCGCGCTGGCCTACGGGCCGATCCTCGTCGTCGCGCGCAAGGCGAAGGCGAGCTAACCGTGTCCCGGACGCGGTGCGGCGTACCAAAAGCGCGTTTACGCGCGTCTTCGACGCGCTATGGCGCCGCAGAGCCGGGACCATATCAGCCGGGACCATATCAAAGGTATCGCCCGCGACGGTCCCGGATCAGCGAAGCGGCACGGCGCTGACGCTGGCGCCGCATCGCATCCGGGACACAACACAAGCCCTCGGCTACTCCTCCTCCGCGACCTCGGCCAGCGCGTCGGGCTGGGCGATCACCACCCGGCGGCGGCCGCTGCCGACCAGCCCGCGCGCCTCCCAGCCGCTCAGCGTCCGGCTGACGGTATGCAGCGTGGTCCCGGTCATCTCGGCGAGGTCCTGCCGCGACAGCGGAAACGCGATTTCGATGCCGCGCGCGGTGCGCCGCCCGGCCTGTTGCGCCAGCCGCAGCAAGGTGTGGGCGATACGCCGTTCGACCCGTTCCGTCGAGAGTTCCCGCAACCGCACCTGAAGATCGCGATAGCGTTCGCCGATCAGCGCCGCGGCGTTGACGGCGACCGCAGAATACCGGGTCATGATGTCGCGCAGCAGCGCCGACGGCACGCCGATGACGTGGGTGTCGTCCACCGCGTTGACCGCGCCCGGATGCGTCGCGGCCCCGGTCAGCGCGGCGTAGCCCGCCACCTCGCCCGGCCCGAGATAGCGGATGATGATCTGCTGGCCGTCGAGGGTGGCCTGGGTGGCGCGCAGCCGCCCGACGATCACTATATAGAGTGTCGTGACGGCGTCTTCCTGCTGGAACACCGCCTCGCCGGCCGAAAACCGCCGGCGGAAGGCGGCTGCCTGCACCTCGCGCAACGCCTCGACCGCGACGCCGCGGAACAGTTCGCTGCGCGCCAGGATGTCGATGTCGGGGTGTTCCGCCATTCCGCTAACTTCATGCCATCCCTGAACCGGCGGCCGGAGCCGCGCCGCCGTCCGCCGCTTGATTAAATCCACTGGTCGCGCCCGCGACTTCGCCGCATAGTGCAAGCCTTCGAATCGCGGACGCTGCCGGGCGGCATATTGCGGGTTTCTTGCTCGGGCGCAAAGATGCCGGCGTCGGCCTGCGGCAATGACACCATGGGGCGCTTGGTTTTCAAAATCCGTGAGTCTGATGCGGCAGTTACGGAGTTGCGATGCTGAACGTCAACAAAACCGATCTTCTGCGCCACCATGAGCCGGATTCGCTGGCGGACCGTTTCGCCGCCGGCGCCGAGCGGCTGCTGACGGCGATGGCCGGCGGCTTCGGCCGCCGCTACGGCGGCCGGGTGATCGTGCTGGAGACCATCGCCGCGGTGCCGGCGATGGTGGCGGCGAGCCTCTTGCATCTGAAATGCCTGCGGCAACTGATCGACGACCGCGGCTGGGTGCGCGCCTTCATGGACGAGGCGGAAAACCAGCGCGCCCACCTGATGGCCTTCGTCGCCATCCGGCGTCCGAGCTGGGGCGAGCGCTGGCTGATCGCCATCAGCCAGGGCATTTTCTACAACGCTTATTTCCTGCTGTCGCTGATCTCGGCGCGCAGCGCCCACCGGCTCGCCGGCTATCTCGCGGAGCGGTCGGTGAAGGGCTATTCGGACTATCTCGATTCGCTGGAGTCCGGCGCGCTGCCCGACGACCCGGCGCCCGACACCGCGATCGCCTACTGGAATCTGGCGCCCGGCGCGCGGCTCAGCGACATGATCGCCGCCATGCGCGAGGACGAGGCGATCCACCGCGACATCCACCACGCCTTCGCCGACGCGCTGGCGGAAGGCCGCGTCATGCCGGAGCGGCCCGGGCCGCTGCTGTAGCGCTGCAACGCGGTCAGCGTCGTCCCCGCACAGGCGGGGACCCATACGCCGCAGTGCTTCGGCTCAAGCAATCCGGTAGAGTCATTCAACAGTAATTGATGCCGGGGGTGATGGGTCCTCGCCTGCGCGAGGACGACCCGGCGGGTGTGGATACGTTCGGGGATACATTCGCGCGCCGACCCGCGCGCCAAAACTCCCGCCTCAACTTGCGCCAGCACAACGAGCCCGCCGCCGGGCGGCGTAGAATTTCGTCCGCAAGACGATGAAGGCTGCCCCTTGACGGCAGTCGTGCAACGGAGTTTGACCCTATGAAACGCTTGACCACGCTGATGCTTTGCGCCGGTGCGCTGCTTTCGACCCTTCCCGCCGCCAATGCGGCCGAGTTCGAGGTCAAGATGCTGAACAAGGGGTCCGACGGCCAGGTGATGGTGTTCGAACCGGCGTTTCTGAAGGTTCAGCCGGGCGACACCGTGAAATTCATCGCCACCGACAAGGGCCACGACGCCGAGACCATCGCCGGCCTGCTGCCCGAGGGTGCGACCCCGTTCAAAGGCAAGCTGTCGCAGGACGTCACCGTCACCTTCGATAAGCCGGGTCTGTACGGCTACCGCTGCTCGCCGCATTTCGGCATGGGCATGGTCGGCCTGATCGAGGTCGGCGGCAACACCGCCAACCTCGACGCCATCAAGGCGGCCAAGATGCCGCCGACCGCGACCAAGCGCATGAGCGCGCTGATCGAACAGGCGGCCAAGACCACCGCGCAGGCGGATACCGGCAGTGTTACCCGCTAGCGACCCCGGCGCGCGCGCGGCGGGAACAACCGCCGCGCCTGACGCCGGATGCGACGACGAGCGCGTGATCCATGTCGCCGACATCGATCCGCGCCACCGCCATACCGTGATCTTCCAGTTGTTCGAGCACCTGCCGCCGACCCGCTCGATCCAGCTTGTCGTCGATCACGATCCGCGGCCGCTGCGCGCACAGCTTGAGATCAGGCACGGCGCGCGCTGCCTGTGGAGTTATCTGGAACAGGGACCCGACCTCTGGCGGGTCCGATTGCGACGGGGGCCGCCAACGGATTAAGCACCGCGACGCCGCGATAGGTCTGATTGAACGTGCATTGGAGGAATCGCGACCACATCGCGCTACCTCCAAGGTGCGGTTATTTGCGTTTGCACAAAGACGGATCCCCTACCCGAAGATAGGGTCCGGCCGCAATCGGCTGCCGGCGACGGCGGCCGGTCGCATGTTGCGCGACAGATCGCTTGCAGATGGAAGCTCGCGGACAGATGGCGCGGATGAACGCGCGCAAACAAACGCTTGCAAACCAACGCTTGCAAACCAGCGTTCACGGGCGTTTCTTGCGGGCGTCCGCTCGCGGACCGACGCCTGTCGATCAACGCTTGTTGATTGACGCTTGTTGATTGACGCTTGCCGATCGATACCTGCCGATCGACGCTCGTCGATCGAGGTTCGCCGCTCACTGCTTGCCGATCAAGGCTTGTCAGCCGGAGCGTGTCGATTCATGCTTGCCGGTGACGCTCGCCAGCCGATGCGTCGCGCGATGGAACGAGGGGTCTGTTTCCGATGATCGCCGAACTCACCAAAAACGAACGCCAGACCGCACTGGTCCTCCTGGTGGTGCTTGCCGTGGTCGGTCTGGCCATGGCCGCCGGCGGCCGCAACGATCCGTTCGGCATTCACGGCGCGCTGGTGATGGTCGCGGCCATCGCCGGTATCTTCGCCGTGATTTCCGGCTATTACGCGCCGGAGCCGTCCGAGGAGCGGCTCGACAGCTACTACGATACCCCGACCAAGTTCGGCATCGTCGTGGCCATGGTCTGGGCGGTGATCGGCATGGCGGTCGGCGACTGGGTGGCGTGGCTTCTCGCCTATCCGGAATGGACCTTCGACGCCGCCTGGGCGAGTTTCGGCCGCTTGCGCCCGGTCCACACCTCCGGCGTCATCTTCGGCTTCGGCGGCAACGCCCTGATCGCCACCTCGTTCTACGTCATGCAGCGCACCTCGCGGGCGCGCCTGCCGGACCAGTTGAGCCCGTGGTTCGTGCTGCTCGGCTACAACCTGTTCTGCGTCATCGCCGCCACCGGCTACCTGATGGGCGTGACGCAATCGCGCGAATACGCCGAGCCGGAATGGTACGCCGACATCTGGCTGGTGATCGTGTGGGTGACCTACTTCGTGCTCTACATGCGCACGCTGGCGCGGCGCAAGGAGCCGCACATCTACGTCTCCAACTGGTACTACCTCGCCTTCATCCTGGTGGTGGCGATGCTGCACATCGTCAACAACCTCGCGGTGCCGATCTCGTGGGGCAGCGTCAAGAGCTACTCGCTGTTCTCCGGCGTGCAGGACGCCATGACCGAGTGGTGGTACGGCCACAACGCGGTGGCGTTCTTCCTCACCTCCGGCTTCCTCGGCATGCTGTACTACTTCATGCCCAAGCGCGCCGGCCGGCCGATCTATTCCTACCGGATGTCGATCATCTCGTTCTGGGGCATCACCTTCTTCTACATGTGGGCGGGCTCGCACCACCTGCACTACACGGCGCTGCCGCAATGGGTGCAGTCGCTCGGCATGACCTTCTCGGTGATGCTGCTGGTGCCGTCCTGGGTGTCGGCCGGCAACGCGCTGATGACGCTCAACGGCGCCTGGCACAAGGTGCGCGACGACGCCACGCTGCGCTTCATGATGGTGGCGGCGGTGTTCTACGGCCTCTCCACCTTCGAGGGATCGTTCATGGCGATCCGCCCGGTCAACTCGCTGTCGCACTACACCGACTGGACCGTCGGCCACGTCCACGCCGGCGCGCTCGGCTGGGTGGCGATGATCACCTTCGGCGCGATCTACGCCTCGGTGCCATGGCTGTGGAAGCGCGAGAGCATGTATTCGGCGAAGCTGGTGGAGGTGCACTTCTGGCTGTCGCTGATCGGCACCATCATCTACATCTTCGCGATGTGGAACTCGGGCATCATCCAGGGCCTGATGTGGCGCACCTATAACGAGAGCGGCACGCTGGCCTACTCGTTCCTGGATTCGATGATAGCGATGCACCCCTACTACATCGCCCGCGCCGTCGGCGGCGCGTTCTTCCTGCTCGGCGCGATCGTCGGCTTCTACAACATCCTGATGACGATCCGCACCGCCGCGCAGGCCCAGGTCCGGAACCCGGCGGACTATCCCCAGACCGGCGCCGCCGGCGCCACCGCGTTGCAGCCCGGAGAGTAACCACGATGTTTGGATTTCATTACCGGCTGGAACGCAAGTCGATCGGACTGGTGCTCGGCATCGTCGGCGTCGCCTCGATCGGCGGCCTGGTCGAGATCGCGCCGCTGTTCACCATCCACCAGACGGTGGAGGCCGCGCCCAACATGCGGGTCTATACCCCGCTCGAACAGGCCGGCCGCAACATCTACATCCGCGAGGGCTGCTACGCCTGTCACTCGCAGATGATCCGCACGCTGCGCGACGAGGTCGAGCGCTACGGGCCGTATTCGCTGGCGGTCGAATCCAAATACGACCACCCGATGCTGTGGGGCTCCAAGCGCACCGGCCCGGATCTGGCGCGCCTCGGCGAGAAATATTCCGACGACTGGCACGTCGCCCATCTCAACAACCCGCGCGACGTGGTGCCGGAATCGGTAATGCCGGCCTATCGCTTCCTGCTCACCACGCCGCTGCGCACCGACACGCTCAGCCAGGACCTGAAGGCGCTGCGCACCGTCGGCGTGCCCTACACCGACGACATGATCGCCAACGCCGCCGCCGACGCCTACGGCCAGGCCGCCCCGGATTCGCCGGCGGCCGAGGGCGTCACCAAGCGCTACGGCGAGAAGACCACGGTGCGCGCCTTCGACGGCAAGCCGACCGACCTGACCGAGATGGACGCGCTGGTGGCCTACCTGCAAATTCTCGGCCGCCTGACCGACGTGGCGCACCAGCCGGTCGCCGCCGCGGAGAAATGACCATGACCATCACTCACGACCTGCTCGTCTGGTTCTCCAAGTCATTCGGCCTGTTCTACCTGATCGGCCTGTCGCTGCTGGTGCTGGTCTATACCTACTGGCCATCCAACCAGAAGCCGTTCGAGCACGCCGCGCACGCGATCCTCGACGACGACGACAAGCCATACCGGGAATGAGGGCAGACCATGGGGCACTTTGAGCGCGACCCGCATACCGGCTACATGACGACCGGCCACGAATGGAACGGCATCACCGAACTGAACACGCCGGTGCCGAAGGTGATCTGGCTCTGGCTCGCCTGCTCGGTGATCTTCGCCGTCGGCTACTGGATCCTGATGCCGACCTGGCCGATCGGCCGCACCTACACCAAGGGCCTGCTCGGCGACGACCAGCACCAGATCGTCGCCGCCAAGGTCAAGCAGGCGGCGCTCGACCGCACCGTCTGGACCGACCGCATCGAGAAGGAAAGCTTCGCCGACGTCCAGAAGGACGCGGCGCTGATGGAGATCGTGCGCGAGACCGGCCACGCGCTGTTCGGCGACAACTGCGCCGCCTGTCACGGCCGCACCGCGCAGGGCGGCAAGGGCTTCCCCAACCTCACCACCACCTCGTGGCTGTGGGGCGGCACGCCGGAGGATATCTTCCAGACCATCACCGTCGGCATCAACTCGGCGCATCCGGACACCCGCACCTCGCAGATGCCGGCGTTCGGCAAGGACAGCATGTTGCCGCGCGCCGACATCGACAAGGTGGTCGCCTTCGTCCGCAGCCTGTCGCACCCCGACGCCAAGGGAACTGACAAGGACCTCGACCCCGCCAGGGTCGCGGCCGGCAAGGAGCTGTTCGCCGCCAACTGCGCCTCCTGTCACGGCGAGGACGCCAAGGGCAACACCGAGATGGGCGCGCCGAACCTGACCGACGCGTTCTGGATCTACGGCGGCGACACCGCCTCGATCGCCGCCACGCTGTGGGGCGGCCGGCAGGGCCACATGCCGACCTGGGAGAACCGGCTGTCGGCGCTCGACCGCAAGATCCTCGCGCTCTATCTGGTCGATCTGCGGAAGCCGGACAAATGAGCATGGAGGCCACCACGACCATGCGCCACAATCGCCGCTGGATCTGGCTTGCGGTCGGCGCCGGGCTGGCGCTGGTGATCGGCGCCAACTGGCATCTGGTCTACGTCGCCGTGACCTCGCAGCCGGATTGCGTCGCCCATGTCCGCACCGGCGCAGGCGATGCGCCCGGCTCCTTCAGCGCGGCGAAATCGTCATGCACGCCGCGCTGACCCGACCGTCCCATTCCGACCGTATCGCACCGATGAGGACCTGACGTGATCGAGCACACCGAACCCTCACAGACCATCATCCCGCCGGTTCTCGAACGGCTGCCGGTCGAGCAGCGCTGGAAGCGCGGCCTGCAACCGGCGGCGGCCTTCGAATGGCTGGCGCTCGGCTGGCGCGACTTCCGCACCGTGCCGGGACCGAGCATCATCTACGGCCTGTTGATCTTCCTGCTGTCGGCGGCGATCGTCTACGGCCTGTTCAAGTTCGAGCTGGACTACATCCTGTTCCCGGCGCTGGCCGGCTTCATGGTGGTCGGCCCGATCCTCGCGGTCGGCCCCTACGCCAAGAGCCGGCAGATCGAGGAAGGCAGGCCGGTCAGCCTGCTCGGCATGATCTTCGTGCGGCCGGCGGCGGGCGCGCAGATCGTCTTCACCGGCGTCTTGCTGTGCCTGCTGATGCTGGTGTGGATGCGCGCCGCGGTGATCGTCTACGCGCTGTTCTTCGGGCTGGTGCCGTTCCCCGGCCTCGATCACATCGCGCCGATGCTGTTCGCCACCCCGACCGGCTGGGCGATGCTGATCGTCGGCAGCGTGGTCGGCGCGCTGTTCGCGGCGTTCTCGTACGGCATCAGCGCCTTCTCGATCCCGATGCAACTCGACCAGCGCGTCGATTCGCTGACCGCGATGGGCTCCAGCATGGCGCTGGTGTGGCACAACATGGCGGCGATGCTGACCTGGGCCGCGATCATGCTGGTGCTGATCCTGCTCAGCATCGCAACCGGGCTGCTCGGCCTGATCGTTGTGTTTCCGGTGCTCGGTCACGGCACCTGGCGCGCCTACCGGGCCGTGAAGCCGTGACGACCCGTCCGCCGCGGTTGCCCGCGTCAATGGCGACGGACACATATGGAGCGTGCAATGAGTTGTTGCGCACCCGGCGCTGACATCGTCCCCGGCGACGACGCCGGAAGCCGCGCCGAGGAGGTGCGGCTGGCGAGCCGCGACGTCGGCGGCGGCATCTGCCAGACCGACCTTTCGGTGCCGGCGATGCACTGCGGCGCCTGCATCCATACCGTCGAATCCGCGCTCAACGCGCTGCCCGGCGTCGAATCCGCGCGCGTCAACCTCTCCGGCCGGCGCGCCACCGTGCGCTGGCGCGACGCCACCG
>JBASBO010000026.1:0-14121 GCA_049651165.1 Xanthobacteraceae bacterium | reverse complement strand
GCCGCGACCCACGCGGCCATCCGCCGCAAACTGCGGCGGCGCGGACGGGCGGGCTGAAGCGGAGCGGACATTCGCGATCCTTTCGCGGACGGCTGGAGAATGACGGCTGGAGAATAAGGCCGCACGGTGTCAGGCGGGCCGGGCCCGCGGAACCGGTCGGGACCCCTTCTCCTAGAGTCCGCCGCGGCGGAAGGCAAACCGGCCGGCCGCAGATCGGACGGATTCTATTGCTGGGCCGGGAAGCCAATGCTATCTCGCGCCGATGACCAAAGCTCCGATTTCCAACATCCGCAATTTCTCCATCGTCGCCCATATCGACCATGGCAAATCGACGCTGGCCGACCGCCTGATCCAAACCACCGGCGGCTTGCAGGACCGCGAGATGAAGGAACAAGTGCTCGATTCGATGGACATCGAGCGCGAGCGCGGCATCACCATCAAGGCCCAGACCGTCCGCCTCCATTACAAGGCCAAGAACGGCAAGGACTACATCTTCAACCTGATGGACACCCCCGGCCACGTCGATTTCGCCTACGAGGTGTCGCGCTCGCTGGCCGCCTGCGAGGGCGCGCTGCTGGTGGTCGACGCCTCGCAGGGCGTCGAGGCGCAGACGCTCGCCAACGTCTATCAGGCCATCGACAACAATCTCGAGATCGTGCCGGTCCTCAATAAGGTGGACCTGCCGGCCGCCGAACCGGAGCAGGTCAAGCAGCAGATAGAGGACGTGATCGGCATCGACGCCTCCGACGCCATCATGGTGTCGGCCAAGACCGGGCTCGGTATCCCCGACGTGCTGGAGGCCATCGTCACCCGGCTGCCGCCGCCGCAGGGCGACCGCGACGCAACGTTGAAGGCGCTCCTGGTCGATAGCTGGTACGACGTCTATCTCGGCGTCGTGGTGCTGGTGCGCGTCGTCGATGGCGTTTTGAAGAAGGGTAGCCGCATCCGCATGATGGGCACCAACGCCGCCTATGACGTCGAGCGCGTCGGCTTCTTCACGCCGAAGATGGTCAACGTCGACGAACTCGGTCCCGGCGAGGTCGGCTTCATTACCGCCGCCATCAAGGAAGTGGCCGATACCCGCGTCGGCGACACCATCACCGACGACCGTCATCCGGTGGCGGACATGCTGCCGGGCTTCAAGCCGGCGGTGCCGGTGGTGTTCTGCGGCCTGTTCCCGGTCGATGCCGACGACTTCGAGACGCTACGCGCAGCGATGGGCAAGCTGCGGCTCAACGACGCCAGTTTCTCGTTCGAGATGGAAACCTCCGCCGCGCTCGGCTTCGGCTTCCGCTGCGGCTTCCTCGGCCTGCTGCATCTGGAAATCATCCAGGAACGATTGAGCCGCGAGTTCGACCTCAACCTGATCGCGACCGCACCCAGCGTCATCTACAAGATGCACCTCACCGACGGGCAGGAGATCGAGATCCACAATCCGATCGACATGCCGGACGTGGTGAAGATCGCCGAGATCGAGGAGCCATGGATCGAGGCCACGATTCTCACACCCGACGAGTATCTCGGCAGCGTGCTGAAGCTATGCCAGGAGCGGCGCGGCGTGCAGAAGGAACTGACCTATGTCGGCACCCGCGCCATGGTCAAATATGAACTGCCGCTCAACGAGGTGGTGTTCGACTTCTACGACCGGCTGAAATCGGTCTCCAAGGGCTACGCTTCGTTCGACTATCATCTGACCGACTATCGCCCCGCCGATCTGGTCAAGATGCAGATCCTCGTCAACAGCGAGCCGGTAGATGCGCTGTCGATGCTGGTGCATCGCTCGCGCGCCGAGGGGCGCGGCCGCGCCATGGTCGAAAAGATGAAGGAACTGATCCCGCCGCACATGTTCCAGATTCCGATCCAGGCGGCGATCGGCGGCAAGGTGATCGCGCGCGAAACCGTGCGCGCGCTGCGCAAGGACGTCACCGCCAAGTGCTACGGCGGCGACATCACCCGCAAGCGCAAGCTTCTGGAGAAGCAGAAGGAAGGCAAGAAGAAGATGCGGCAGTTCGGCAAGGTCGAGATTCCGCAGGAAGCCTTCATCGCCGCCCTGAAGGTCGATAGCTGATCTTGCGCATCGGTCCATGACCGCACTCAAGATAGACAACTGACGCCGCGCCCTCTGCTGCGGCGATGGAGGGTGGCCCCGGTCACGGCGCGGCTATCCGCCGCGAGAAAGGGCTTGTGCCCGGCTCGCACCCACATCATGCTGCGCTGGCTTAAATACTAAGAATCATCCGGAGGAACGAATGCTGTCTATCCACCGTGCCCTTGCGGCCACGGCTTTCACCGCCGCCCTGCTGACCGGCGGGTCCGCACTGGCGCAGCCGTCCGATGCGCCGCTGAAGATCGGCGTGATGACCGACTTCGGATCGGTCTATTCCGACATCGGCGGCGCCGGCAACGTCGAGGGCGTCAAGATGGCCATCGAGGAGTTCGGCGGCACGATGTTCGGCAAGCCGATCGAAATGGTCTCCGCCGACCCGCAGATGAAAGCCGACATCGCCGCCAATATCGCGCGGAAATGGTACGAGGCCGAAAACGTCGACATGATTATCGACCTGCCGACCTCGGCGACCGCGCTGGCGGCGATGGAGATGTCGAAGCGCTACGAAAAGATCATGATCATCACCGACGCGGCGAGTTCGGACATCACCGGCAAGTCGTGCTCGCCCTACACCGCGCACTGGACCTACGACACCTATTCCAACGCCCATACCGTCGGCAGCGCCATCGTCAAGCAGGGCGGCGACAGCTGGTTCTTCATCACCGCCGACTATCTGTTCGGCCATTCCATCGAGCGCGACGTCAGCGACGTGGTGAAAGCCGCCGGCGGCAAGGTGGTCGGCAGCGCGCGGCATCCGCTCAACACCTCCGATTTCTCGTCGTTCCTGCTGCAAGCGCAAGCCTCCAAGGCCAAGATCATCGGCCTCGCCAACGGCGGCGGCGACACCATCAACGCCATCAAGCAGGCGGCCGAGTTCGGCATCGTCGCCGGCGGCCAGAAACTCGCCGGCATCGTGATGTTCATTTCCGATATCCACAGTCTCGGCCTAAAGATGGCGCAGGGGCTGATCATCACCGAAGCCTATTACTGGGACCAGAACGATCGCACCCGCGCCTTCGGCAAGAAATTCTTCGAGCGGATGAAGCGGATGCCGACCATGAACCAGGCATCGACCTACAGCGCGACGCTGCATTACCTCAAGGCCGTGAAGGCGGCCGGCACCCGGGACACCAAGGCCGTGCTCGCCAAGATGCGCGACATGCCGGTGCGCGACGCCTTTACCGACAACGGCGTGCTTCGCGAAGACGGCCGCATGGTGCACAGCATGTTGCTGCTGGAGGTGAAGAAGCCGGAAGAATCGAAGTATCCGTGGGATTACTACAAGGTGCTCGCCGAGGTTCCGGGCGATCAGGTGTTCCGGCCGATGAAGGACGGCGGTTGCCCCCTCATTAAATAAGCTGCCTCCGCATCGCGCGATATCGCATCTTGTGCCGGCGGCATCGGCAATGCCGCCGGCATGTCATCGATTGTGGGAAATTATCGCCACGCGATCTGCGCCCGCGATAACAGGGCCGCGACGGCTCCCGTCATGTCTCAGCATACACAACCTGCCGTTGGCGCAAACTTGACATCGCGACGATGCGCATCGACGGTGCGCTGGCTGCGAATCACTTCCGCCGCCAGCGTTCAATCCTCGCGTTCGATTTTCGCCTGCAATTCCGGAGACAATGATGGCCTACAAGTTCGAGATCTATCGGGACAAGAAAAACGAATTCCGCTTCCGCTTCGTCGCACCGAACGGCGAGAAGATGTTCGCGTCGGAAGGCTACGTCAGCAAGGCGTCGGCCAAGAGCACCATCCGCTCGATCGTCAAGCATGTCGGCGCGGCCGAGGTAGACGACATCTCGAAGCTCAAGGCCGCCACCGCGCCGAAAGCCAAGAAGGCGGCAAAGGCCAAAAAGACCTCCAAGCCCAAGAAGACGACAAAGGCCAGGAAGGCGACGAAGACCAAGCGCGCCAGGACGGCGCGGCGCTAACGCTTTTCGATCACTTACGCTCGTCGGGCGCGGATGCGATCTGCTCCCGACGAGCGGCATTCGGGCCGCCGCATCCATTCGGAGTCCCGTTGCGAAGATCCGACGGTGTAAGGCCGTATCTGCGGCGAAACGTCCGGTTGAAATAGGACAGGTCGTTGAAGCCGGACGTATGTGCGACCGATGCGATCGTCGATGTGGCGTACACCGGACTGCATAGCAGTCGCCGCGACCGCTCCAGCCGCAGGAACAGGACGAAATCGGAAAACGTCGTCTGTTCTTCCTGAAACAGCTTGCGGACATAACGCGGCGAAATGCCGTGGCGCACGGCGATCATGGCGATGGAAAGCCCCGGCTCGCACAGATGCCTGCTGATATCGGCCTCGATCGCCCGCAGCCGCGCGGCGCGTACGCCGCCACGCTCGCGGGCCGGCGGACAGCAATCCGGACCGGCCTCGATCATGGCCGCCATCAGATCGCGGATATGAGCGGCGGCGACGCGACCAAGCCCGTCCGAGAGCGGCTCTTTCCGGGTTCGCAGCAGGCACACATAGCCGAGAAGCAGGTCGAGCAGGTCGCTTTGTCTGCCGACCACGGTCATCGAGAGGTCGCGGCACGTCGCAAGCATCGGCGTCAGGTCGTCGATCGGGACCGATATGTTGGTGAATTTGGCCCGTTCGCGAGACTGGATGACACTCCGCTCACCTCCTCTGAGAAAGATGGCGTCACCGGCGTCGAGCACCTGTGCGCGACCGTTCTGGACGACGTGGAGCGGGACGTCGGCGGTGACGAGAAAGACCATGTCCGCCATGTCGCCGGCAATGAGCCGTTGCGTGCGCGACACTCTGACGGGCGTTACCGTGACCGACGCAAAGGCAGCGCCCGGCAACGCGCACAATTCGCCTTCGGCATGAAACGAGGTGTCTCTCAGCGGCTCGATATCGAGCCGCACCATCGTCTGCCCGAACACCTCGCGCCAGACGGGAAGCCGGTCGCGAGCAGGCAGCGCGGCCGTGGACAGGAATAGCGACGAGGGCGGCGTCAGTCCTGATCCGTTCGAATCCGCCATACCGCTTCCCCCTGCCATGAGGATGCAATAGCGGCAGCCGTGCGTCAATTTTGTTCCGCCTGGTCCGCATCCGGTTCCGTCCTGTCCACGACGGCTCATCGCGGAGACGTTATGATTACCGGAAGGGAAGAAAGGCCGGGGAAGATAGCCGAATGAGCTTGCCTGATGGCGTCGCGGCCGATGCGGACGACAATGGTCCGGGAGGCTCGGGTTCGGCGGGTCTGCCGCCGCGCCCGGGAAAGGCCATGCGGGTGCTGCTGTTTTTCCTCTACTTCTTCGGTTTCGCCATTGCGATCCCGATGATCGTGGTGGCGGTCGTGCAGGCGAAATACGGTCTCATCGACGGCCCGCCGTCGTTTCCGCCGGACCCTGTTGGCGAGCAGATCAAGTCGATCACCAAATACGGCATCTTCGTCTGGACCGGCTTGCAGTTCTTCATCTTCGGCCGGGTCGCCTCCTGGGCCGATCAGGTGCCGGCCGTTGCCGGCATGCCGCCGGTCGCGCAGGAGATGTTGATGCGACAGCTTCTCGCGCTCAACCAGCGGGACATTCCCTACAGCATCAGCCGCGGCAAACATGACAACGAACTGGTCGTCGACTGGCGCTACGCCGACGCTAAATGGCTCGACCTGATGCGCATCCACGGCATGAGCAAAGGCTATCGGCTGGTGCTCCGCTTCGATGAGGGCGCGCACAATGTCAGGGCGCAGGACCGATACGCCTCGTTCGACTGGTCGGCGGGACGCGGGGCGGACCTCCTCTCGCTCAAATGGAACGCCTCCCTCGGCATCACCTTCTACGAATACCGGCACGAGCGGGTCTTCGGGCTGCAATTCAAGGACGGCAAACCGACCTTCGACCTCAGCTATGCCTATACCTTCGATCTCAACGAGTTGAAGCAGCCGATGATCGAGATCATCCGCCATTCCGGCTGGAATTTCCGGCCGGTCATCACCTTCTTCCGCCCGATCGGCGGCTGACGGACGGATCAGGACAGGAGCCAACATGAGGCGCGTCAAGTCAGCATCGGTCCTCTTACGGAAACACATATGCCGCGCCTTTCTCACAGCAACCACGATCGCGCTCACGGCGGCAACGGCGTTGACGGCTTTCGCGCAAGACGACGATCGGCCGCGCTGGTTCGGCGGCACCTACGACAAGACGGCGATCCTCGCCTACGGCGTACCGGACAGCGATTACGTCATCCTCTCCTTCTCCTGCCGGCCCGGCGCGCCGGCGGTGAAGGTCGATATTCAGGACGAGGAAAGCGGAGCCAGCGAGGGCGATCTGCTGCAAGTGCGTCTCGCCACCGCCGGAGCGCACGTCGCGTTTTCGAGGAAGGCGGTGGGCAATCAGGATTCGGGCGGCGTCGAACTCCACGCCGAACTGCCGCTCGACGAGACGCTGCGGCGCATCCTGACCTCGGACGAACCGCTGGAGGTGACGGTCGGAAAACACACGCAACGCTACGCCAAGGATGCCACGGTCGAACTCGCGGCCACGAGGCTGTTCGCGGCCTGCGAGTCACCGAAGCCGGCCAACGACCTCGACGTCACGGTGACCAACAAGGCCAGGCTGCCGTTGCAGAGCTTCGCCTATTCGCAGGCCGGCGTGGATTCGTTCGAGAGCGACGCGTTCGGCTACGAGCCGCTGGATCCGGGCGCGAGCCGGACGTTCACCATTCCCGGCGGCCGCGACATCTGCACCTTCGACATCGCGGTGAATTTCGTCGAGGACGAGAAGGAATGTTGCAGCATGGCGAAACCGGCCGGCACGCAGAACCTGTGCGAGACCGGCGCGTTCGTCGTCCATGACTAGCGTCTCGAATATCGGGCGCATCGGCGTGGCGATCAGCGCCGTGCTTGTTCTCGGCGCTGTAGAGGCGGCGCCGGCATCGGCGTCCGGTCCGGGCTTCGATTGCGCCAGGGCGACGCGGCAGATCGACAGGGCGATCTGCGCGTGGGACACGATAGGTTCGCTCGACGGGCGGATGGCGGCGGCCTACAGGAAGGCGACTGCCGCGCAGGACAACGACGCCGCGACTGTTTCAGTCAAGGCCAACCAGAAAGCATGGCTTTCGGAGCGCGACCGGCGTTGCGCGCTGGACAACGTGACGCCGAAGGACGGCAGCGAGGACGGCCTGAGCCCGCGCGAATTCGGCCAGTTGCTCTGCTTGCAGGCAAGCTATCCGCCGCGCATTGCCCAACTCATGGATATCGCCGCCCCGCCTCTGGTGTCGCTCGCTCTCAAGACCGTGCCGATCGAACCGCTGAAAGCCGCCTACCCCGACGATTGGCGGCAGGCCGGCTATCAGGCCCAGTTTTCGCCCGACAAGACCCTGATGGCGTTGGGTGTCGAGGATGGCGCCGGCTATGTCCGGCAGGTCTGGCTCTATCAGCCGGCGAGCGGGCGGCTGGTGGTCGCCTCGCCGCGCACGCATCAGGGCAAGACGGAAAAGCCCGAACACATTTCGGCGCTCAATCCGTGGATCTGGGGCAAGGACGGTCGCTTCTATGTCCGGGCCAACCGGCCGCTCGGCACAAGCAGCGTGTTCAGCGCCGATATGGGCGGTTATGCGCCGGCGCACGACCTGCCGTCCGACGTGGCTGAACAATTCGCCGCCTTCGATGCCGCGCGGAAAACGCCGCCGGACACCGGCGCGGCCGCCAGAACACCGCCGCCCGGCTTCGACGACGACAGCCATAACGAGCAGAAAGGCGGCGCGTTCATTGCGTGGGTCCAGAACAAGGGGCACGGCTCGTTCGATCTGCTGACGGCGCGTGATGGCGATACGAAGCCGCGCGTCATCGCCTCCGGCGGCTGGGAGCTGGAGGCTTTCCAGTTCGATCCGACCGGCACCCGCCTGTTCTACAATGGCGAGGACGGGCTCGTTGTCACCGATCCCGGCAGCCGGATCACGCGCCGCCTCAAGGGCACGCACGGCACGTCGTCCGAAACGCGGCCGATCAACACCTCGGCCGACGGCGACATCCTGGTCTATTCCGCCAGCGACTCTTGCACGCGCGACGCGGCCGACGAAATCGACGCGGATGCCGATGACGGCAGCAAGCGGGTCTGTCTTGCTTATCTGCCGCCCGCCGGCACCGCGCCAGCCGCTACCGCCAACGCAGCACCAGCGAATGCCGCTCCCTCCGATCCTCCTTCCGATCCTCCTTCCGATCCTTGGGTCGGCAAATGGAACAGCGACGGCGCGCTATCGGCCACCATCCGGCGCGGCGCGGCCAAGCCGGACTATCTGGTGATCGATCTTCACACGGCGGGCAAGGGCTGCTCGGGCGCGGTCATGCTTTATGGCAAGCCGAAGGGAACGGCGGTTATCGGCGAGAGCTACAACCCGAACGAGCCCGCCGCGCCGGTGTGCCGCGTGGAACTGACGCTCGACAAGAACGTGCTGAAAACCGAGGTCGCCGGGCCTTGCGACTATTACCACGGCGGCTCCTGCGACTTCGGCGGCAAGATGACACGGACCCCGTGATGGGCAGGAGAAGCAGAACATGATGCAGGTGAAATCGCTTTTTATCGCGCTGGTCCTTCTCGGTTTCCTACCGGAGGGGCCGGCATCGGCGCAAATCGCAGGCAGCGAGCAGGAACTTCAGCAACTGGCGGCCGCCCTCAAGGCCAATGACGCGGAACGGCAATCGGCCATCGCAACCTGCATCAAGCAAGGCATCGGCGAGAATCCCGCCGGAGCCGCCCAATTCATGGGCGTGCCGGTGGAAAAAGCTGCTGAGGCGTGGTGTACGCGCCTGACCAACGGCATCGCCAACGGCAAGCTCACGCTGAACGATATCAAGGGGCTCAATGAAGGGACGGTGACGCCCGGCGCGCGGGGCGTTCTGACAGCAGTGTCGGACGGCAAATAAGAACCACGACCGCCTGCCCGCCGCCACAGCACGCGTCAACCGGAACGCCCCTCGGGTCCAGCCGGCGTGTCGTACGATCTTGCCGGGAAGGCCGATCGGGTCTTTGATGGAATCGCCGCACGGCGCCGGCCGCCCCGAACGTGATCGCAGGCGCGTTCGCAGGCGATCGGTGCTTCGTAAAGTGCAAGGAAACGGCGTCATGACAAAGCGGTTCAAGATCGGCGATCATGTCAGATGGAATTCCGAAGCGGGATACGTGACCGGCACCATCATCGCCGTTCATACGTCGGATTTCAGCTTCAAGGGATATACGCATCACGCCTCGGAGCATGATCCTCAATACGAGATCAAGAGCGACAAGACCGATCATATCGCCGCCCACAAGGGCGGTGCTCTCGACCGTGCGTAAAGGCGAACCTTGACGCCACCGTTCTTCACCATCGGTCATTCCAACCGCAGCCTCGAAGAATTTCTCGAACTGCTGCGGAGCGCCGAAATCGAGTTGCTCGCCGATATCCGGAAGATGCCGATGTCGAGAGCCAATCCGCAGTTCAACGAGACGACGCTTCCCGATGCGCTGGCCGTCGTCCAGATTTCCTACACGCATCTGGCGGCGCTCGGCGGGCTTCGCCGAAAAGCGCGGGGTCCGGCGCCGGACGTCAACGGATACTGGACCAACACAAGCTTCCACAATTACGCCGACTATGCGTTATCGGAGCCATTTCTTGCCGGTCTTGCCCGTCTGCGCGATGAAGGACACAGGCGGCGCTGCGCCATCATGTGTTCGGAAGCGGTGTGGTGGCGGTGTCACCGCCGCATCGTTGCGGACTATCTGATCGCCGCCGGAGAAACGGTCATCCACATCATGGGCGAGGGACGCCTGGAACCGGCGCGCCTCACGCCCGGCGCGGTCCCTCAGCCGGATGGCACCATCGTTTATCCCGGCGGCGCGCCGGCGGAGGCGTGACCGACGCCATCAATCCCGCGGCGGTTGACCCGCAGCCGCGAAGGGAAAGCCGATGATCCGCATCTCTTGCGATGCGGTGGCCTCGGTGCGCTGAAGCACGGCGAAAATCTCTTTCGTCGCATCGGCGGCCGCGTCCGGAAGGCTGTCTCCCCGGCACAGCCGGGCCACCAGCAACGCGGTAAAGAGGTCGCCGGTGCCGCAGGGACGGATCGGGAGACGAGCTACCGCCGTCCGGCTCAAGGCGCGCGGCAGCCACGCGACCGTCTCGACCGTGCCGGGCGCGGTATCGTCCAGCACGCATCCGGTGACCGCCGCCGCTTTTGCGCCGCGCGCGCAGAGCACACGCATGGCCTCGTCGAGTTCTTTCGCCGAGCGCGCCCTGCCCCGCGCCAGCAGTTCCAGTTCGTACTGATTGGGCGTGATCACCGCCGCCATAGGCGCAAGACGCTCGCGAAAAGCCTCGATCAACCCGTCCTTGACGAACACGCCGAGATCGTCGTCGCCCATCACCGGATCGCAGACATAGATCAGCTTCGGGTTGCGTTGCAGGGCGCGCGCGACGAAAGCGGCGACGGCAGCGGCATTCTCGACCGAGCCGAGATAACCGGTGACGATCACCCTGGCGGTTTCCACCAGACCGCGCTCCTCGACGCCGGCGAGCAGGCCAGCGATCAGGTCCGCCTCCAGCACTTTCCCATGAATGGTCGGATAATGCGGATGGTTGGACAGCAAGGCCGTGGGCACCGCCGCAACCTCCAGCCCCTTTGCCTGCATCGGGAACACGGCCGCGCTGTTGCCGACACGACCATGGACCACCTGGCTCTGGATCGAGATTACGTCGGTCATGCTGGTCCGCCCGCGGTCGGCCAGTAATAGCTGTCCGGGGTCGGGCGCTTGCCGAAGATCGCCTGCCCGACGCGAACGATGGTCGCGCCTTCCTCGATGGCTTCCTCGAAATCCCCGGACATGCCCATGGAGAGTTCGGTCAACGCGGCATTGCGCCTCACGGCCTGATCGCGCAGGCGGCGCAGAAGCTGGAAACAGGGCCGGACCTTCGCCATGTCGGAACTGAACAGCGCCAGCGTCATCAGGCCGCGCGGCTTCAGCCGGGGGAAGCGGTCGAGCATCTCCACGAAAGGCAGCAGGGCGTCCGGGTGCAGGCCGTACTTGCTGTCCTCGCCCGAGGTGTTGACCTGAACATAGACGTCGAGCACGCGGCCCTCGCGCTCAAGCCGCGCGTTGAGACGATCGGCCAGCCGCTCGCTGTCGAGCGCGTGAAATTCGGTGGCGAAGCGGGTCAGATATTTGATCTTGTTGGTCTGAAGATGCCCGACGATGCACCAGTCGATAGCGAGATCGGACAGCGCCTCGCGCTTGGCGGTCGCCTCCTGAATCTTGTTCTCGCCGAAGGCATGAATGCCGGCCCGGAACGCGAATCGCAGGATATGCGCCGGCACCGTTTTGGTGATCGGCAACAGCCGCACCGCGCCACGCTCGCGCCCGGCCCGCGCGCAGGCGTTCGCGATGCGATCCTCGACCGCGGCCAGATTGGCGGAAAAGGTCGCCAACGGATCGGGGCCGAAGCGTTCGATATCCTCGACCGACAGGGCGTCATGGTTGTCGTTCACGGCGCCTCCAGCGCATGACTCGTCGCGGTCACGGCAACCGGCAGACCGGACGATCAGTCGCCATGCTCCAGACCAGATCGCCACGCCGGATCAGGCGGTTCACATGCGCCATCGTC
This sequence comes from Xanthobacteraceae bacterium, assembly GCA_049651165.1. Classification (GTDB taxonomy): domain Bacteria; phylum Pseudomonadota; class Alphaproteobacteria; order Rhizobiales; family Xanthobacteraceae; genus 62-47. The sequence continues at coordinate 2,416 of JBASBO010000026.1, read as the reverse complement.
TCGGTGAAGGCGAAGCTCATCTCGTGGGAGGTGAGGTTGCGTGAATGAAACAGCGCGGGGACCAGTTCGTCCACCGATTTCGGGCCGCTGCGGCAAGCCTCGATCGCCCTGCGGCAACGTTCCTCGTGATGGGCGAGAATCTCGGCGCAGCGCTGGTGAAGGCCATAAAACGGCCGCCGGTGACCCGGCAGCACCAGAACGTCCTCGGGAATTTCCGACGTCAGGCCGCGCAGCGTGCGCATGTAGTGGCCGAGCGGATCGCCGGTCGGCTCCTCCGCCCAGACGCTGATATTGGGGGTGATCTTCTCAAGGACCTGATCGGCGGCGAGAAGCAGCGAATCCTCGGGGCAATAAAGCACGACCTGTTCGGGCGCATGACCGTCGGTGCTGTACACACGAAAACGGCGGCTGCCGATCACCAGCGTATCGCCCATCAACAGCCGGTGGAAGGTTTCGGGAAGCGGCGATACCTCGCGCAGATAGTTGAGGCCCTGGGTCGCAACCAATGCGGCCGACTCCGCCGACATGCCGTAGCGCAGGTAGAACGAGCGGTTCTGCTCCGACGCCACCGAGTGCGGATCGAGCGAGAGCATCTTGCAGGCGGCATAGGTCGAGTAGCTCGTCAATAGCGGGACGTCGAAGCGCGCGCAGAGCCAGCCCGCAAGTCCGATATGATCCGGATGGTAGTGCGAAACGATGATCCGGGTGATGCGCAAGCCGGCGAGCGCGTTCGCCAGCAGTTGATCCCACATCTCCCGCGCCTGCGGCGTATAGATTCCGGTGTCGAAAATTGCCCAGCCGTCGCCGTCTTCCAGCAGGTAGACGTTCACATGATCGAGACGATACGGCAGCGGTATCCGCAGCCAGCGCACGCCGGGAGCGACCTCCACCACCTCGCCATGGCCGGGCGGGGATTCGAACGGGAATGTCAAAGCGCCGGTCCGCTCATGGCGTGCGTGTTGCGTCACGATCTCACCTCGTTCCCCGGTTCAGGCGGCATGGAATGCGGATACGTTCCATCGTTCATCGCAGACCGAGGCCGCGCGCGATGATGCCGCGGAGAATCTCGCGCGTTCCTCCGCGCAGCGAGAAGGACGGCGCGGCAAGGACGATGTAATGCAAGGTGCGCATCAGTTCCTGCGTATGTTCGGAATCGGGCTCGACCTCGACGAGGCTGCGGACCACGTCCGGAACCTCCTGTTCGACCAGCGCGCCGAGATCCTTGACGACCGCGGCTTCGAGCGCCGGATTCTCCCCGTTTTGCAACAGCCAGGCGACGCCGCGCGACAGTTGGCGCAGCACGACGAAGTGCGACACCAGCCTGCCGACGGCGATCGCGGCATGATCCGACGGGTTGCGCTGGAGCACGCGGATCAGTTCCGCGAACAGCACGAAGGACGACAGGAAGCGCTCCGGGCCCGAGCGCTCATAGGCGAGTTCGCTGGTGACCTGATGCCAGCCGTTGCCCATCTCCCCGATCAAGGCGGATGCCGGAACGAACACGTTCTCGAACACGACTTCGTTGAAGTGCTTCGCGCCGGAGAGGTCGGCAATCGGACGGATGGTGATGCCGGGAAGCGTGAGATCGACCAGCAACTGGCTGGTTCCCTTGTGCCGGTCGGCCGGGCCGCCGCTGGTCCGGCAGAACAGCAGCATGTAATGCGCGCGGTGCCCGTAAGTGGTCCACAGCTTGGTGCCGTTGACGCGGAATCCGCCGTCCACCGGCTCGGCGCGGGTGCGGACCGCGGCGAGGTCGGAGCCGGAGTCCGGCTCGCTCATGCCGATGCAGCAAAAGAGTTCGCCGGCCGCGATCTTCGGCAACACGCCGCGCCGCTGCTCCTCGGTGCCGAACCGCAACAACAGCGGCCCGCTTTGCCGATCCGCGATCCAGTGCGCCGCCACCGGCGCGCCGGCGGCCAGCATTTCCTCAAGCACGACGTAGCGTTCGAGGCTGCTGCGCTCATGGCCGCCATATTGCTTCGGCCAGGTCATGCCGATCCAGCCGCGCTCGCCCATCCGGCGCGAAAACCCGGCGTCGAAGCCGCTCCATGAGGCCGCCCGCACATGCGCCGGCACGTTGCAAAGCTCCTCGGCAAGGAAGGCCCGCACCTCGGCGCGCAGTTTCTCCGCTTCGGGCAGAAACGGGGCATTGGGAAAGGTGAAGTACGACATCATGCCTCCCGAGCGCCGCCAAACGACGTCACCAACGGCCACAGCCCGTCGGCTCCGGCCGCGATCGCCCGCCGGCCCAGCATCGCACTCCAGTAACGTTCCGGACCGAACTCGTCCCGCCAGGCCCACAATCGCTTGGTGAAGACATGCAGCCGGTGCTCCTCGGTGAAGCCGATCGCGCCATGCACCTGATGCGCGATAGGCGCGGCGATACTTGCCGCCTCGCCGGCCCGCACCTTGGCGG
>JBASBO010000025.1:0-6369 GCA_049651165.1 Xanthobacteraceae bacterium | reverse complement strand
GAACGAGGCGCAGGTCGAGACGTTGACCGAGCCCGAGCCGTCGCCGCCGGTGCCGACGATATCGACGGCGTCGGCGGGCGCGATGACGCGCAGCATTTTGGCGCGCATCGCGGAGACCGCGCCGGTGATCTCGTCCACCGTCTCGCCGCGTACCCGCAGGCCCATCAGCATCGCGCCCATCTGCGAGGGCGTCGCCTCGCCGGACATCATGCGGTCGAAGGCTTGCGCCGCCTCGTCGCGGGTCAGGCTCGCGCCGGTGGCGACCTTGGCAATGATTGTTTTCAGATCGTCCATCGCAGCGCCGCCTTCGTCTTTAACTTGCGTTCTGTCAGTTATTTGCGCCGGTGATCTGCGCCAGCGCCTGCTGATTGATCGAAACGCCGATCTCGTTTTCCATCTTGACGACGAACTGGCCCACCAGTTCGTCGGCGAGGCCGCGTCCTACCGCCGTCCTCAGCGTCTTGGCGTCCTCGGAGGCAGGGTCCAGCGTCGGATCCGTAACCTCGGTGACGCGGAACACCACCCATTCGGTCGGGCTCGCGCCCTCGCTCTGGCCGGCGGCGTCCTTCGCGGTGCGGAAGGCGGCCGCGACGACGCCGGCGGGGAGGTTGGCGGGCCTCGCGTCGCGCTTGAAGGCGGATGCGGTTTCGACCTTGAGGCCGGCGGCTGCCGCTTCGTCCGCGAGCTTGCCGCCCTTGTCGAGTTTCTCGGCCATCCCGGTGGCCTTGGCGCGCAGCCGCTCGGAGATCTGATCGGCGCGCCAGCGCGCCTCGACCTGATCCTTGACCTCGTCGAGGGTGCGCTCGCGCGACGGCGTGACGCCGACCACGTCGAACGAGACATAGCCGCCCTGATAGGAGATCGTCTCGTTATCGACGCCGACGTCGCTGGCGAACGCCTGCGCGACCAGGTCGAGGCCGGGCGGGATCGAGGTCACCGGCTTGCCGTCGGGGGCGCGGCCGGAGCGGTCCACCGCCTCGATGGTGGTGACCGGCAGCTTGAGCTTCTCGGCGGCCTCGGTGACGGTGGCGCCGCCGCCGCGCTCGTCCTCCAGCTTGTCGTGCAGCTCCTTCACGGATTTCTGGGCGCGCTCCAGCGCGATTTCCTTCTTCAGCGTCGGCGCGACGCTGTCATAGCTCGCCTGACTGCCGGGCTCGATCTTGCCGACCTTGACCAGCACCGTGCCGAAGGTGCCCTGGATCGGCTCGCTGACGTCGCCGGTCTTCAGCGCGAAGGCGGCGTCCGCCACTTTGGAGTCGATGATCGCCGACTTGGTGACCATGCCGAGATCGACATCGGACGGCTTGAGGTTGCGCTCCCTGGCGAGGTCGTCGAACGACAGGCCGCCGGTCAGGCGCGCCCGCGCGCTCGCGGCATCCTCGGCGTTGGGGAACACCATCTGCCAAATCTCCCGCTTTTCCGGCGTCGTGAACTTGTCCTTGCGTTCCTCGTAGACCTTCCTGGCGTCGTCGTCGGACACTGTGGTCCATTTCGCCAGTTCGTCGGGGGTGATGGCGATGAACGCGATCTTGCGATATTCGGGCGCGCGGAACTGGGCCTTGTGGCTGTCGTAATAGGCCGCCAGCGTTTCCGGCGTCGGCGCGTCGATGGCGCCGGCCTGCGCCGCCTCCAGCTTGACGAACTCCACCGTGCGCTGCTCGTTCTGGAAGCGGTTCAGCACGTCGAGGCTGGTCCGGCTCGGCTGGACCTCCGCCGATATCGAGCCGGCGAGCTGGCGGCGCAGCGCGACCTGCCGCTGCTCGGCGATGTAGCGCTGCTCCGAGAAGTTGAACTGGCGGATGATCTGGGCGAAGCGCGCCGGGTCGAACGCGCCGTTCGGTCCCTTGAAGTTGGGATCGTTGGCGATCGCCTTCATGATCTCCTCGGTCGATTGCCGCAGACCGAGGTTGCGCGCGGTTTCGTCCAGCGTCGTCTCGGCGATCACCTGCTGGAGCACCTGACGGTCGAGGCCGAAGGCGCGGGCCTGATCCGGGGTCAGCGGCCGGCCGATCTGGCGGCTGATCTGCTGGAGCCGGTCGGTGTAAAGCTGGCGGAACTGCTCGATCGAGATTTCGGTCTTGCCGATCTTGGCCAGCGTCGACTGGCCGAAGCCGCGGAAGATGTCGCCGATGCCCCACACCCCGAAGCTGATAATCAGGACCCCCATGACGATGGTCATGACGATCTTGCCGAGCCAGTTGGATGAGGCGTTACGAATTCCGCGAAGCATGGGCCTGTCTTGTTTGCAGGAGGAAAGCGAGCCGCCTCCGGGAGCGGTCCGGCGTCATGACGGCGGCGTTGCGCCAGGCCGCTTCGCCGGCACGGGATCCGGACTTGGTCATGGCGCGAACCGGCGTTCCACGTCGCCGGATGGCGTCCGAAGGGCGGCACGAAGTGATCGCGCCATCATAAAGACCCGGTCGCGCCGTCGCAACCGTGGCGGAAGCGCACAAGTTCGGGGTTTAAAGCCCGGCCGGGCGTTGTCAGCGCCGGCCGCGGCGGCTATGGGCTTCCTTTCTGAAGTGCGAGAGTGGTGATCCATGACCAAGCCGATCCGCCCGCTGATCGCGGGCAACTGGAAGATGAACGGTTTCAAGGCGTCGCTGGGCGAGATCGCGGCGATCGCGCGCGGCGCGGGCGAGTTGTGGCGCAAGGCCGACCTCCTGATCTGCCCGCCGGCGACGCTGCTGTTCACCGCGGCGGCGTCCGCGATCGGCTCGCGCGTCGGGATCGGCGCGCAGGACTGCCATTTCGCGGCATCGGGCGCGCATACCGGGGATATCTCGCCGGCGATGGTGGCGGACGCCGGCGGCAGCGCCGTCATCCTCGGCCATTCCGAGCGCCGCGCCGACCACGGCGAAACCGACGCGCTGGTGCGGAAGAAGGCCGAGGCGGTGTGGCACGAGGGGCTCACCGCGATCATCTGCGTCGGCGAGACGCAAGCCCAGCGCGACGCCGGACAGGCGCTCGACGTGGTCGGCGCGCAGCTTGCCGGCTCGGTGCCGGACGGCGCGATGGCGGCCAACACCGTGGTCGCCTACGAGCCGGTCTGGGCGATCGGCACTGGGCGCACACCGACGGTTCAAGAAGTCGCCGAAGTCCATGATTTCATGCGTAAAACCTTGACGGCGCGGTTTGCCGGCGAGGGCGGCGGCATCCGGCTGCTCTATGGCGGCTCGGTGAAGCCGTCCAACGCCGCGGAGCTGCTGGCGGTCTCGAACGTCAACGGTGCGCTGATCGGCGGCGCCAGCCTCAAGGCCGCCGATTTCCTTGCGATCGCCGCCGCCTGTCCTTAACTGACTGGCGGGCGGCCAAGGGTAGCAATGGCCCGCCGGGTCGTGTAGACAGCGCTGCAAATTCAATCCCGCAGGGCTTGCGCCCGGACCCGGTCCGGGCGGCGCGCCGCGATGGAAGGTCCCCAGAAGGTCCCCAATGGAAACCGTCATTATCGTCATTCACCTGATGCTCGTCGTGGTGCTGATCGCGGTGGTGCTGGTGCAGAAGTCCGAGGGCGGCGGCCTCGGCATCGGCGGCGGCGGAGGCGGCGGCTTCATGTCGAGCCGTGGCACCGCCAACCTGTTGACCCGGACCACGGCGATCGTCGCTGGACTGTTCTTCGTCACCAGCCTGCTATTGTCGTGGCTCGCCAATTACGAGCGCGCGCCGACCTCGATCATCAACAACACCACCGCGCCGCTGTCGCAGCCGGCAACCCCGGTCGCGCCGTCCGGCGGCGGCGTGCTCGACACGCTGAAGCAGCAGGAGCAGGCCCCGCAGCCGCCGCGTTCGCAATGAGGCCCCGCAATTCTGCCGGGGATCTCAATGGGAATTGTTGAGAAACGTCTTCAAGAGTCTGTTCTCACTTTGAATTTCCAGTCACCCACAGCATGGCCCGCGACCGGGCCATGGTTCCGATTCGTTTTGGCGAATCGCCTGGCTCGGCGTAGAGGTTAGGCCCCATGGCGCGGTACATTTTCATCACCGGCGGCGTGGTTTCCTCGCTCGGCAAGGGTCTGGCCTCGGCGGCGCTCGGCGCGCTGCTGCAGGCGCGCGGCTACAAGGTGCGGCTGCGCAAGCTCGATCCCTATCTCAACCTCGATCCCGGCACGATGTCGCCGTATCAGCACGGCGAGGTGTTCGTCACCGACGACGGCGCGGAGACCGACCTCGACCTCGGCCATTACGAGCGCTTCACCGGGCGTCCGGCGACCCGGCAGGACAACATCACCACCGGGCGCATCTATCAGGACATCCTGACGCGGGAGCGGCGCGGCGACTACCTCGGGGCCACCATCCAGGTCATTCCCCACGTCACCAACGCCATCAAGGATTTCGTCCTCTCGGGCAACGACGGCTACGACTTCGTGCTGGTCGAGATCGGCGGCACCGTGGGCGACATCGAGGGGCTGCCGTTCTTCGAGGCGATCCGCCAGATCAGGAACGACCTGCCGCGCGGCCACGCCATCTACGTCCACCTGACGCTGTTGCCGTTCATCCCGAGCGCCGGCGAACTGAAGACCAAGCCGACCCAGCATTCGGTCAAGGAGCTGCGCTCGATCGGCATCCAGCCGGACATCCTGCTGTGCCGCACCGACCGCGCCATCCCCAAGGAGGAGCGGCGCAAGCTCGGGCTGTTCTGCAACGTGCGCGAGAGCGCGGTGATCGAGGCCCGCGACGTCGACAACATCTATGCCGTGCCGGAAGGCTATCACGCCGCCGGCCTCGACGACGAGGTGCTGGCGGCGTTCGGCATCGAGCCGAAAGCGCCACCGGCGCTGGAGCGCTGGCACCTCATCAACGAGCGGGTGCGCAACCCGGAAAGCGCGGTGACCATCGCCATCGTCGGCAAGTACACCGGCATGAAGGACGCCTACAAATCGCTGATCGAGGCGCTGTCGCACGGCGGCATCGCCAACAACGTCAAGGTCAACCTCGACTGGATCGAGAGCGAGGTGTTCGAGAAGGACGATCCCGCGCCGATGCTGGAGCACGTCGACGGCATTCTGGTGCCGGGCGGATTCGGCCAGCGCGGGGCGGAAGGCAAGATCAGGGCGGCGCGTTTCGCCCGCGAGCGGCGGGTGCCGTATTTCGGCATCTGCTTCGGGATGCAGATGGCGGTGATCGAGGCGGCGCGCAATCTCGCCGGCATCGAGAAGGCGAACTCCACCGAGTTCGGCCCGACCTCCGAGCCCGTCGTCGGCCTGATGACCGAATGGCTGCGCGGCAACGAACTGGAGCGGCGCACGGCCGCCGGCGACATGGGCGGCACCATGCGGCTCGGCGCCTATCCGGCGGCGCTGGTGCGCGGCAGCCGGGTGTCGGCGATCTATGGCGGCGCGCTGGACATCTCCGAGCGCCACCGCCACCGCTACGAGGTCAACACCGCCTACAAGGACCGGCTGGAGCGGCACGGTTTGCTTTTCTCCGGGCTGTCGCCGGACGGCGTGTTGCCGGAGATCGTCGAATATCAGGACCACCCGTGGTTCATCGGGGTGCAATTCCACCCCGAACTGAAATCGCGCCCGTTCGAGCCGCATCCTTTGTTCGCCTCGTTCATCGAGGCGGCGGTGGTGCAGAGCCGGCTGGTGTAGGCCACCTCGGCCGGTCCGCCCGTGTCCCGGACGCGATGCGCGTCCTCTCCGCGAGTCGCGGCGCGCTCCCTCTCCCGCTCGCGGGGGAGGGTTGGGGAGGGGCGCGACAGAGACAGCGCCGTGTCCCGGACGCGAAGCGGCATCCTTCATGCCGCTTCGCAGAGCCGGGACCGTTCCAGCCGTGCGACATCAAAGCCGTCGTCCCTGCGCAGGCAGGGACCCATACGCCGCAGCGGCCGTCATGGACCGAAGCGCGAGTGATACCGGCTTTTGATACCGCGATCACAACAAAGGCAGGCGGTTATGGGTCCCTGCCTGCGCAGGGACGACGCTGAGGATGGCGTCGCGCGCCGCTCTTGACAAATTCCCCGATATAGGATTTAATTCCTTGGTCCCGTCCCGATGAGAGGGGCGTTTCGCGATCGTCACGAATCGCGGGGCGGGATGCGGTGGACGCGGCAGCGTCAGGCCGGAACGAGGGTCGCAGGGCGCAACCCCGATAACGATGCTTCTCCCCGGAGGAGCATCCGGGATGCGTGAGCGGCGCAAGCTCCGGCGGACGACCACGCTGCGCGGCGCGGACCGGGGTGGAGATGCGCCCCGTTCACGCCGCCAGTGCGCGCCGGCCCTAGTCGTGTGGTCCTTGTCGAACTCCGGACTGCTCTTGCCTGTGCCCGACCGGGCGCTGACAAGTACCGCGGAGACGACGGCGTCAGGTTTCGACCGTTGCCGGGGAGAGCACGAAGCAAGCCGAAAAAACCACCGCGTGCGGAACGCC
>JBASBO010000024.1:0-3172 GCA_049651165.1 Xanthobacteraceae bacterium | reverse complement strand
GTTCAGCACCTTCTTCTTCACCGCGATCGGCGTCTACACCATCAGCGTGCAGGTGGTGGCCTATCTGATCGAGGTCGGGTTTCAGCCATTGCAGGCGGCGACCGCCTGGGGCTTCAGCGGCGTGGTGCTGGTGATCGGGATGCTGACCGTGAGCTGGCTCGACAGCCTGATCGGCCGCCGCCGCGCCATCCTGTTCAGCTACGGGCTGACCACGCTCGGCATCGTCTGCCTGTGGCTGCTCGGCCGCTTTCCCAACTGGTGGATGCTGGGCGGCTTCCTGCTGTGCTTCGGCTCGACCATCGGCTCGCGCGGGCCGCTGATCTCGGCCGCGGCCATCAACATCTTCCATGGCCGGCGCGTCGGCACCATCTTCGGCAGCATCGCGATCGGCAGCGGGCTGGGCTCCGCGCTCGGCTCCCTGACCGGCGGCTTCATTCACGACTGGACCCAGAGCTACGATCCGGTGATCGCCTTCGCGCTGGTCAACGTGCTGTTGGGGATGATCCCGTTCCTCACGGTGCGGGCGTTGCGCGAGTAGCGCTCGCCGCGCCGGAATCGCGCGTCAATTGTTCGGCGCGGGAAACTCGGTGGAATTGCCGTTCTGCCGGCCGGTGTTGAACTCGAATATCTTGCGCAGCACGCCCGGCGCCATCACCGAGATCGGGTTGACGCGCAGGTCGGGCTTGCCGGGCGAGCCGACCACCTCGTAGGTGATCCCGATCAGCCCCTCGTTGGAGCCGCCGAGCAGCGGCCCGAACAGCGGGATCTGTCCAAAGATGTTGTTGAGGCCGTAGAGCGGGACGAAGGTGCCGCTCATCCGCACGCGGTTGGCCTGATAGTCGATGGTGCCTTCCATGGTGGCCCCGATGGTCGGCCCCTTGACCACCCCCTCGCGGATGCTGAGCACGCCGCTGTTGCGGACGAACTCCGCCCGCAGCCGCGAAAACGCCACGCCCTGCCCCGGCGCGCCGCCGGCGACCTTGTCGAGTTGCGCCTCGCCCTTGACCGTGAAGCCGCGGACGTTGACCAGCCCTTCCTTCGGGCGCGGCTCCACCGTCGGCGGCTCCATCGCCAGTTGCAACTGGCCGCCCATCATCCGGGCATAGGTGTCGGTGAAGCGGAAGAACGCGCCGGCGTCGTTGGTCTCCAGGAAGATCACCTCGCGGCCCTGCCCTTGCGCGCGGCCGCGCAGATCGGCGCTCAGCGGCGTGTCGCGCCCGAGTTTGCCGCCGAGCGTGAAGGCGCGGATCGCGCCGTTCTTGCGCGACATCTTCAGATCGACGCCGCGCACCGTCTCGCCGTAAAAGCCCGCCACCGCGCCGAGCTTGAGATCGAGGTCGAAGTCGAGACTCTTGGCCTTGCTCCTGGCGTCGGCCTCCTTGCCGGAGATCGCCGACTTGATGAAGTTGCGGCCGTCGAACACGTCGCCGCGCATCGTCACCTTGACCATGCCGTCGTTGCCGCGTTCGGCCTTGAGCGACGCCTTGTCGCCCTCGGAGGGCGAATAGGTCGGGAAATTGGCGTTGACAAGGTCGCCGTTCTGATCGACTTCGAGCGATCCCTTGATGGTCGCGCCGCCGCCGTCGATCACCAGATCCTCAAGCCGCGTCGATTGCGGCTTCTGCACCACGTTGAAGGTGGCGTGGCCGCTCTTGCCGGGCAGCTTGGTCCAGCCCGGCAGCAGGTTGTCGAGGCGCAGCGCGGTCAGGTCGGCGTCGATGGCGATGTGGCTGTCGCGCCCGTCGCCGCCGATCTTGCCGGCGAGCTTGACGGTGACCGGGCCGCTGGCGCTCGCGCCCAGATCGAACCCCAGCTTGGCGCGGCTGGCGTCATCGAGCGTGGCCTGCAAGCGGATGTCGGCGTCGCCGCTGCCCGACTTGCGATAGTCGAGCGACGCCGGCTGGCCGTTGATGCGGACGTCCCCCTTGACCTGATAGCCCTGATTGTTGGCGACGATCTTCATCGCCGCCGCCTCCAGCTTCTGGTTCATCACCAGCCGCTCGGCGGAGAACGCGGAGACGTCGGCGGTGATCGCGTATGTGGTGTCGGCGGCGGTCAGTTCGCGCTTGATCGGTAGTCCGAGCGCCACCTGCGCGGTGACGGTGCCCTTGCTGGTGGCGGGATCGACCGGGGTGTTGCTGAACTCGCTGAGGCGGTCGGAGGCGAGGATTTCCGCCGCCGCCGCCACCGGGCCGTCGAGCTTGAACCTGACCCGCGCCGGCGAGGGCTTCGGCGCCATGTCCGGCACCTCGAAGACGCCTTCCGACAGGTTGAGCCTGCGGCCGGCGTCGGTGGTGATGCTGCCCTGCCCGATGGTCACCGTGGCGGTGCGGCCGGTGACGCGGGCGCGCAGGTCGGCGTCGTGGATCGAGGGCAGGTTATCGACGGGATGCAGCGCGACGTTGCTGGCGACGATGTTGACCGACAGGCCGTCCTCGGGGATCGGCGGGCCGGCGCGGGACAGGTTGAACAGCGGCGAGTTGACGCCGATGTCGATGCGTTGCAGCGCGCCGCTATTGATCCGTTCGGTAACCCATTCGCGCACTTCCGGCACGATGATGATCGGCCAGATGCGCTTGAGCGCCGTCGCCGACATCGGCGTCCCGGCGAAGCCGAGCATCAGGCGCGGCTCGCTTGCGTAGTCCAGCGTGCCGGTGCCGGCGACGCCGATCTCGCCGTTGCTGATGTTGGCCTCGGTCAGCAGGATCTTCTTGTGCGCGGCATCGAAGCGCATTCCGATGGCGATGCGGTTGAAGATCAGCGGCGGCTCGTCGTTGACGCCGGCGAGCACGATGGTGCCGCCGCTGAACCCGAGTTGCCAGTCCGGCACCACGTCGCCCGGCGGTTCGAGATGCGCCAGAAGGGTGACGCGGTTCGCCCCCGAGACGATCTTGAAGGGAGCCAGCAGCACGCGCCGGCCGGCGTCCCATTCGACGCTGGCCTCGATCTGGTCGATCGCCATCGGATAGTCGGGCGTGTCGTGGTCGATGATGGTGCCCTTGCCCGCCTCGATCTTGCCGCGGAAATAGGTCGGCAGGCCGTCGCGCCCCAGTTCGCCGCGCAACTCGCCGGTGAGCGGGAAGTCGGCGCTGTAGGTCAGATCCTTCAGCCGCAGCGCCAGCAGGATGGTCTGCATCGACACCTTGCTGGCGCGGATATCGACCGCGCGCAC
>JBASBO010000023.1:0-15067 GCA_049651165.1 Xanthobacteraceae bacterium | reverse complement strand
GCGCGATCCTGTCGGCCTCGGACCGCGCGCCGCGTCCGGCGATCGACCCCGCCGGAAGCGGCGGACCATCGATCGATTCACGTCGCTCTCCGGCAACGTCATTCTGCAAGCGGGCGCGGATCGCCTTCAATTCGCGCACCACGATGCCGAGTCCGATCAGCACCAGGCCGCTGCAAACCGCCAGTGCTCCGGCCAGAATCATCGTGTTGCCGAAGGAGAACTCCTTGACCGGAATCCCGACCCAGATCGCCGCAGCGCCCGCCAGAATCGCGGCGATACCGGCAATCATCAGCAAAAGCATCGTCGCACTCCACCCCGCGCTGTCGCTTCGCGACCGTCGTCCCGCGATCACGATAGCGTTTTCCGAAGGCCGCCGCCAACCGCAATTGCACCGGGGTCGAGACCGGGTTCCGTTCCGATCGTTCGGAACGCGACCGGCGCTGCCCCGTTTGCAAGACGGCGGATTCGCCGTAGACTAATTTATGTAAACCTCTACACGCCTTCCAAACGCCGCCCAATCCCGGGCGGCGTTTTCACGTCGCGTCCGCTCCCGGAGCGAACGGCACAGGAGCTTTACGCCTTCGACGTCGCGGCCAGCGCGGCGAGAATGCGCGCCCACGAGCGGATGCCCTTCCGGAAGCTCTTGAGGTCGTACTTCTCGTTCGGCGAATGGATGTTGTCGTCGTCGAGGCCGAAGCCGACCAGCACGCTGTCGAGCCCCAGCACCCGCTTGAAATCGCCGACCACCGGGATCGAGCCGCCCGAGCCGATCAGTTGCGCCTCGCGCCCCCATTCCTCGGTGAGCGCGCGCTTCGCCGCCGCCAGCGGCTTCATGGTCCAGTCGAGCGACACCGCCGGCGCGCCGGAATGGTCGATGAAGTCGGCGCGGCAGTCGTTCGGCACCCGCGCCCTGACGAAATCGCGGAAGGCGGCGCGGATCCTGTCGGGGTCCTGACCGCCGACCAGACGGAACGAGACCTTGGCGGTGGCGTGCGAGGGGATCACCGTCTTCGAGCCTTCGGCGGTGTAGCCGCCGAAGATGCCGTTGATGTCGCAGGTCGGCCGCGAGAACACCTGCTCGATCAGCAGCCGGTCCTTCTCGCCGGCGGGAATCGACAGGCCGATCGGCTTGAGGAAGCTGTCGGGTGTGAAGTCGAGCGCCTTCCACTGGGCGAGGATGTCGGGCGGCAGGTCCTTCACACCGTCATAGAAGCCGGGAATGGTGACGCGGCCGTTATCGTCATGCAGCGCGCCGAGGACGCGCGTCAGCACCCGGATCGGGTTCTGCGCCGCGCCGCCGAACAGCCCGGAATGCAGGTCGCGATTGGCGGCGGTGATCCGCACCTCGTCATAGACCAGACCGCGCAGCGCGGTGGTGATCGCCGGCGTGTCGGGGTCCCACATGCTGGTGTCGCAGACCAGCGCGAAGTCGGCCTTGAGCTCGGCGCGGTTGTTTTCAAGAAAACCGACCAGGTGTTTCGAGCCGACTTCCTCCTCGCCCTCGATCAGGAAGGTGACGTCGAGCGGCAGCGAGCCGGTGACGGCGACCCAGGCCCGGCACGCCTCGACGAAGGTCATCAACTGACCCTTGTCGTCCTGCGCGCCGCGCGCCACGATGATCTTGCGCCCGTCGGCGTGGTCCGTGACCACCGGCTCGAACGGCGGCGAATGCCATAGCTCGACCGGATCGACCGGCTGCACGTCGTAGTGGCCGTAGAACAGCACATGCGGCCGCGCGCCGTTGGCGCTCTTGGGCTTGGCGACGATGGCGGGATGACCGCCGGTCGGCCGCACCTCGGCGTTGAAGCCGAGGGAAGCGATATCGCCGGCCAGATATTCCGCCGCCGCCTTGCAGTCGCCGGCGAAGGCCGGGTCCGCCGAGATCGACTTGACGCGGAGCAGCCTGAACAGCCGCTCCAGACTGTTGTCGAAGTCGCCGTCGATATGGTCCAGCACCGCGGTGAGTGAGGATTGAGACATCAGTTGATCCACCGTTCTTCAAAAAAGCGGTCAGCAGAACGGGCGATACATTCTCGTCCGCCCCTACCGTCACACGCGGGCTTGACCCGCGTGTCCATCTTCTCGTCAAAAGATGGATTGCCGGGTCGAGCCCGGCAATGACGACAATCCTAATATCAGCGCTTCAGCAGGCTGCCGAGCGCGCCGCGCACGATGGAGCGGCCGATCGAACCGCCGAGCGAGCCGCCCACCGACTTGCCGAGATCGGCGACGATGCCGCCGACCACCTTGTTGGTCACGGTGCGCGTCACGTCGCGGGCGATCACCTGCCCGGTCGAGAGCTTGCCGCGCGGCGTCGAGGTGCCGAAAATCGTGCCGACGATCGAACCGATCTGCCCGAATACGCCGCCGACGGCCCCGCCCTGCGGCGCGGCCGTCCCGGCGACGCGCTTTTGCAGAACTTCATAGGCCGATTCGGAATCGATCAAGGTGTCGTATTTACCCTTCACCGGGCTCGCGGCCAGAATGGCCTTGCGCTCGTCGGCGCTTATCGGCCCGATCCGCGCCGACGGCGGCCGGATCAGCACCCGCTCGACGATCGAGGGCGTGCCCTTCTTTTCCAGGAACGACACCAGCGCCTCGCCGGTGCCGAGTTCAGTGATGACCTGCGCGGTGTTGAGCTTCGGGTTCTGGCGGAAGGTCTGGGCGGCGGCCGCGACCGACTTCTGATCGCGCGGGGTGAAGGCGCGCAGCGCGTGCTGGACCCGGTTGCCGAGTTGCGCCAGCACCTTGTCGGGCACGTCGATCGGGTTCTGCGTCACGAAATAAACGCCCACGCCCTTGGAGCGGATCAGCCGCACCACCTGCTCGATCTTCTCCATCAGCGCTTTCGGCGCGTCGTTGAACAACAGGTGCGCCTCGTCGAAGAAGAACACCAGCTTGGGCTGGGGCGGATCGCCGACTTCCGGAAGCTGTTCGAACAGTTCGGACAGCATCCACAACAGGAACGTGGCGTAGAGCCGCGGGTTCTGCATCAGCTTGTCGGCGACCAGGATGTTGACGATACCGCGGCCGTCGCGATCGGTGCGCATGAAATCCTTCAGGTCGAGCGCCGGCTCGCCGAAGAACTTGTCCCCGCCCTGGGTTTCCAGCACCAGGAGCTGGCGCAGGATGCTGCCGACCGACTGCTTGCTGACGTTGCCGTATTGCGTGGTGAGTTGCGCCGCGTTCTCGCCGACGAAGGTGAGGATGGCGCGCAGATCCTTCATGTCGAGCAGCAAGAGGCCCTGCTCGTCCGCCACCCGGAAAGCGATGTTGAGCACGCCTTCCTGCACGTCGTTGAGGTCCATCATCCGCGACAGCAACAGC
This sequence comes from Xanthobacteraceae bacterium, assembly GCA_049651165.1. GTDB lineage: Bacteria > Pseudomonadota > Alphaproteobacteria > Rhizobiales > Xanthobacteraceae > 62-47. Next base: position 11,740 of record JBASBO010000023.1, on the reverse strand, counting down.
GGCCCCATCTCCGATACGGTAGCGCGCACCGGATGCCCCTGCTCGCCGAACACGTCCCAGAACACGGTCGAGAACTGGTCCGGCTGGAAGGCGAGGCCGATCTCCCCGGCGCGCTTGAGAATGAAGTCCTTGGCCTCGCCGACCTCGGCGATGCCCGACAGGTCGCCCTTGATGTCGGCGGCGAACACCGGAACCCCGGCGCGCGCGAAACCCTCGGCCATCACCTGCAACGAGACGGTCTTGCCTGTTCCGGTTGCACCGGTGACGAGGCCATGGCGATTGGCGAGCGCCAGCGACAACCAGGCCGGCTGTTCGCCCTTCCCGATGAAGATCGCATCGTCGGTGTCGCCCATGGACGTATCGGTCGTCGCCATCGTCTGGCCTCTCCGCGCTCGGGTCGCGTTGCTGCACCCGTTCAAGACAGCTTCACTCTAACGTATCTTGCAACCGGGTTGAAACGGAACAGCCGATTTTGAAACCGCGAACCCGGCGGCCATCCCGAAAGCGTATCGCGGCATCTCGTCTCGCCGATCGAGATTCCTCCAGACGACGGCATTTTGAACTTGCGCTGCCACTCGCCCTTGCATTACTGCAACACTCCTTGCGCGACCGAGGCACGATCGATGGCGGCAGCGCCTGCGCCGCTTGTGTTTCGAGTCGCGAAAGCCCACAATGGACTGGCACGATAGCGTGCCGACAATCAACAACGTGCCGACAATCAACCGGCTGGGGCGGGGCGTATGAACAGACACCGTTTGAGCGTGGTCGCGCAGATCAACTGCCGGACCAGCGCGAGGGGCTTGCGCGGTGACCGGCGACGGCTTCCCTCCTTCGCTCCGGCAGGCGTGCCTCGCCGTCGTTTCCCGTCAATCGCATTGCCGGACGCTTTTGTACCGAAGACTCTCGTACCGAAGATGCTCGCACGGAAGACGCTGCCGCCGGAATCTCTCTTGCTGAAAACCTGCCTGACCGCTGAACCTTCTCGCGCGTGGCGCGACAGAGGTGGGCCCAACCGCGGCGGGGACGATCGCGTTGGGACCGACTGCATGGGCGCGGTCGACACCGGGACTGCCTTCTCCACCTCGTTCGCTTGAAGCACCTTACGTAATCGCCGAGTGCCATGACTTATCCTATATCCAAGATCGACGGGATGACCGCCTTTGCCGCGTCCAAGCTCAAATCGGCGGGCATCCGCACGACGGAAGGGTTGCTGGAGGCGGCAAGCACGGCCAGGGGCCGGAAAGCGCTGGCGACGAAAACCAGTTTCACCGAACAGCAACTGCTGGAATGGGCCAACATCGCCGACTGCATGCGCATCCCCGGCATGGGCAAGGCGAAGGCCGAACTGCTGCGCGCCGCCGGCGTCACCACGGTGCGCGAGTTCACCCACCGCAACCCGGCGCGGCTGGCGCTGGCGATGAAGGACGCCAACACCAGGCGCAAGCTGGTGCGCGTGCTGCCGTCGGAAAAGTCGATCGGTCAATTGATCGAACGGGCGCGCAAGCTGCCGCTGAAGATCAGCTACTGAGACGCCGCGACTTCAAACGCGGCCCCTGCCGGATCACGGCATCCCGATCCGTCGAATATCCAACAGATTGAATATTGACTCAGGAGCCTGAACCGCGCAAAGCGGGCGCATGATTTCGACGGCTTCCAGAGTGACGCCAGCAAGCGGGCAACGGCTTCTTGAGAGACTGTTGTCGCGCCCCTACCCGGCCGTGATGGGCGTTCTCAACATCACCCCGGATTCGTTTTCCGACGCCGGGCTGTTTCTCGAACCGCAGCACGCCTTCACCCAGGCCCGGCGCATGATCGCCGAGGGCGCGGACATCATCGACATCGGCGCGGAATCCACCCGGCCCTACGGCTCGGTCGCGATTTCGGCGGACGAGGAGATGCGGCGGCTGAAGCCGGTGCTGCCGGAGATCGTCGCGCTCGGCGTTCCGGTGTCGATCGACAGCATGAAGGCCGGCGTCACCGACTGGGCGCTGCACGCGGGCGCGGCGATCGCCAACGACGTCTGGGGCCTGCAACGCGATCCCGACATGGCGCGCGTGGTCGCCGCCCACGGCGTGCCGGTGGTCGTCATGCACAACCGCGAGCGCGCCGACGCCAACATCGACATCATGGGCGATATCGCGGCGTTCTTCGAACGCTCGCTGGCGATCGCCGACCGCGCCGGCATCGCGCGCGACAACATCATTCTCGATGCCGGGATCGGCTTCGGCAAGACCCAGGAACAGAGCATGACGGTGCTGGCGCGCCAGCGCGAATTGCAGGCGTTCGGCCTGCCGGTTCTGGTCGGCGCCTCGCGCAAGCGCTTCATCGACACCATCGCGCCGTCGAAGCCGCAGGAGCGGCTCGGCGGATCGATCGCCGCGCACCTGCTCGCGGCCGAAGGCGGCGCGCGCATCGTCCGCGCCCACGATGTCGCTGAAACCGTGCAGGCGCTGCGGGTGGCGGCCGCCATCAGGGACAAGCGATGAGCGACACCATCTTCATCCGCGGCCTGGTGATGCACGCGCGGCACGGCGTCATGGCTCACGAGACGGAGGTCGGGCAGCGCTTCGTCATCGACCTCGAACTCACCGCCGACCTGTCGGAATCCTCGCGGACCGACCGGCTCAGTGACACCGTGTCCTACTCCGACGTGGTGGCCTGCGCCAGCGCTGCGTTCCGCGACACCAACTACAAGCTGCTCGAACGCGCCGCCGGCGCCGTCGCGGAAGCCATTCTCGCGTCATTTCCGCGCATCGACACCGTGAAGGTCACGGTCCACAAGCCGCACGCGCCGATCGCCGCGATCTTCGACGACGTCGGCGTCGTCCTCACCCGCAGCCGGTAGCGACGATGGGTCAAGCGCTGATCGCCCTCGGCGGCAACATCGGCGACGTTCGCCACACCTTCCGCAAGGCCATCAGCAATATCTGCGGCATGACGCAGGCGACGCTGTTGGCGCGTTCCGCCGATTACGCCACCCCGCCGTGGGGCGGCGTCACGCAGGAGCCGTTCGTCAATGCCTGCATCGCCATCGAGACCGGCCTCGATCCGCACGCGCTCTTGTTCACGCTGCACAAGATCGAAAAGAAGTTCGGCCGCGACCGCGCCAACGAGCAGCGCTGGGGGCCGCGCACGCTCGACCTCGACCTGTTGGCTTACGACGACGCCGTCATCAACCGGCCGGACCTGACGCTGCCGCATCCGCGCCTGTTCGAACGCGCCTTCGTGCTGGTGCCGCTCGCCGACATCGCCGCCGACCGGATCATCGCCGGGAAATCGGTCAAGGCGGCGCTGGCCGGGCTGTCGACCGAGGGGATCACGCGGCTGCCCGACCTCGACTGAGGGCCTTCGTCAGCCGGCAAACCGGCGGCAGGTTGCGGCGGCACGGGCGGCATGGCAATTTCAGCACAGAAACGAAACCCGGCTTCAGGGAGCACCCAGCCGAATGTCCGCAACGACCGACGAACTGACGCTGGCGGCCGAATTTCCGCCCGCGACCTCCGACGACTGGCGCAAGCTGGTCGATGGCGTGCTCAAGGGCGCGTCCTTCGACAAGCTGGTCGGGAAAACCGCCGACGGTCTCGCGATCGATCCGATCTACCGGCGCGCCACCGATGCCGCGCCGGTGATCGGCCGCGCGCCGGCGGCCCCGTGGCAGATCATTCAGCGGATCGATCATACCGACCCGACGGTTGCGAACAAGCAAGCGCTGGAGGATCTGGCGGGCGGCGCCAGCGGGCTGACGCTGGTGTTCGCCGGCAGCAATGTCGCGCGCGGCTTCGGGCTGCCGCCGACCCGCGAGGCGCTGACGCGGGCGCTCGACGGCGTCTATCTCGAAGCCGACATCGCCATCGCGCTTGAAATCAGTCCGCAGGGCCTCGACATCGGCGATCACCTCGCCGCCCTCCTTGAGGCGCGCAAGATCGGGCCAAGCGACGTCGATATCCGCTTCGGCTTCGATCCGATCGGCGGCGCGGCGGCGCGCGGCGGCCTCGGTGGCGAGTGGGCGTCCAAGGCCCCGCGCTTCGGGGCCAAGATGGCGCGGCTGAAAGCGCAGGGTCTCCGCGGCCCCTTCGCAGCCGCCGACGGACGCCTGATCCACGACGCCGGCGGCTCGGAGGCGCAGGAACTGGCCTTCGTGCTGGCCTGCGGCGTCGCCTATCTGCGGGCGCTGGAAGCCGCCGGCCTGTCGCTGGAGGAGGCGCGCGACGCCATCGAGGCGCGGCTTGCCGCCGATGCGGACCAGTTTCTGACCATGGCCAAGTTCCGGGCGCTGCGGCTGTTGTGGGCGCGCGTCGAGGAGGCGTGCGGGCTTGCGCCAAAGCCGCTGTTCGTCGCCGCCGAGACGGCATGGCGGATGCTGACGCGGCGCGACAGCGACGTGAACATGCTGCGCGCCACCATCGCCACCTTCGCGGCCGGGTTAGGGGGGGCCAACGCCGTCAGCGTGCTGCCGCATTCGCTGGCGGTCGGCCTGCCGGACGCCTTCGCCCGGCGCATCGGGCGCAACACCCAGCTCATTCTCCTTGAGGAGTCCAACCTCGCCAAGGTCGCCGATCCGGCGGCGGGCTCGGGTGGCGTCGAAACGCTCACCCGCCAGCTTTGCGACAGCGCGTGGGCGCTGTTCCAGGAGATCGAGAAGGCCGGCGGCGCATTCGCCGCTCTCCGAGCGGGCTTGATCCAGACCAAGGTCGCAAGCGTCCGCGCCGCGCGCGACACTGACATCGCCCGGCGCAAGACGGTGGTCACCGGCGTCAGCGAGTTTCCCAACCTGCGGGAAGCTGTGCCCGACGTGCTCGCCCCTCCCCCCGCGCCGACACCGCACGCGAAGGAAGCCATCGCGTTCGAGGCGCTCCAGCCGGTGCGGCTGGCGGCGGCGTTCGAGGCGCTGCGCGACCGCTCCGACGCCATCCTGAAAGAAAGCGGCAAGCGGCCGCAGGTGTTCCTCGCCAATCTCGGCAAGGCGTCGGACTTCACCGCCCGCGCCACCTTCGCGCGCAGCCTGTTCGAGGCCGGCGGCATCGAGGCCGTCGACGGCGACGGGACCACCGATCCGGCGGCGCTCGCAACCGCCTTCAAGGCGTCGGGTGCCCGGCTTGCCTGCATCTGCTCGTCGGATACGGTCTACGCCGATCACGCGGCTGCGGCGGCAAAGGCCCTTCACGACGCAGGCAGCGCGCATATCTATCTGGCGGGCCGCCCCGGCGACAAGGAAGCCGGGTTCCGCGCCGCAGGGATCGGCGATTTCGCCTTCGCCGGCGGCAACGCGCTGGCGATGCTGCAAGCCGCCTATGCTGTTATGGGGATGTCATGAGCCGTATTCCGAATTTCGCCGATATCGCCTTCGCGGCGACCCGCGCGCCCGCTCCCGGCGGCGAGGCCAAGCCTTGGCTGACGCCCGAGGATATTCCGGTCAACGCCAGCTACAATGAGGCCGACCTCAAGGGCATCGACTTCCTCGATACCTGGCCGGGCCTCGCGCCGTTCCTGCGCGGCCCCTACCCGACCATGTACGTCAACCAGCCGTGGACGGTGCGCCAATACGCCGGCTTCTCCACCGCCGAGGATTCCAACGCCTTCTACCGCCGCAACCTCGCCGCCGGACAGAAGGGGCTGTCGGTGGCCTTCGACCTCGCCACCCATCGTGGCTACGATAGCGATCACCCGCGCGTCGGCGGCGACGTCGGCATGGCCGGGGTGGCGATCGACTCGATCTACGACATGCGCACGCTGTTCGCCGGCATCCCGCTCGACAGGATGAGCGTGTCGATGACCATGAACGGCGCGGTGCTGCCGATCCTGGCGCTGTTCGTGGTCGCGGCGGAAGAACAGGGCGTGCCGCCGGAAAAACTGTCAGGCACCATTCAGAACGACATTCTGAAAGAGTTCATGGTGCGCAACACCTACATCTATCCGCCCGCGCCCTCGATGCGGATCATCTCCGACATCTTCGCCTACACCTCGCAGCGGATGCCGAAGTTCAACTCCATTTCGATTTCCGGCTATCACATGCAGGAGGCCGGCGCGACGCAGGACCTGGAGCTGGCCTACACGCTGGCCGACGGCGTCGAATATCTGCGCGCCGGCATCAAGGCCGGGCTCGACGTCGACCGCTTCGCGCCGCGGCTGTCGTTCTTCTGGGCGATCGGCATGAACTTCTTCATGGAAGTCGCCAAGATGCGCGCGGCGCGCCTCTTGTGGGCCAAGCTGCTGAAGCCGTTCAACCCGCAGAACCCGAAATCGCTGTCGCTGCGCACCCATTGCCAGACCTCGGGCTGGTCGCTGACGGCGCAGGACGTGTTCAACAACGTGATGCGCACCGCGATCGAGGCGATGGCGGCGACGCAAGGCCACACCCAGTCGCTGCACACCAACGCGCTCGACGAAGCGCTGGCGCTGCCGACCGACTTCTCCGCGCGCATCGCCCGCAACACCCAGCTTTTCCTGCAACAGGAAAGCGGCACCACCCGGATCATCGATCCGTGGGGCGGCTCGTATTACGTCGAGCGGCTGACCCACGACCTCGCCGCGAAGGCGTGGGGCCATATTCAGGAGGTGGAAGAACTCGGCGGCATGGCGAAAGCCATCGAGGCCGGCGTGCCGAAGCTGCGCATCGAGGAGGCCTCCGCGAAAACCCAGGCGCGGATCGACGCCGGCTACCAATCGGTGATCGGCGTCAACAAGTTCAAGCCGACCAGCGAAGCAGCCATCGACGTGCTCAAGGTGGACAACACCACGGTGCGCCGCTTGCAGATCGACAAGCTGAAGCGGCTGCGCGGCGAGCGCAAGGAGGCCGAGGTCGCGGCGACGCTGGCGGCGCTGACCAGAAGCGCCGAGACCGGCGAAGGCAACCTCCTGGCGCTGGCCATCGACGCCGCGCGCGCCAAGGCTACCGTCGGCGAAATTTCCGACGCCATGGAGACGGTGTTCGGCCGCCACCGCGCCGAGATCCGCTCCATCACCGGCGTCTACAAGCGCGAGGTGAGCGCGATGTCGAACAACCGGGTCGAGAAGGTGCAGGCGTTGATCGATGCTTTCGAGGACGCGGAAGGCCGCAGGCCGCGCATCCTCGTCGCCAAGATCGGACAGGACGGCCACGATCGCGGCCAGAAGGTGATCGCGTCGGCTTTTGCCGATATCGGCTTTGACGTCGATATCGGCCCGCTGTTCGCCACCGCCGACGAGGCGGCGCGGCAGGCGGTGGAGAACGACGTGCATATCCTCGGCGTGTCGTCGCTTGCCGCCGCGCATCTCACCGCCGTGCCGGAACTGAAGGCGGCGCTGAAGAAGCAGGGCCGCGAGGACATCATGGTCATCGTCGGCGGCGTGGTGCCGCCGCAGGACTACGACGCACTCTATGCGGCCGGGGCCGAAGCGATCTTCCCGCCCGGCACGGTGATCGCCGACGCCGCCGAGGAACTGATCCACAAACTCAACGCGCGGCTGGGGCACAGCGAGGCGGCGGAGTGAGAGCGGATTTTGATGACCGTCGTCACCGATATCGGTCTTGAGCGGATCATTGCCGGGCTTCGCGCGATCGAGCCGGATATCCGGGCCGAGGGCGTGCGTAAGCTGTGGCTTTTCGGCTCGCGCGCCCGTGGCGATGCGCGACCGGACAGCGACCTCGATATGCTGATCGATCTCGATCCGGCGTTCCGGTTCGGCTGGAAGAACCTCACCGCCATCAGCCTCGCCTGCCAGGATGCAACCGGCCTCGATGTTCAGGTAACGACACGCGACGAGCTAAAGCCGCGCATCGCGGAACGGATCGCCGACGATCTGGTCGAGGTATTCTGAATGCCGCCAAGCATTGAGGACCGTCTGACCGATATTCTGACGTCCATTATCCGGATCGAACTGGTCGTCTCGGGCAAGACGCTGGCGGAATTCCAATCCGACATCATTTCGCGGGCAGCCGCCGAGCGATTCCTTGAGATCGTCTGCGAGGCGTCGCGCAAGCTTCCTGATGACTTGAAACAACAAGCGTCCCACATCCCGTGGCGTCAGATGATCGATTTCGGAAACATCCTTCGCCACGCCTATCACACTACGAAAACCGAACTGGTGTGGGAGATCATCAACAACGATCTTCCCGCGCTCAAAGTCTTCGTCGAAGACTACCTGCGGCGTGCGAAACAATGAGCGGATTGCGTTTGTTCACGATCGGATTGATCGGCAGCCTGTTGGGTATTGCCTCCACCCTCGCCGCCGAGCCCAAGCCCGACGCGGCGGTGAAGACCGAATACATCGACGCCAGCGTGACGCTGGACGCCGCCATCAGGCGCAATGACGCGCTGGCGGACAATCTTCTCGCCGAGGGCAGGCGCTGGATCGAGACCAACCGCGCCGAGGCCGCGAAGGAGTTCAAGGCGTCGCCGGAATTGTTCCGCGACGACCGGCCGTGGACCTTCGAGCGCAGCTACAATTTCGCATCGCGCGTCGCGGATCGCTACGTCAGCATCGTGCGCGACGACTACATGAACACCGGCGGCGCGCATCCCAACACCGACATCGACACCATCCTGTGGGACGAGGACGCGAAGAAGCAGATCAGCATCCGCCCGTTCTTCAAGGAAACCGCCGACAACGGCCCGACGCTGAAGGCGTTGCGCGCCGCCGCCATCGCCGCCGTCAAGGCCGAAAAGAAAGCACGCGGCGTCGAGGACGGCGGGGACTGGCAGCGCGGCATCGAACCGAAGCTGTTGCGGATCGGCCCGATATCGCTTTCGCCCTCCGCCGTGGCCGGCAAGAGCGCGGGCCTTGTTTTTCACTACCCGCCCTATGCGGCCGGCTCCTACGCGGAAGGCAGCTACATCGTGTTCGTGCCGTGGGAGGCATTCAAATCCCGTCTCTCGCCGGAAGGCGCGGCGATCTTCGCCGGCCACAGGCCGCCTGAAACAAAGACCGACAGCAAATGACCCACGCGCCCGCTCCCGCCCCCCCCGCCGCTCTCGCCATCGAGATCCGCGCCGGTCATCGCGCGGCGCTGGCGCGCGCCATCACGCTGATCGAAAGCCGGCGCGAGGACCATCAGGCGACGGCGCGCGAACTGGTGCAGATGCTGCTGCCCGACACCGGCAAGGCGATCCGCGTCGGCATCACCGGCTCGCCCGGCGTCGGCAAGTCCACCACCATCGACACGCTCGGCATGTACCTGATCGAACAGGGCCACAGCGTCGCGGTGCTGGCGGTCGATCCGTCGTCGGCGCGCACCGGCGGCTCGATCCTCGGCGACAAGACGCGGATGGCGCGGCTCGCCAACGACGAGCGCGCCTTCATCCGTCCTTCGCCGTCGTCCGGCACGCTGGGCGGCGTCGCCGCCAAAACCCGCGAGGCGATGCTGTTGTGCGAGGCCGCCGGCTTCGACGTGGTGCTGGTGGAGACCGTCGGCGTCGGCCAGTCCGAAACCGCGGTCAGCGACATGACCGACATCTTCCTCGCCTTGATGCTGCCCGGCGGCGGCGACGAGTTGCAGGGCATCAAGAAGGGGCTGGTCGAACTCGCCGACATGATCGCCATCAACAAGGCCGACGGCGACAACATCAAGCGCGCCAACCGCACCGCCGCCGACTATCGCGGCGCGCTGAAGATCCTGACGCCGCGCTCGAAACACTGGTTTCCGCCGGTCTTGACCTATTCCGGCCTGACCGGGGCCGGTATCCCGGAGCTGTGGCAGAAGGTCCTCGATCACCGCACGGCGATGAATGCGTCCGGCGAGTTCGCGGAGCGGCGCAGCGCCCAGCAGGTGAAATGGATGTGGTCGATCCTGGAGGCGCGGCTGATGGCGCGGCTGCGCTCCGACCCGGCAATCCGCGCCGAGGTCAAGCGGACCGAGACCGAGGTCGCCAGCGGCCGCATCACCCCGGCGCTGGCGGCGGAGCGGATCGCCGCGCTGCTGCGATAACCGGCTAAAAATTGTTCGTGCCCCGGACGCGGCGCGGCATGAAATGCCGCTCCGCAGAGCCGGGGCCGTTTCAAGCACCGTGTTTGCGGCGGTCGCGGTTCTGCGACGCAGCGCTACACGCCGCATCGCGCCCGGGACGTGGCGGAGGTGAAAGCCAGACGACCCGAGACCTGGTACAATTGAGGCAACTTCCGGCGTTGCCTCGCGTTTTCCGGCGGAGCTGCCATTCCGGAACATGGGTTGTGCATCGCAGCAATCATCGCCATGTTGGCGGCTCAATTCGTAAGAGATTCCCTTGACCGACACCAATGCCGCCGCGTGGGTTTCCGCGACCCACCGCCCGATGGGATTCCCTGAATTCGTCGCGATCATCACTTCGATCATCGCGCTCAATCCGCTTGCGCTCGACATGATGCTGCCGGCGCTGCCGAACATCGGCGCGAGCTTCGGCATCGCCGAAGGCAACTATCTGCAAAGCGTGCTGTCCGCCTTTCTGGTCGGCTTCGGCCTCGGCCAGTTCGTGATCGGCCCGCTGTCGGACCGCTTCGGCCGGCGTCCGATCCTGCTCGGCGGCATGGTGCTGTACGGGCTCGCCAGCGTGCTGGCGCTGTTCGCGCCGTCGTTCGAATGGCTGCTGGTGGCGCGCATAATGCAAGGGCTCGGCACCTCGGCGACGCGGGTGATCGCCACCTCGATCGTGCGCGACTGCTACGCCGGCCGCCGCATGGCCAGCGTGATGTCGCTGGTGATGACGATCTTCGTGGCGGTGCCGATCATCGCGCCGTCGTTCGGGCAGGCGGTGATGGTGATGGCGCAGTGGCGCGGCATCTTCGTCGTGCTGATGGCCTATGGCGTGCTGGCGCTGATCTGGAGCGCGCTACGGCTGCCCGAAACCCTGCCGGAAAACCAGCGCAGGGCGCTGACCGCGCAACAGGTGCTGGACGGCTTCCGCCAGACGTTGACCAACCGGCAGACGCTGGGCTACGCGCTTGCCGCCGGCGGCGTGCAGGGCACGCTGTTCGGCTACATATTCTCGTCGGAGCAGGTGTTCACCGAGGTCTATCACCTCGGCCGCTATTTCCCGCTGGCCTTCGCCACCATCGCGCTCGGCATCGCGCTGGCCGGCTTCCTCAACTCCCGCCTCGTCATCCGGCTCGGGATGCGGGTGATCTCGCATACCGCGCTGGTGGTCTACGCCGTGGTCGCGGCGGCCATGCTGATCGCGGCGGCGGCCGACATGCTGCCGCTGGCGCTCTACATGGCGCTGTCGATGCTGGCGCTGTTCACCTTCGGCCTGATGATGTCGAACTTCACCGCGCTGGCGCTGGAGCCGCAGGGCCACATCGCCGGCACCGCCTCGTCGCTGTACGGCTCGATCACCACGATGATCGGCATCGGCGTCGGCGTCACGCTGGGCCAGCTTTACGACGGCACGCTGCTGCCGTTCGCCATCGGCTCGCTGATCTCGACGCTGGCGGCGATCGCGATCGTGCTGGTGACCGAGCGCGGCCGCATGTTCACGCCGAGCCCGCAGCCTCGCTGACGGCGGCGCGTTAACCCTACCGGCAGGATTGCGCGCGGCTGACCGAATGTTGAGCCCAGCGCGCGCTCTTTTTCGCATTATCTCCGGAGCCGTCATCCCATGGCGACCGGAGGGCCGCATGACCATCAGCCGCCGTGACATGATCGCGCTCGCCGCGACCGGCCTTGTTACGACCAGCTTTGCCGCGAGCGCGACGCCGGCGGGAGCGCAACGCGCGCCCAAAACCACGCCGCTGACCTCGGCGCTCGGCCGCGACGCCACCCATTACGGCGTCCGCCCCGGCAGCCCGGACG
>JBASBO010000022.1:0-1947 GCA_049651165.1 Xanthobacteraceae bacterium | reverse complement strand
GGCAGATACGACAGGAAACGGCGCGCCGCCGCGAACGCTTCGTCCTCGCTGGCGACGCCAAGATCGGCGAGGCCCTGCTTGTCGACCTGCACCGACGCGCCGCCGAGCGCCTCGATGTCGATGTCCTCGCCGGTCCCGGCCTTGACCAGAGCGGGGCCGGCGATGCCCATCGTCGACAGGCCGCGCACCATCACCACGAAATCGGCGAGCCCGGCGTAATTGGTCGGGCCCGCGAAGCCCGCGCCCAGCATCAGCGCGACCATCGGAATCCAGCCGCTGGCGCGCGCCAGATCGTGGAACATGGTGTTCGCCTTGGCGAAGTGCCGCGAGTTCTGTCCACCCTGAATGCGATGGCCGCCGCCGTCGAGCAGCATGACCAGCGGCACGCCGCGGCGAATGGCGATCTGCAAGGCGCGGTGCGTCTTGTCGCTGCCGAGCTTGCTGATCGAGCCGCCGAACACGCTGAAATCCTGCGACACGATCACCGCCGGGCGCGAATCGATGCGCGCGGTTCCGATCACGACGCCATCCGCCGGCGCCTTTTGCCGCGGCGACGGCGCACCCGCCGGATGGTCTTCGACGACCAGGCCGCCGATTTCCTCGAATGTGTCGGGATCGACCAGCCGCTCGATGCGCGCGCGCGCGCTCAGGCGGCCGCGCTCCTCCAGCTTGCGCATCGCCTCGGGCCGCGCCGCGTCGAGGATCGTCGCGCGCTCGGTGTCGATCGCGGCCGTCAATTCGCGTAGCGACGGATCGGTTCGGGTCACTTGTTTTCCCTTTCTTCGCTGGCGACGCCGCGCTACGCGCCCATATAGGCGGTACGTAGCGCCTCGCCGCGCGCGATGTCGTCGGCCGCGCCGCTCGCGATCATCCGGCCGTTCTGTAAAACGAAAGCCCTGTCCGCGATCTCCAGCGCGCGCTCGACCATCTGCTCCACCAGCAGGATCGCGACGCCCGATTTGCGAAGCGCGACGATCGCGTCCAGCACCTGATCGACCAGCAGCGGCGCGAGGCCGAGCGACGGTTCGTCCAGCATCAATAGCTTCGGGTGGCGAATGACCGCTTGCGCGATCGCCAGCATCTGCTGCTGGCCGCCTGACAGCGCGCCGGCGAGGGCGGCGTGCCGCTCGTGCAGGATCGGAAACATCTCGTACACGGGTTCGAGGCGATGGCGATATTCGTCCTGCGACATCCGCAAGCCGTATCGCCCGAGTGCGAGATTGTCCGCAACGGTCTGGCTGCGAAACAGGCGTCGCCCTTCCGCGACATGCAGCAGGCCCGCGTCCACGATGGCGTCCGGCCGCTTGCCGCCGATGTCGCGGCCCTCGAACACGATGCGTCCCGACGACGGCGCGATCAGCCCCGACACCACGCGCAGCAATGTCGATTTGCCGGCGCCGTTGCGGCCGAGCAGCGCGACGATCGAGGCGGGCGCGACGTCGAGCGACACGTCTTCCAGGACGCCGACATGGCCATAGCCCGCGGTGACGGATTCGATGCTGAGGATCGGCGGCTGCGTGTCAGGTGCGCCCGTCATGACGCGGCCTCCTGCTTCAGCGCGCGGTCGCCCATGTAGGCGTGCAGCACCCGCTGATCCTTGAACACCTCGGCCGGCGAGCCGGTGGCGAGCACCTTGCCGCGATCGAGCACCATCACGCTGGAGGCGATGCTGGCGACGAGATCGAGGTGATGCTCGACGATCACCAGCGTCGCGCCGAGCTTGCGGATGCGCACCAGCAACTGGTCGAGCCGGTCGAGTTCGGTCATCGACAGGCCGGCGGCGGGCTCGTCGAGCATGATGAGACGCGCGCCGCCCATCATCGCGCGCGCAAGCTCGATCAGGCGCTGCTGGCCGTGCGGCGTCTCGCCGGCCGATCCCTCGGCGCGATCCGCCAGGCCGACGAAGGAGAGATAATCGAGCGCCTCCTCGCGCAGGCGGCGCGCCTC
>JBASBO010000021.1:0-3023 GCA_049651165.1 Xanthobacteraceae bacterium | reverse complement strand
GGCGATGGCGCGGGTCGCGCCCGACGACGCCTATGTTGGCCTCGCCGATCCGGCGCTGTTGGCGCGCGAGTTCCCCGATCTCGACCTGCTCGATCCCGTGATGCCCTCGACGACCGAACTCGAACGCCGCGCGCTCGAAGCGGAGGCCGCGGGGCTCGCGGTGAAGGGCGTCACCAAGTCCGGCGGCGCGTCGGCCTCCAGCGGCATCGGCGGCATGGTGCTGGTGACCTCGACCGGTTTTCACGGCGCTTACCTCCGTTCCAGCCACGGCATCTCGATGACCGCGATCTCGGGCGAGGGCACCGCGATGGAGCGCGACTACGATTTCAGCTCCGCGCTTCATGCCGCCGATCTGGCCTCGCCCGAGCGCATCGGCCAAAGTGCCGGCGAACGCGCGGTGGCGCGCGCCAATCCGCGCAAGGCGGAAACCTGCAAGGCGCCGGTGGTGTTCGATCCGCGCGTTGCGGGTTCATTAGTCGGGCATCTGGTGGGCGCGGCGAACGGCGCGTCGATCGCGCGCAAGACCTCGTTCCTGAAAGACCGTCTCGGCCAGCAACTGTTCGCCGACGGCATCCGCATCGTCGATGATCCGCGCCGCGTCCGCGGCCTGCGCTCGCAGGCGTTCGACGCCGAGGGCGTGACGACCAGGCCGCTCGCAATCATCGACGACGGCGTGCTGACTTCGTGGCTGCTCGATTGCGCGACCGCGCGCGAACTCGGCATGACCACCACCGGCCACGCCCATCGCGGGGTGTCGTCGTCGCCGATGCCGGGGGCCTACAACCTGCACATGGAGGCGGGCGCGATGACGCCGACTGAGTTGATGGCCGATATCAGGCAGGGCTTCTACGTCACCGATCTGATCGGCTCCGGCGTCAACGGCGTCACCGGCGACTACAGCCGCGGCGCGTCCGGCTTCTGGATCGAGAACGGCCAGCCGACCTACGCGGTCAGCGAGATGACCATCGCCGGCCACCTGATCGAGATGTTCAAATCGCTGCGCCCCGCCAACGATCTCGAATTCCGCTACGGCGTCAACGCGCCGACGCTGCGCATCGAAGGATTGACGATTGCCGGACGCTGATCGCGCCATCGCCACCGACATCGCCGGGCGCGACAGTGCGCTGCTGGCGGCGACGGTGCGCGAGGCGGGGGCGCTGGCGCTGTCGAAATTTCAGACTGATCTCAGGACCTGGACCAAGGGTGCGTCGTCGCCGGTGTCGGAAGCCGACATCGCGGTCAACGACCTGATCGAGCGGCGGCTGCGGCAGGCGACGCCGGACTACGGCTGGCTGTCGGAGGAGAGCGCCGACGACCGCGCCCGGCTCAAGCATCGGCGGGTGTGGGTGGTCGATCCGATCGACGGCACCCGCAGCTATCTGGCCGGGCGCGAGGACTGGTGCGTCAGCGTGGCGCTGGTGGAGCAGGGCGCGCCGGTGCTGGCGGCGGTGTTCGCGCCGGTCACCGACGAGTTCTTCTTTGCCACGCAGGGGCGCGGCGCGTCGCTGCACAACGCGCCGATCCACGCCACGGGCGGCACCGCGCTGGACTTTGGCCGGGTCGCCGGCCCCAGGCCGATCGTCGAGCGCCTCGGCCCGCCGGGCGAGGGGGTGGCGCTGCATCCGCGAATCGGCTCTCTGGCGCTGCGGCTGTGCCGGATCGGCGACGGCACGCTGGACCTCGCTTTCGCCGGCGGCCAGAGCCGCGACTGGGACCTCGCGGCGGCGGATTTGATCGTCCACGAGGCGGGTGGTAGAATGACGGCATTGTCGGGCGAGCCGATCGGCTATAACCGCCCGGATGTCACCCATGGCGTGCTGGTCGCGGCGGGGCATGAACGTCATGCCGCCGTGGTCACGCATTTCCGCAGCCACCCGCTCCCGTGGTCGTGACTGTCATGACTGATGCCGTGGTCGTGGCTGCTCGCGGCCGTGATTTGCACCGCTGACTTGCGCCGCCGCGTCCCGGGCCATCCGGCGCGGCCGGTCGAACGATCGAGTTGATGAGGACAGGACCCCGATGACGGACCAGCCGCGGCAGTTGCTCCATCTGGTGATCGGGGGCGAACTGACCGACCTCGATCAGGTCACCTTTCGGGACCTCGACAAGCTCGATATCGTCGGCGTGTTTCCCAACTACGCCACCGCGCTGACCGCCTGGAAGGCCAAGGCGCAGCAGACGGTGGATAACGCCCATATGCGCTATTTCATCGTCCACCTGCACCGGCTGCTCGATCCGGGCCAGACCTCCGACACGAAGTCCGCCACTTGAAACGCCTGATCCGCAACGGGCTGCGCTCCGCCGGGTTCCAGCGCGCCGCCGGCCGCGCCGCGGCCGGCTATCTGCGGCTGGTGTGGCGCACCAACCGCTTCAGCTTCGAGCCGGCGGACGTCTATGAGATCGTCGAGCCGCAGATGCCGGTGATCCTGGCGTTCTGGCACGGCCAGCATTTCATGACCCCGTTCATCCGCCGCGACGGCCACCGCGCCAAGGTGCTGATTTCGCGCCACCGCGACGGCGAGATCAACGCCATCGCCGCCGAGCGCCTGCAAATCGGCACGGTGCGCGGCTCCGGCGATCACGGCTCGGCCTTCCATCGCAAGGGCGGCGTCGGCGCGTTCCGCGAAATGGTCCGGGCGCTGGAGGAAAACTACAACATGGCGCTGACCGCCGACGTGCCGAAGCGGTCGCGCGTCGCGGGACTCGGGATTATCATGCTGGCGCGCGAGTCGGGGCGGCCGATCATGCCGTTCGCGATGGCCACCAGCCGCTACCTGCGCCTGAACAACTGGGATCGCACCACGATCAACCTGCCGTTCGGGCGCGGCGCGCTGGTCGGCGGCGAGATTGTCACGGTGCCACCGGATGCGGATGCGGAAACGATGGAACGCTTGCGGGCCCGGCTGGAGGCGACCTTGAACGACGCCACCCGGCGCGCCTATGCCGCGGTCGGCCGCGACGAGGGCGGCGATGCCTGACGCGCTGCCGCCGCTGCTGCGCGCCTATCGCGCCATGTCGCAGGC
>JBASBO010000020.1:0-2975 GCA_049651165.1 Xanthobacteraceae bacterium | reverse complement strand
CGGTGAGACGCCGCGTCCGATGACGCCGCCGCCGGAGCCTGCGCGTCCCGATGCCGACGCGCGCAGGAAAGGCGCCGAGCCGGCGCTGCCGCGAGCGCCGGCGGAAAAGACCGCGCCCCCGATCGATGTGAAATAGCGCGTAGCGCCGTTACGAGTTGCCCACCAGCACGTTCTTGAACTGCCACGGATCGCTGGTGTCGATGTCTTCCGGGAAGAAGCCCGGCCGATCCGTCAGCGGCGTCCAGTCGGTGTAGTAGCCTTTCATCGGGCCGAGATATGGCTTCTGGATTTCCAGCAGCCGGTCGAAATCCATCTCATCGGTCTCGACGATGCCTTCGTTCGGATTTTCCAGCGCCCACACCATGCCCGCGACCATCGCCGACGTCACCTGCAAGCCGGTGGCGTTCTGGTAGGGCGCGAGTTTTCGCGTCTCCTCGATGGAGAGCTGCGAGCCGTACCAATAGGCATTGTTGTTGTGGCCGTAGAGCAGGACGCCGAGTTCGTCGATGCCGTCGACGATCTCGTTCTCGTCGAGGATGTGATGCTTCTCCTGCATCCTGGCGGCGCGGCCGAACATTTCATGCAGCGAGAGCACCGCGTCGTCGGCGGGGTGATAGGCATAGTGACAGGTCGGCCGATAGACGGCCTTGCCCGATGCGTCGCGCACCGTGAAGTAGTCGGAGATCGAGATCGCCTCGTTATGGGTGATGAGGAAGCCGAATTGCGCGCCGCGGGTCGGGCACCAGGTGCGCACGCGCGTATCGGCGCCGGGCTGCATCAGATAGATCGCCGCGCCGCATCCGGCTTCGTGGGTGTGGGCGTTCTCGGGCATCCATTTCTCATGGGTGCCCCAGCCCAGTTCCGACGGCTGCACGGCTTCCGACATGAAGCCTTCCACCGACCACGTATTGACGAAGACGTTCGGCTCTCTCGGCTTCATCGCGCGCTGGGTGTCGCGTTCGGCGATATGGATGCCCTTGATGCCGGCCTGGCGCATCAGGTCGCCCCATTCGGCCCTGCTCGACGGCTTCGGCGCATTGAGCTTGAGGTCGGCGGCGATATCCATCAGCGCCTGCTTTACGAAGAACGAGACCATGCCGGGGTTGGCGCCGCAGCAGGAGACGGCCGTGGTCGAGCCCGCGGGGCGCGCGTGCTTGGCGGCGAGCGTGGCCTCGCGCAGCGCGTAGTTGGAGCGCGCTTCCGGGCCCTTCGACGTATCGAAGTAGAAGCCGAGCCAGGGCTCGTTGACCGCGTCGATGTAAAGCGCGCCGATTTCGTTGCAAAGCTCCATGATGTCGGTGGAGCCGGTGTCGACCGAAACGTTGACGCAGAAACCTTGCCCGCCGCCTTCGGTGAGCAGCGGGGCCAGAAGCTCGCGGTAATTGTCTTTGGTCACGCCTTGCTGGATGAAGCGCACATTGTGCTTCTCGCAATGCGCCTTGCGGCCTTCGTCCTTGGGATCGATCACCGTGACGCGCGACCTGTCGTAATCGAAATGCCGCTCGATCAGCGGCAGCAATCCCTTGCCGATCGATCCGAACCCGACCATGACGATCGGGCCGGTGATACGCGCATGCACGGGCCAGGCGGGTGACGGCATTGACCGGAACTCCAGGAAACTAGGTGTGATTGTCTTGGGCGAAAAGCCGTCTCGGGACGGGGCGGCTCGGAATGTTGAAAACGACAAATGGCCGTGAAAATCAAGGCCGAATGCCGTGCTCGGAATGACGAGGGCGTCATGCCGTCGTCATGAAACCGGCCCCGCGGCCGCTCAAGGCCGCGGGGCCGGATATTATGTAAAAGCGCGGTGTGCGATCAGCCGACGCGAACCACGGTCAGCGCGCGCCAGCCGCCGGCCGGCGTCTGGAACTCGATGGTCTGGCCGGCGGACAGGCCGATCAGCGCCGCGCCGATCGGCGTCAGCACCGAGATTTTGCCGGCGTCCACGTCGGCGTCTTCCGGGAACACCAGCGTCACCGTGCGGGCCTGGCCAGAGACGTCGTCGCGGAACGTGACTTCCGACTGCATGACGACGACGCCGTTCATCGGCTCGTCGGCATCGCGGATTTCCGCGCGCTCAAGCTCGCGCGCCAGAAACTCGGCGGTGGTCGGATATTTTTCCGTCGCGGCGTCGGCCAGGTGACGCAGCCGGTCGGCATCGCGCGCGCTGATGGCGATGGTGGGAAGCGGAGTGTCGAGTTGGTGATCCATGTCCTTACACCCTGGTATGTCGGAAAACCGCCGGAGAACCGGAAGTGGCTTCCGCGAAAGGCCGCTCGTGGAGATCCATGAGACGCGGCGACGAATAGCGAAAAGTCGAACCGGGAAGATGACGAGATGCTGCTAAGGAGACGATGTCGAAAAAATCTGTCCCGGGACGGCGCACACGCGCGTCCGCCCGGGCTACCTTCCTGCGATCAGGTGGCCGGCGCGAAGCAACAATCGTGTTGGGCGCGTATGCGACATCATGCGTTTAAGTTAGGTCTAACCTGCGATAAGTCAACGGGGGTGGCGCGACATTTTGGCGCGATCAGTTCCGGCGCTTCGCCGTGACCTCGATCTCGATTCTCATTTCCGGCTTCAGCAGCGCGGCGACGACGAGCAGCGTCGCGGCCGGGCGGACATCGCCGAGCCGCGCGCCGCAGACCGCGAACACCGCGTCGACATCGGCCGGATCGACGATGTAATAAGTCGCGCGCACGATGTCGGCCATCGTGAAGCCGGCGTCACGCAGCACGCGCTCGATGGTCGCGAAGCAGTTCTCGGCCTGCGCCGCGACGTCGCCGGGCATGGTCATGGTCGCATAGTCGTAGCCGGTGGTGCCGGACACGAAGACGAAATCGCCGTCGACCACGGCGCGGCTGTAGCCGGCGGTCTTCTCGAACGGCGACCCGGTGGAGATCAGGCGGCGCGACATGGTTTGACCTCGCGTTGCCGGTGCGGCCGGGTTCAGGCCGCGCGGGCCGGTGTGACGG
>JBASBO010000019.1:0-1688 GCA_049651165.1 Xanthobacteraceae bacterium | reverse complement strand
GTGCTGGCGGCGGCCGGCGCGCCGGTGCAGGCGTTGCAGATCGCCCCCGGCGGTGGCGATGCTTTTCCGGCGTGGCTGCATCCCGGGCGCTCCGGCGCGATCCGGATCGGGCCGCACAACGTGCTCGGCTATTTCGGCGAACTGCATCCGAGCGCGCTGGAGTTGCTTCGCGCCGACGGCCCGGTGATGGCGTTCGAAGTGATCCTCGACCGCATCCCGGAAGGCAAGGCCAGGGCGACGCGCGCCAAACCGCAACTCGACCTGTCGCCGTTCCATCCGGTGTCGCGCGACTTCGCCTTCATCGTCGCCCGCGACGTGAAAGCCGCCGACCTCGTGCGCGCCGCGCAGAGCGCCGACAAGAAACTCGTCACCGACGTCACGGTGTTCGACGTCTATGAGGGCAAGGGCATCGATCCCGACAAGAAGTCGCTTGCGATCGCGGTGACTATCCAGCCGCGTGAAAAAACCCTGACCGATCAGGAGATCGACGCCGTCGCCGCGAAGATCGTCAGCGAGGTGACGAAAAAAACCGGCGGCACGCTGCGGGGGTAGTTCGCCGCCGCCTCCGTCCGGCCCGATCCTGCGAGCAGCGCATGACCTTTCCCGGCCTTGACGGTTTCAGTTTTACGGCGATCGCCGCGCTGATCGTCACCGCTTTCGTCGCGGGGCTGGCGCGCGGCTTCTCGGGTTTCGGCTCGGCGCTGATCTTCATGCCGCTGGCGAGCGCCGTGATCGGCGCGCAGGTCGCCTCGCCCCTGCTCCTGATCGTCGAGATGGTCGCCGCCGCCGGCCTCGTCCCCGGCGCGCTTCCCAAGGCCAACCGCCGCGAGGTCATGCTGATGGTCGCCGGCTCGCTGATCGGCGTGCCGCTCGGCACGCTGTTCCTGCTCCATGCCGATCCGCTGGCGGTGCGCTGGCTGATCGTCGCGCTGATCGCGCCGCTGCTGGCGCTGATGATGGCCGGCTGGCGCTACCCCCGGCCGCCTGCCGCGCCGATGACGGCGCTGGTCGGCGCGATGGCGGGGTTCTTCGGCGGCGTCGCCCAGATGGGCGGCCCGCCGATCGTGCTGTACTGGCTGCGCGACGCCGCCACCGCCGCGGTGATCCGCGCCAGCGTCATCCTCTACTTCGCCATCTCCGACGTCATCATCCTCGCCAGCTATCTGTTCGGCGGGTTGTTCACCGCCGCCGTCATCGCGCTGGTGCTGGCGGTCGGCCCGGTGTTCGGCCTCGGGTTGTGGCTCGGCGCGCATATGTTCGGCTTCGCCAGCGAGACCACGTTCCGCCGCGTCTGCTATGGCCTGATCGCGGCCTCGGCCCTCATCAGTCTGCCGCTGTTCGACGGCTGGCTGCGCTGAGTGCGCCAGCTATAGCGTTTTCAAGCGAAGTGGGCACCGGTTCGCGTGAAGAAAACGCGTCAAAATATAAAGTAGAGCCCCGCTTCTGATTCCATCAGAAGCGGGGCTCTATCGCGGATGCGATACCCGCTTTTTCGCGCGCGGCTTCTTCGGCTGCGGCGGCGGCGCGGCCGGGCCGATCTTCTTCAGCGCGGCGTCGGCGGCGCGCTCGCCACTCTCCCACGCGCCCTCGACGGTGCCGTACAGCGTCTCGTGCGTCGCCTCGCCGGCGAGAAACACGTTGCCGAACGGCTCGCCGAGAATTTTCCGCGCACCGGCAGCGCCCGGCTG
>JBASBO010000018.1:0-12366 GCA_049651165.1 Xanthobacteraceae bacterium | reverse complement strand
GTGTCGGCGAGTTGCAGGAGATCGGCGGTGCCGCCCTTGCGCACCGCGACCGAGGTCACCACCGGCACGCCGAGCGCCGCCGACAGCGCCGCCACGTCGACGGTGATGCCGCGCCGCCTGGCGATATCGAACATGTTGAGCGCCAGCGCCATCGGCCGCCCGGTGCGCTTCATCTCCAGCACCAGCCGGATCGCCAGCCGCAGGCTGGTGGAATCCGCCACGCACAGCACCAGATCGGGCACCGCCTCGCCCGCGGTCTGGCCCAGCACCATATCGCGGGTGATTTCCTCGTCCGGGCTGCGGCCGCGCAGCGAATAGGTCCCCGGCAGGTCGATCAGCGACACCTGCCGGCCGCGCGGGGTGACGAAAAAGCCCTGCTTGCGCTCGACGGTGACGCCAGGATAGTTCGCCACCTTCTGCCGGCTGCCGGTCAGCGCGTTGAACAGCGCGGTCTTGCCGCTGTTCGGGGTGCCCACCAGAACGATATTATAAAGAGGCGCTTCCATGACGATCCGCTGGCGGCGTCAGATGACGACGACGGCCATAGCCTCCCGCCGGCGCACCGCGACGGTGACATTCTCGATCCGCACCGCGATCGGATCGCCCCCGATCAGCCCCTCGTGCAGCACCTCGACATGCGCGCCCTCGACAAATCCGAGTTCGATCAGCCGGCTCTCAAGCTCGGCGGGCGCGAGGCTCGACGCCGCGTTGCCGCCTTGCAGAGCGTGAACGACGCCGGAAAAGCCGCGCCGGGCGTGCCCGAGCAGCGAAGGCGAAGCGGCGGAAGGGAGATCGCGCATCATGCTCGCTTGTTTCAACCGCCGCGACGGGGGTCAAGTGCGCCGCTTGACTCGCCCAAGCTGTTTAGAGCGATTATAAAACGCATTGGCGGGACCGCCGCCCCGGCGTCCCCGGCGCGGTCCGTTCCGGCCGAGGAACCGCCGCGACCCCACCGCGTTGTGGCACGATCCATTATCCTTCGCACGACGCCGGCGTCCGCTTTTTCATCAAGACATTCAGCGCATCAGGTCCCCGATGGCCACCGAACAGACCGTTACCGCCACCATCAAGGAAGAATATGCGCGGGACGGGACGCTGGAAAGCGCCGAAGCCACCGTGGCCCAGACCACCACCGCCGAGCCGGACACGATCGACCTGCCGTCCGATCCGATCGTGGTAATG
This sequence comes from Xanthobacteraceae bacterium, assembly GCA_049651165.1. Classification (GTDB taxonomy): domain Bacteria; phylum Pseudomonadota; class Alphaproteobacteria; order Rhizobiales; family Xanthobacteraceae; genus 62-47. The sequence goes on along the minus strand of JBASBO010000018.1, from coordinate 11,184 downwards.
CTGGCGATCCTGGTGGTGCTGGCGCTGCTCTGCACCGCCTATGTCGCCGCCCCCATCGTATTGCCGATCGTGCTGGCGCTGGTGCTCAAGCTGTTGTTTCAGCCGGGCATGCGCGCGCTCGAAAACCTGCACCTGCCGCGCGGCCTCGCGGCGCTGGTGCTCATTCTGGTGTTCTTCGGCGCTATTGTCGCCATCGGCGCGGCGGTCTCGGGGCCGGCGGCCGAATGGGCTGCGAAACTCCCGGACGGCATTCCGCGCTTGCAGGAACGGCTGAAGTTCCTCAACGATCCGGTCAACACGCTGCAAACCTTCCTGCACCGGATCGACGGCGTATTCACGGGCGGCGCGGCCGGTGGCGGCGGCGCGTCGGGATCGGCGATCGCGGCGATGCTGTTCACCGGCACCACGCATTTCGCCAGCAGCTTCTTCGAGACCATCCTGATCCTGTTTTTCCTGCTGGTGTCCGGCAACACCTTCCTCAAGCGCACGGTGGAGATCCTGCCGAGCTTCAAGGGCAAGCGGCAGGCGGTCGAGCTGTCGCAGCAGGTCGAGGAAAACATCTCGATGTACCTCGTCACCATCACCGTGATGAACGCGGCGGTGGGGTTGGCCACCGCCGCCGCGATGTGGCTGGTCGGGCTCGGCGACCCGGTGCTGTGGGGCGTCACGGCCTTCCTGCTCAACTTCGTGCCGATCATGGGGCCGCTGTTCGGCGTCGGCATCTTCCTGCTCGCCGGGCTTCTGGTGCTCGATCCGTTGTGGATGGCGATGATGCCGGCGGCGCTCTACCTCGCCATCCACGTCGTCGAGGGCGAGATCGTCACGCCGATGCTGCTGGCGCGCCGCTTCACGCTCAATCCGGTGCTGGTGATTATTTCATTGATCTTCTGGTTCTGGATGTGGGGCGTGCCGGGCGCGATTCTGGCGGTGCCGATGCTGGCGATCACCAAGATCATCTGCGACGGCATCCGCCCGCTCGCCGCCATCGGCCATTTCCTCAGCGGCGACGAGTGAGCGGAGACCTCCACAAAAGCCGACGGCGGCCGAGGGTGTCGGCCGCCGTCCGAATTCGCGTTCGCACTATCGCGCGGAATCAGTCCCCGGTCTTCTCGACGTTCCAGAACACCGGAACGGCCGGACCGTCGAGCATCCCCTTCAGCGACTTGCGCCACACGCTGGGCTGCTCGAACTGTCCGAGCGGGATGTAGATCACCTGCTCGTAAACCCGCTCCTGGATTTGCTCGGCGAGTTTCTTCTGCTCGTCGAGCGAGGTCGAGCGGGCGAACTTGTCGCGCAGCTCCTCAAGTTTGGCGTCTTCCGGCCAGCCGAACCAACCGCCGTTCTTGCCCTTGCCGTTAGTCGAGACGTTGGCGATCGGATTGATGATGTCGGGACCGACCCAGTTGGTGAAGAACATGTTCCAGCCGCCTTCCTTCGGCGACTTCTGGCTGGCGCGGCGGGTCACCACGGTCTGCCAGTCGGTCGCCTGGACGTCGACCTTGAAGCCGGCGTCGCGCAGAAACTGCGCGAACACGATCGGCTGCGCCTTCAACTGGCCGACGTCGCCGGGCGCCATGATGACCACCGGAGTGCCGTCATAGCCCGACTCGGCCAACAGCTTCTTGGCCTGCTCCATGCCGTTGCCCTTGACGAGCGTCTCGGAACCGACGTCGGTCGCAAGCGGCGTGCCGCAACCGAACAGCGCGCCGCAGACCTTGTAGTACTTCGGATTGCCGATCAGCGCATCGAGCACCGGCTTCTGGCTCGCCGCAAGGAAGGCCGCGCGGCGCACCTTCGGATTGTCGAACGGCGGATAAAGGAAATTCATCCGGCCGAGCGTCTGAAGTCCCAGCGTGCTCAGGGTATGGATCACGAGATCCTTGTCGGCCTCAAGGATCGGCAGCAGATCGAAGGACGGCGTTTCGGAGAAATCGATATCGCCGGACTGGATGGCGTTCACCACGGTCTGCGCGTCGGGCATGGTGATCCATTCGACGCGATCGACCTTCACCACCTTGCCCCCCGAAGTCCAGTTCGGCGGCTCGGAGCGCGGCACGTAATCCTTGTTCTTCTCGTAGACCGCCTTCACGCCGGGCTGGAATTCCGACTGCATGAACTTGAACGGACCGGAGCCGATCTGCTCGGGAATGGCCTTGCCGGCCGGGGTTTCGGCGAGCCGCTTCGGCATCATGAACGGCACCAGCGACGATGGTTTGCCGATCGATTCCAGCACCAGGCCGTAGGGCTCCTTCAGCTTGAGCACGATGGTCTTGGCGTCGGCGGCCTCGATGCTGGCGGTGAAGTCCATCAGCTTCTGGCCCATGCCGTCGGCCTTGCCCCAGCGCTTCAGCGAGGCGACGCAGTCCTCCGCGGTGACCGGCTGGCCGTCATGCCACTTCAGGCCGTCGCGCAGCGTGAAGGTGTAGGTCATCTTGTCGTCGGACACCTTGAAGCTGGCCATCTGCGGCTGGATCTTGAAGTTCGAATCCATGCCCAGCAGCGTGTCGAAGATCATGTAGCCGTGGTCGCGCGTGATGTAGGCGGTGGTCAGCCCCGGATCGAGCACGCGCAGGTCGGAGTGCATCACCGCGCGGATGGTCTTGGTCTGCGCGATCGCCGGCGCCGGCGCACTCAGCGCCGCCGCGAGGACGATGGCAGGCAGCGCCGCTTTCAATGCCAGGCTGAAGCCCCTCGCCGGTTTCGGCGATCGCGAACGCATGACGTGCAACATTCGATCTCTCCAGATTGAAACGGTCCACGACCGATAACGAAATGCCGATAATGAATCGCGTGAGGCCAACGACGGCGAGAACAGCGGCAGCGGCGCGTCCGCATCGTCGGCCGTGATCATTCACTCGCATCATCATTTGGCTTCAAGCGCATCAAGACTTGCATCAAGTTCGCCGGGCGTCAATCGGACTTCATCTTCGCAAGCGCACAAGCTCGCGGCATTTGCCGCCCCGCGCGGCACACGCGCCGCCGCCGTCAACGTCGCGCTGGCAATTTTCGCCGAAGTCTCCATTATGACCGCCGGGGCGGACCTCGCCGTCAAAAAACCGTCAAGAGAAACAAAGGCATCAGGAGTAGCGATGAATCCCGCCAATCTCCCCTTCGACACTGAATCCATGTTGCAGGGCCTGCGCCAGTGGGTCGAGTGCGAAAGCCCGACATGGGATCGCGCCGCCGTCAACCGGATGCTCGATCTCGCCGCGCGCGAGATGGCGCTGGCGGGCGCGACAATCGAACGCATTCCGGGACGGATGGGTTTCGGCGATTGCGTGCGCGCCCGCTTCCCGCATCCGAAACAGGGCGAGCCCGGCATTCTCATCGCCGGACATCTCGACACCGTGCATCCGGTCGGCACGCTATCGAGGCTGCCGTGGCGGCGCGAGGGCGACAAGTGCTACGGCCCCGGCATCTTCGACATGAAGGGCGGCAACTATCTGGCGTTAGAGGCCATCCGCCAGCTTCAACGCGCCGCTTTCACGACGCCGCTGCCGATTACGTTTCTGCTCACGCCCGACGAGGAAGTCGGCACGCCCAGCGTGCGCGACGTCGTCGAGGCGGAAGCCGCGCGCAACAAGTACGTGCTGGTGCCGGAGCCCGGCCGCGAGGACAACGGCGTGGTCACCGGCCGCTACGCCATCGCCCGCTTCAACCTCGAAGCCGTCGGCAAGCCCAGCCACGCCGGCGCGACGCTCTCGTCCGGCCGCTCCGCGATCCGCGAGATGGCGCGCCAGATCATCGCCATCGACGCCATGACCGGCCCCGACTGCACCTTCAGCGTCGGCGTCGTCCATGGCGGCCAGTGGGTCAACTGCGTCGCCACCACCGCGACCGGTGAGGCGCTGAGCATGGCGAAGCGGCAGGAGGATCTCGACCGCGGCGTCGCGCGGATGCTGGCGCTGTCGGGCACCCGTGACGACGTCACCTTCACCGTGACGCGCGGCGTCACCCGTCCGGTGTGGGAGCCGGATGCCGGCACCATGGCGCTCTACGAAAAGGCGCGCGGCGTCGCCGCGCAGATGGGCATGACGCTGCCGCACGACAGCGCCGGCGGCGGCTCCGACGCCAATTTCACCGGCGCCATGGGCATCCCCTCGCTCGACGGTCTCGGCGTGCGCGGCGGCGGCGTCCATACGCTCAACGAACATATCGAGGTCAACAGTCTTGCCGAGCGCGGCCGACTGATGGCAGGCTTGCTGGCGACGCTGGACTAGGACCCGCCTTCCGACGTTCGTGTGACAGACATGAAGACGGCAGCGGATGCCGTCATTGATCGAAGCCAAAGCCGGGACACAAAAGCACCATGCTGGGCTATCTGATCCGCCGCATCCTCGCCGCCATCCCCGTCATGGGGGTGGTGGCGCTGTTTGTGTTCCTGCTGCTGCGCCTCACCCCCGGCGATCCGGCGGCGATCATCGCCGGCGACAACGCCACGCCGGAGCAGCTTGAGCGCATCCGCACCTCGCTCGGGCTGAACGAACCGCTCTACACGCAATTCTTCACCTGGATCGGCAAACTGCTGCAAGGCGATTTCGGCGTCTCGCTGATCTCCAACGTGCCGGTCATCACCATGATCGGCAACCGCATCGAGCCGACCATCGCCATCGCGCTCGCGACCATCATCCTGACGGTGATCGTCGCGGTGCCGCTCGGCGTCGTCGCGGCGTGGAAGCACGGCACCTGGATCGACCGCTTCGTGATGGCGCTGTCGGTGATCGGCTTCTCGGTGCCGGTGTTCGTGATCGGCTACGTGCTGATCCAGATCTTCGCCATCGACCTGCGCTGGCTGCCGGTGCAGGGCTATCGCAGCTTCACCCGCGGCCTCGGCCCGTTCTTCGAGCGTATCACGCTGCCGACGCTGACGCTGTCGTTCATCTACATCGCGCTGATCGCACGGATGACGCGGGCGGCGATGCTCGACGTGCTCGACGAGGACTACATCCGCACGGCGCGCGCCAAGGGCATCGCCGAGCGCGGCGTCTTGCTGCGCCACGCGCTGCGCAACGCCGCGGTGCCAGTCATCACCGTGATCGGCACCGGCTTCGCGCTGTTGATTTCCGGCGTCGTCGTCACCGAGACGGTGTTCAACCTGCCCGGCATCGGCCGCCTCACGGTGGACGCCGTGCTGGCGCGCGACTATCCGGTGATCCAGGCCATGATCCTGTTGACCAGCGGCATCTATGTCGGGGTCAACCTCCTGATCGACCTGTCCTACTCCCTGCTCGATCCGAGGATCCGCTACTGATGGCCGTCGGCGCCCTGCCAGAACCCTCGCTCCGCATCACGCCGCGCCGCCTCGGCCGCAACCTGTTGCGCGCCAATCCGATCATCGCGGTCGCCGCGATCTGCCTCGCCGCGATCGTGCTGATGGCGATCTTCGCGCCGCTGATCTCGCCGCACGATCCGCAACTGCTGACGCCGGCGCAACGGCTGAAGCCGGCCAGCGCCGAATACCCGCTCGGCACCGACGCTTTCGGCCGCGACGTGCTGTCGCGCATCTTCTATGGCGGCCGTATCTCGCTCTTGATCGGGCTTGGCTCGGCGCTGTTCAGCATCGTGATCGGCCTGTTGATCGGCTTGGTCTCCGGCTTCTTCCGCTGGGTGGACGCCATCATGATGCGCATCATGGACGGCCTGATGGCGATCCCGGCGATCCTGCTGGCGATCGCCGTGGTGTCGCTGTCAGGCGCCAGCCTGATGACGGTGCTGGTGGCGATCACCATTCCGGAGGTGCCGCGGGTGGCGCGGCTGGTGCGCTCGGTGGTGCTGTCGGCGCGCGAGGAGCCCTATGTCGAGGCCGCGATCTCGGTCGGCTCCGGCCTGCCCAAGATCATGTGGCGGCACCTGATGCCGAACACCATCGCGCCGCTGATCGTGCAAGGCACCTATGTCTGCGCCTCCGCCATCCTGACCGAGGCGATCCTGTCGTTCCTCGGCTGCGGCATCAGCCCGGAGATTCCCACCTGGGGCAATATCATGGCCGAGGGCCGCGCCTTCTTCCAGATCAAGCCGTCGCTGATCTTCTGGCCCGGCCTAATGCTGTCGATCGCCATCCTCTCGGTCAACCTGATCGGCGACGCCGCGCGTGACGCCCTCGACCCGCGCATGAAACAGCGCGAGGGCCGCACATGACCGCCGCCGCCCCCACCTCCGCTCCGGTCGTCCTCGATGTCGACGGCCTCGTCGTCGCGATCGGCAAGCGGCCCGACGCCCACCGCATCATCGACGGCGTCTCGTTGCAGGTGCGGCAGGGCGAAACCCTGTGCGTGGTCGGCGAAAGCGGCTCCGGCAAGTCGGTGACCTCGCTCACCGTGATGGGCCTGCTGCCGAAGAAGGTGCTGGTGCCGACGCGCGGCCGGATCACACTGGCTGGCGAGGACATTCTCACGGCCGGCGACCGGCGGCTGCGGCAATTGCGCGCCACCACCATGGCGATGATCTTCCAGGAGCCGATGACCGCGCTCAACCCGGTGGTGCCGGTCGGCCGGCAGATCGACGAGGTGCTGCGCGCCCACACCAGTCTCGATGCCCGCGCCCGGCGCGAGCGCATTCTGGCGATGATGGAGCAGGTGCGGCTGCCGGACGTCGCCCGTATCTTCAAGTCGTATCCGCACCAGCTCTCCGGCGGCCAGCGCCAGCGCATCATGATCGCCATGGCGCTGGTGCTCGAACCGAAGCTGTTGATCGCCGACGAGCCGACCACCGCGCTCGACGTCACCACACAGAAGCAGATCCTGTCGCTGATCCGCGATCTCCAGCGCGACCACGGCACCGCCGTGCTGTTCATCACCCACGACATGGGGGTGGTGGCGGAAATCGCCGACCGCGTCGTGGTGATGCGCAAGGGCAAGGTGGTGGAGACCGGCGCGCTCGACGCCATCCTGCGCGCGCCCGCGATGGAATACACCCGCAACCTGCTGGCCTCGGTGCCGAGCCTGCTGCCGCGCGCGCCGCGCCCGGCGAGCAGCGAGCCGGTGGTGCTGGAAACCGCCGGCCTCAACAAGATCTATCGTTCGCGCTCGCTGTTCGACGGGACGCGTGAAGTAGCGGCGGCCAAGGACGTGACGCTGACGCTGCGCAAAGGCCGCACGCTCGGCATCGTCGGCGAAAGCGGCTCCGGTAAATCCACCGTGGCGCGCTGCATCGTGCGGCTGATCGACCCGACCTCGGGCGAGGTCCGCCTTGCCGGGCACGACATATCGACACTGTCGCGCCCGGCGCTGCGCCCGCACCGCAAGCGCATCCAGATCGTGTTTCAGGACCCCTACCGCTCGCTCAATCCGCGCGTCACCGTGGGCGAGAGCATCGCCGAGGGCCCGGTCAATTATGGCGTGCCCCACGCCGAGGCGATCAAGCGCGCCGGCGACCTTCTGGAACTGGTCGATCTGCCCGCCGACGCCATCAGCCGTTATCCGCACCAGTTCTCCGGCGGCCAGCGCCAGCGCATCGCCATCGCCCGCGCGCTGGCGCTCGATCCCGACGTGCTGGTGGCGGACGAAGCGGTGTCGGCGCTCGACGTCTCGGTGCAGGCGCAGGTGCTCGACCTGTTCGACGACATCCAGAGCCGGCTCGGCATCGCGCTATTGTTCATCACCCACGACCTTCGCGTCGCCGCGCAAATCTGCGACGAGGTGGTGGTGATGCAACACGGCCGCGTCGTCGAACAAGGACTGGCGGGCGAAATCCTCACCAGCCCGCAGCAGGACTATACCCGGCAACTGCTTGAGGCCGCGCCCGGCCGCCACTGGGATTTCGCCAGCTTCCGGCCGGTCGCCGAAACCCACCCCGATATCGCCACGCTTCCGCAATGACCTCCCGCGCCTGAGTTGATCTGATGACCCGCATCGCCGTCGGCGGCTTCCTGCACGAAACCAACACCTTCGCACCCACCAGGGCGACCTACGCCGATTTCGTCCACGGCGGCGGCTGGCCGGCGATGGCGCACGGCGGCGAGGTGCTGAAGACGATCCGCAACATCAATGTCGGGCTCGCCGGTTTCATCGACGACGCGCAAACGCGCGGCTGGGACCTGATCCCGACCATCTTCGCCGCCGCCAGTCCCTGCGCCCATGTCACCCGCGACGCCTACGAGCGCATCGCGGCCGACCTGATCGAGCGTCTCGCTGGCGCCGGGGCGCTCGACGCGGTCTATCTCGACCTCCACGGTGCGATGGTCACCGAGCATCTCGACGACGGCGAAGGCGAGCTTCTGGCGCGCGTCCGCCGCGTCATCGGCCCCGACTTGCCGCTGGTGGTGAGCCTCGACCTCCACGCCAACGTCACGCCGGAAATGGTCGCACACGCCGACGCGCTGATCGCCTACCGCACTTATCCGCACATCGACATGGCCGACACCGGCCGCGCCTCGGCGAAGCATCTCGCGCTGCTGCTGGAGAGCAAGCAACGCTTCGCCAAGGCGTTCCGGCAACTGCCGTTCCTGATCCCCATCAGTTGGCAATGCACCTTCGACCAGCCGTGCAAGAGCATCTACCAGAAGCTCGCGGCGCTTGAGAACGACGCGGTGCCGACGCTGTCGTTCGCGCCGGGTTTTCCGGCCGCCGATTTTCCGGGCTGCAGCCCCACCGTATTCGCCTACGGCCGCACACAAGCGGACGCGAACGCCGCGGCCGACGCCGTGGCGCAACTCGTCGTCGGCCATGAAAACGACTTCGACGGCAAAATCTATTCGCCCGACGAGGGCGTGCTCCACGCCATGGAGCTTGCGAAAACCGCGCGAAAGCCGGTCGTCATCGCCGACACCCAGGACAATCCCGGCGCCGGCGGCGATTCCGACACCACCGGCATGTTGCGCGCGCTGGTGCGCAACAAGGCGACGCGCGCTGCAACCGGCGCGATCTACGATCCCGCCTCCGCCGCCGCCGCGCACCAAGCCGGCGAAGGCGCGCGCGTGACGCTGTCGCTCGGCGGCAAGTCCGGTATTCCCGGCGACGCGCCGTTCGAGGCGACCTTCGTCGTCGAGAAACTGTCGGGCGGCCGGTTCAACGCACCCGGCCCCTATTACGGCGGCCGCGACATGGAGATGGGGCCGTCGGCAGCCTTGCGCATCGACGGCGTTCGCGTGGTGGTGGCCTCGCACAAGGCGCAACTGGCCGATCAGGCAATGTACCGCTACGTCGACATTGAGCCGACCGAACAGGCGATCCTCGTCAATAAAAGCTCGGTGCATTTCCGCGCCGATTTCCAGCCGATCGCCGAGACGCTCCTGATCTGCGCCGCGCCCGGCGCGATGCCGGCGGATACCGCCGCGCTGCCGTGGACGCGGCTGCGTCCGGGCATCCGCATCAAGCCGAACGGGCCGGCATTCAAACCCGAAGGGTGACGCGCGAGCAATGGTGCGGGCGACCGGACTCGAACCGGTACAGACCTTGCGGCCCTACGGATTTTAAGTCCGTTGCGTCTACCAATTTCGCCACGCCCGCGCCGCGCGACGTCCGCTTATAGAGCATGATCCCGAAAAGTGGGACCCGGTTTTCGGAAAAGATCATGCTCCAATAAAAGAAATAGCGAGAGTTCGATTCAACCCGGTTGAATCGAATTCTCGCGCCTGCGGCTTGCGTCGCCAAGCACGCCGACAAGCGGGCAGCAGCCATGAGAGCCGCGACGGTCCGTTCACTTGACCGTCGCCAAGCCGCGGCCGAAAATGAAGCCTCCGCGCCCCGCTGCGAGCCCAAATCAATAACCAACGGAAACCCCCATGCCCACCATCGAACGTATTGAAGGTTTCGCCGACGACCTGACCGCGATCCGCCGCGACCTGCACGCCCACCCCGAAATCGGTTTCGAGGAGAAGCGCACCTCCGGCATCGTCGCCGACAAGCTGGCGCAATGGGGCATCGAGGTGCATCGCGGGCTCGGCGGCACCGGCGTGGTCGGCGTGCTCAAGGGCAAGGGTCAGGGCGGCAGGCGCATCGGCCTGCGCGCCGACATGGACGCGCTGCCGATGGAGGAAAACACCAACCTGCCGTGGCGCTCCACTCACCCCGGCCGCTTCCACGGCTGCGGCCATGACGGCCACACCACCATGCTGCTGGGTACCGCGCGCTATCTCGCCGAAACGCGGAATTTCGACGGCACCGTGCATTTCATCTTCCAGCCGGCGGAAGAAGGGCTCGGCGGCGCGCGCGCCATGATCAAGGACGGCCTGTTCGAAAAATTTCCGTGCGACGAAATCTACGGCCTGCACAACGCGCCGGACCTCAAGCACGGCGAACTGGTGATCTCGCCCGGTCCCAGCATGGCGAGCGCCGATTTCTTCGACATCACCATCACCGGCTTCGGCGCGCATGGCGCGATGCCGGAGCGCTCGCGCGATCCGGTGGTGATCGCGATGAACCTCGGGCAGGCGCTGCAAAGCATCGTCAGCCGCAACGCCGATCCGCTGCACGCCGCGGTGCTCTCGATCACGCAGATCCACGCCGGTTCCGCCTACAACGTGATTCCGAACGAGGCCACCCTCGCCGGCACCGTCCGCACCTTCGATCAGCCCACCCGCATGATGATCCGCGAGCGCATGAAGACCATCGCGAGCGGCATGGCGCAGGCGTTCGAGGTCGATATCAAGGTCGAGATCCGCGACATCTTCAGCGTGCTCATCAACAGCGAGGAACATTCGAAGATCGTGGCCGAGGTGGCGGGCACGGTGCTCGATCCCAAGAACGTCGCCATCAAGGAGACGCCGCGCATGGGGAGCGAGGACTTCGCCGACATGCTGCTGGCGGTGCCGGGCGCGTATTTCTGGCTCGGCCACGACGGCTCGGTGCCGGTGCATAACCCCGGCTTCATTCTCGACGACAAGATATTGCCGATCGGGGCCAGCGTGTTCGCGCGCATCATCGAGACCCGGCTGCCGGTGTCGGCATGAGCGCGCTCCACGATCTCTCCGCCGTCGAACTGCTGGCGGGCTATCACGGCAAAAAATTCTCGCCGAGCGAGGTGCTGGACGACGTGATCGCCCAGGTCGAGCGCTGGGAGCCGCATATCCGCGCGCTCTACGCCTACGACCCCGACGGCGCGCGCGCCGCCGCGAAGACATCCACCGCACGCTGGCACAAGGGCGAGCCGATCGGCGCGCTCGACGGCGTGCCCGCCACCATCAAGGAGAACATCGCGACCAAAGGCGTGCCGGTGCCGCTCGGGGCCGCCACCACGGTGCTGACG
>JBASBO010000017.1:0-1806 GCA_049651165.1 Xanthobacteraceae bacterium | reverse complement strand
GTGGGTGCCATCGTCAGTGTTCGATTTTCCGGATCAAGCAGGGATGAGGCTTTGCAATATCCGGTCCAGTTAGGGCCGTGGTCCGGTCCGATCCGGCGTGCCGCGCGAACGTTTCGCGCAACATGGTTGCCGACGGATGGAATTAACCATGACGCTTAACCAGTTCGCGCCGCACCTTGCGGACGGAGGCCGGGGCGGCATCATTCTTGCTCACTCCGACGCGAGATATCCGGAGACGCCCGCCGGACAGCCGGATCAATTCAAGAGAGCCAAGATGAGCCCAGTTGCCCTGCTGACCCCGACCTACGGGCGCGATCTGCACCTCTGCACCCTGCTCTGCGAAAGCGTCGACCGGCATATCGATCCGCGCTCAAAGCATTATCTGCTGGTGCCGGATTGCGATATGCCGCTGTTCGCGCATCTGGCCAGCGAGCGGCGGATCGTCATGCCGGCGTCGGCGCTGCTGCCGAAGTGGCTGCGGCCGCTGCCGCGCATCGTCCAGCGCAACCATCGCCAATACTGGTGGTCGTTCCGCGCCCGGCCGGCGAGCGGCTGGCACGTCCAGCAGATCCTCAAGATCGCGGCGACGATCACGCTGCCGTTCGAGCGTTACTGCATCCTGGACTCGGACATTGTTTTCTTTCGCGACTTCGACCTGTCGGTTTTCGAGAGCCCCAATCCGATCCCGTTCCTGAAGCTGCCGGGCGCGGTGACGCCGGATCAGGAGCGGCATCCGCGCTGGGTCGAGAACAGTCATCAACTGCTCGGCCTGCCGCAGGCGACGTTCCCGGCGCCGGACTTCATCGGACACATCATGTTCTGGGACCGCGACACCACGCGCGCCATGGTGTCTCGGATCGAGCAGGTCACCGGCATGGACTGGGTGACCGCGCTGTGCCGGGAGCGGGGATTCTCCGAATACATGCTCTACGGCTATTTCGTCGAGAACGACGCGGCGGCCGCGCGCGTTCATGCGCCGTGCCGGAAGACCCAATGCGTCAGCTATTGGGAGGATGAGAAGCTCAGCGACGCCGACCTCCGGGAATTGCTGCGCAACGCCGTGGAAACCGACGTGGCGTTCTCCGTCACCTCGTTCTCGGGAACGCCGGTGGCCACCATCCGCGCCGCGGTGAGCCTTCATCAGGCGCGGCTGGCCTCGATCGAACCGGTCGCGCCGCCTCGCGGCGTGGGCGTGCTATGCTGATAAGCCAGGCCGCCATCAACCTGACCGCCAACATCCTCAGCGCCGTGCTGGGGCTGTCGAGCGTGTTCGTGTTCACGCGGCTGTTCACGCCCGACGACTACGGCGCTTATCTGCTCGGCATCGGCTTCGCCGCCGTCGTCGCGGTGTTCCTCACCGGCTGGTTCCGCAACCTGATCCTCAGCGAGCATTCGCGCGAGGATGGCGCGGACGTGCGCGGCCTGGTGGCGCAGGGTTATTTCATCGCCTGTCTCGCCGCACCGGTTGCGTTCGGCCTCGGCCTTGCGCTCGGGCTCGGCACGGTAGTGGCCGCCGTTTCGGTGGTCCTCGCCATCGCCATCGGCCTGTTCGAACTGACGCAGGATTTCCTGCGGGCGCGGCTGCGGTCGACCATGGCGCTGAAAAGCACGCTGGCGCGCGCGGCCGGAACGCTCGGGATCGGCGTGGCATTGGCGATGATCGACCGCGACGGCGCGATGCTGCTGGCCGCCGCGGCGCTGGACGAAAAGCTGCCGTTCCTGCAGGGCCAGGCGATCCCCGACGGCGCCACCGATGCCTTCTTCCAGCCCGAAGTGTCCGACCGGCAGGCGACGCTGTACGAGCAC
>JBASBO010000016.1:0-15771 GCA_049651165.1 Xanthobacteraceae bacterium | reverse complement strand
GGGAACGGCCGGCGCGGTCGCCGCGGCGCCGTTCGGGCATGGGCCTTACGGCTACGGCTATGAACCCTATGGCTACGACGCCTATGCCTACGACACGAGCGGCGATTTCGCGCCGGGTTACGCAGGCTACGCCGATCCCGGCTATCACTATGACGGAACGGCGCTGCAATACTCGTCGAACTACGCGGCGCGCAACGGCTTCGTTTGCGAGCCGGGCACCTGGTACACGAACTCCTTCGGCAAGCGGCAGTTCTGCCAGTAGTGCACGTCGCGTTGCTTGGAGCAGTTTCTCTTTAGATAGAAACCCGTCATTGCCGGGCTTGACCCGGCAATCCATCCTCTTGAAGCGACTCTTTCTTGATGGATGCGCGGGTCAAGCCCGCGCATGACGATTCCGCCTAAGCCAACCCGCTCTAACCCAGCCAGTCGATCCTGCCGCTGGCGAGATCGTGCATCGCGCCGACGATGCGCAACTCGCCGGCGGCGACCAGCTTCTTCAGCACCTTGCTCCCGGTCGTGAGCCGCTTCACACCGGCGCGAACATTGGCTTCGGCGACCGCCTGCACGAAGGCGGCGTTCTTCGCGTTGCGCTCGCCGTCGGCCCGGGCCGCCTTCACCGCAGGGCGGATGTTGGCGAGCGTCGCCGTCAGATGACCCAGCCGCGCGTTGTCGATCGCGCCCTTGATCGCGCCGCAATTACTATGGCCGAGCACGACGATGGCGCGTGCGCCGGACAACCGGGTGGCGAATTCGAGGCTGCCGACGATATCGGCGTTGATGAAATTCCCGGCGATCCGCGCGCAGAAGATGTCGCCGATGCGCTGATCGAACACCAGTTCGGGCGGCACGCGGGAATCGATGCAACCGACCACCGCCGCGAACGGCGCTTGCCCCGCCGCCGTCTCCTTCACCTGCCGCATCAGATCGCAATTGACGGTTTCGCCGCCGACGAAGCGCGCGTTGCCGGCCTTGAGACGGTCGAGCGCCTCATTGGGCGACATCGCATGCTGATTGTCGCGCGTCATCACCGCGCAGGCGGCGGGCTCCGCCCCGGCGCGCGTTGCCGCAAATCCCGACCACAAGGCGGCTGACGCACAACCACAAAAGGCACGACGGCTCAACATCTCGCTTCTCCTAGGATCGCGTTTCCCCGGACGGCACGCCGCACCGCCCCGCGCGGCCCCCGCGCAAGCTCAACGATCCGACAGAACCGGTTAAGGATTATCCCTCACCGCGCTCCTCGCCCGGATCGCTCGCCAGCGCGCCGCGCATCGCCGCCGCCCAGCCGCCCAGTTTGCGGGCGCGGGTCGCCGCGCTCATGTTCGGCCTGAAACGGCGTTCGAGCCGCCAGGTGTCGGCGAAGCGCGACGGCTCCGGATAGAGCCCGGCGCTCAGCCCGGCGAGGTAGGCGGCCCCGAGCGCAGTCGTTTCCCGGATCGCCGGGCGATCGACCGGCGCGTCGAGCAGGTCGGCGAGCCGCTGCATGGTCCAGTCCGACACCGCCATGCCGCCGTCGACGCGCAGCACGGTGCTGGCGGCGGCCGCGCCCGGCCAGTCGGCGCGCATCGCCGCCCACAAATCATGTGTCTGATAGCAGACGCTTTCCAGCGCCGCCTTCGCCAGTTCCGCGGGGCCGGTGTTACGCGTCAGCCCGAACAGCGCGCCGCGCACCCGCGGATTCCAGTATGGCGCGCCAAGGCCGACGAAGGCCGGCACCAGATAGACCGCCTGCGCCGGGTCGGCGCGCTCCGCCAGCAGGTCGCTCTCGGGCGCGCTTTCGATGATCCTCAGCCCGTCGCGCAGCCACTGCACCGCCGCGCCCGCCACGAAGATCGAGCCTTCCAGCGCATAGGTGCGCACGCCGTTCAACTGATAGGCGATGGTGGTAAGCAGCTTGTTGTTCGACTTGACCGCCGTCGTGCCGGTGTTGAGCAGCGCGAAGCAGCCGGTGCCATAAGTCGATTTCATCATGCCGGGCGCGAAGCAAGCCTGCCCGATGGTCGCCGCCTGCTGATCGCCGGCGATGCCGCACACCGCGATCGCGCCGCCCAGCAGATCGGCAACGCTGTCGCCGAAATGCGCCGACGAATCCTTGACCTCCGGCAGCATCGAGCGCGGCACCCGCAGGATGCTCAGGAGCGTGTCGTCCCACGCGCCGCTGTGAATGTTGAACAGCAACGTGCGCGAGGCATTGGTGGCGTCGGTGGCGTGAACCTTGCCGCCGGTGAGCCGCCACAACAGATAGCAGTCGATGGTGCCGAACAGGAGTTCGCCGCGCTCGGCGCGGGCGCGCGCGCCGGGGACGTGATCGAGTATCCACGCCACCTTGGTGCCGGAGAAATACGGATCGATGATGAGGCCGGTGCGCGCCGATATCTCCGGCTCAAGGCCGTCCGCTTTCAGCCGGGCGCAGATCTCGGCGGTGCGGCGGTCCTGCCAGACGATGGCGCGATGCACCGCGCGGCCGGTGGCGCGATCCCACACCACGGTAGTCTCGCGCTGGTTGGTGATGCCGATGGCGGCGATGTCGGACGCCGCCACTCCCGCCTTGCGCATCGCCTCGCGGCAGGTGGCGAGCGTCGTGCGCCAGATGTCGTCGGGCTCGTGCTCGACCCAGCCCGAGGCCGGGAAGTGCTGAGGAAACTCCTGCTGGGCTATGGCCGCGATCGAGATGTCGGCGCGGAACACGATGGCGCGCGACGAGGTGGTGCCCTGATCGATGGCGAGGATATGCGACGACATTCGGCGTTTCCCGGCGGCGTTGAGGTTTACGCCGCAGGCAAGCCTATCGCGCGAGTAAGGTCAAGACGCGGCCCCCGCTCTGCCTTCCCCCGCAAGCGGGGGAAGGATCAAGGAACGACGGGGAAGGGATTAAGGGAGCGCGATCGCTCAGATGATCCCGTCCGAGTCGCCGACGCGACGCAGGTGGTAATCGCTGTCGCCGAAGGCGGTGTCGATCATCGCCAGCCGCTTGAAGTAGTGACCGATCGCGGCCTCCATCGTCATGCCGATGCCGCCGTGCAGCTGGATCGACTGCTGGCCGACGAAGCGGGCTGACTTGCCGACCTGCGCCTTGGCGGCCGCCACCGAACCGGCGCGCTCGCTTGCGTCCTCGAAGCCGGTCGCCATGGTCGCGAGCATCGTCATGCTGCGGGCCTGCTCGGTGTAGACGAACATGTCGGCGGCGCGATGCTGCAACACCTGGAAGCTGCCGATCGGCACGCCGAACTGCTTGCGCGTCTTGATATAGTCAACGGTGACCTTGAGCGACTCGTCCATCGCCCCGACCGCCTCGGCGCACAGCGCCGTACGCGCCTCGTCCACCACCCGCTCGATCAGCGGCAGCGCGTTCTCCGGGTCGCCGATGGCGGCATCGGCGCCGACCTCGACGCCGGTGAAGGTGATGTCGGCGGCGCGCATCCCGTCCTGGGTCGGATAGCCCTTCACGGTGACGCCCCTGGCGTCGCGCGGCACCAGGAACACGCCGATGCCGGCGCGGTCGGCGCGCTGGCCCTTGGTGCGCGCGGTCACCACCAGCGTATCGGCGGCCTCGCCGTTGAGGACGACGAACTTCTCGCCGTCGATGACCCAGCCGTCGCCTTTCTTCTTGGCGGTGGTGGCGACGTCGCCAAGGTCGTAGCGCGAGTTCTTCTCAAGCTGGGCGAAGGCGAAGGTCTTGCTGCCGTCGATGATGCCGGGAATGTGCGCCGCCTTCTGGGCGCTGGTGCCGCCATGACGGAGGAAGCCGCCGGCCAGCACCACGGTCGGGAGATAGGGCTCCAGCACCAGCGCGTGGCCCAGCGCCTCCATCACGATCATGGTCTCGACCGCGCCCGCGCCGAAGCCGCCGTCGCTCTCGGCGAACGGCAGGCCGAGCAGGCCCTGCTCGGCGAACTTGCCCCACACCGCCTTGCTCCAGCCGCCGGGCTCCGCGCCGTATTTCTTGCGCTGCTCGAAATCGTAGGACGCCTTCAACAGTCCATCGATGCTTTCCTTGAGCAGCCGTTGCTCCTCCGACAGATCAAAATCCATTTTCCGTTCCTCAAACTGCCGGGGCGATCGCGCCCCTGAAAATCCACACCGGCTGTCATTCCGGGTTCGCCCGCAAAGAACGCACGCCCCGGAATGACGGTGACGGCTACAGTCCCAGCACCGCCTTGCTGATGATGTTGCGCTGGATCTCGTTGGAGCCGCCGTAGATCGACACCTTGCGGTAGTTGAAATAGGTCGGCGCGATCTGCGCGATCCAGTCCATCGCTTCGTTGCTGCCGTCGTCGCCGTGGACGTCGTAGGGCGCGGCGAAGGGACCGGCGACGTCGAGCATCAGTTCGGTCAGCGTCTGCTGGATCTCGGAGCCCTTGATCTTGAGGATCGACGACGCCGGATCCGGCTTGCCCTTGCCGTGCTTGCCTTCATTGGCGACGACGCGCATCTGCGTCAGTTCGAGCGCCTTCAGCTCGACCTCGACCGCCGCGAGCTTGGCGCGGAAGTTGGCGTCGTCGATGATCGGACGGCCGCCCGACTGGGTTTCCGACGCGAACTGCCGCAAGCGGCGCAGACGCTCCTTCGACATGCCGACGCGGGCGATGTTGGTGCGCTCGTTGCCGAGCAGGAACTTGGCGTAGTCCCAGCCCTTGTTCTCCTCACCGACGAGATTCTCCGCCGGCACCTCGACGTCGTCGAAGAACACCTCGTTGACCTCGCGGCCGCCGTCGATGGTGACGATCGGGCGCACCGTGATGCCCTTGGTCTTCATGTCGATGAGAAGGAAGGAGATGCCCTGCTGCTTCTTCGCCGCGGGATCGGTGCGCACCAGACAGAAGATCCAGTCGGCGTGCTGGCCAAGCGTGGTCCAGGTCTTCTGGCCGTTGACGATGTACTTGTCGCCCTTGCGCTCGGCCCTGGTTTTCAGCGAGGCGAGGTCGGAGCCGGAGCCGGGTTCGGAGAAGCCCTGGCACCACCAGTCGTCGAGATTGGCGATGCGCGGCAGATATTGCTTCTTCTGCGCCTCGTTGCCGAAGGTGTAGATCACCGGCCCGACCATGTTGACGCCGAACGGCAGCGCAGGCGGCGCAGGCGTGGCCTGCAACTCCTCAACGAAGATGTATTGCTGAACCGCGCTCCAGCCGGTGCCGCCCCACTCGACCGGCCAGTGCGGAACCGCCCAGCCCTTCTTGTTGAGGATGCGGGTCCACTCCACCATCTCCGCCTTGGTGGTGTGGCGGTTCTCCTCCAGCTTCCTCTTGATCGCGGGCGGAACGTTGTCGCGGAAGAAGGCGCGGACTTCGTCGCGGAACGCCAGTTCTTCCGGGGTGAGGCTGAGCTCCATAGGGACCCTCCTTGTCTGTTTTGCCGTTATCTTTTGTCGTCCCCGCGGAGGCGGGGACGACGCCATGCTTACGGAAGCGCGCGCTTCAGCTTTAGTGCGCGAACTCGAACAGGCCGGCCGCGCCCATGCCGCCGCCGACGCACATGGTGACGACGCCGTACTTCGCCTTGCGGCGGCGGCCTTCGATCAGGATGTGGCCGGTGAGACGCGCGCCGGTCATGCCGTAGGGATGGCCGACCGCGATCGCGCCGCCGTTGACGTTGAGCTTCTCCGGGTCGATGCCGAGCTTGTCGCGGCAGTAGAGCACCTGCACCGCGAAGGCCTCGTTCAGTTCGAACAGGTCGATGTCGTCGATCTTGAGGTTGTGGCGCTTGAGCAGGCGCGGAATCGCGAACACCGGGCCGATGCCCATCTCGTCGGGCTCGCAGCCGGCGGCGACGAAACCGCGGAAGATGCCGAGCGGCTTGAGGCCGCGCCGGGCGGCTTCCTTGTCGCTCATGATGACGGTGGCGCTGGCGCCGTCCGACAACTGGCTGGCGTTGCCGGCGGTGACGGTGTAGCCCTCGCCGCGCACCGGCTTCAGCGAGGCGAGCCCTTCCGCCGTGGTCTCGGGGCGCGGACCCTCGTCCTGCGACAGCGTCACGTCCTTGAAGGAGACGGCCTTGGTGGCCTTGTCGACCACCGCCATGCTGGTGGCGATCGGGGCGATCTCGTCCTTGAACTTGCCGGCCTGCTGCGCGGCGGCGGTGCGGCGCTGGCTTTCCAGCGCGTATTCGTCCTGCGCCTCGCGCGAGATGTTGTAGCGCTTGGCGACGACCTCGGCGGTGTCGATCATCGGCATGTAGACGTCGCCCTTGATCTTCTCCAGCGCCGGATCGACGGCGTGGAACGCATTCTGATGCTCGTTCTGCACCAGGCTGATCGACTCGCCGCCGCCGCCGACCGCGACCTCGACGCCGTCGAACAGAATCGAACGCGCCGCCAGCGCGATCGCCTGCAAGCCGGAGGCGCATTGGCGGTCGATGGTGGTGCCGGCAACCGTGACCGGCAGGCCGGCGCGCAGCAGCGCCTTGCGGGCGATATTGCCGCCGGTCGCGCCCTGCTGCATCGCAGAACCCATCACCACGTCCTCGATTTCCTTGGGATCGACGCCGGCGCGCTTGACCGCTTGTTCGATGGCGTGGCCGTACAGGGTCGCGCCCTCGGTGACGTTGAGCGCGCCGCGATAGGCTTTGCCGATCGGCGTGCGGGCGGTGGAGACGATAACGGCATCGGTCATGAACGACCTCCTGTTGCTGATTTCCGTGAGTGTTGGCTGTTCGCAAGTCTCAAACGATTAGGCGTCATACCCTCACGCCGCCTTGTTGGGGGCGGCGAGCGAGGCGAAGGTCTTGCCTTCGGCGGCGAGTTTCTTCAGCAGCGGCGCGGGCTCCAGCGAGGGATCGTTGGTTTCCTTCGCATAGAACGCCAGCCGGTCCGCGATGTGCTTGAGGCCGACCTGGTCGGCGTAATACATCGGGCCGCCGCGATAGACCGGCCAGCCGTAACCGTAGATCCAGACGATGTCGATGTCGCTCGGCCGCGCCGCGATCTTCTCCTCGAGAATGCGCGCGCCCTCGTTGATCATCGGATAGATCATGCGTTCGAGGATTTCCTCGTCGCTGATGGCGCGGCCCTTGACGCCGAGCCTGGCGCGCACCTCGTCCAGCATCTTCTCGACCTCGGGATCGGGCAGCGGCGCGCGCGAGCCGGCCTCGTACTTGTAGTAGCCCTTGGCGGTCTTCTGGCCGTGGCGGCCGGCCTCATAGAGCGCGTCGCCGATCGGCGACTTGATGCCGCGGTCCTGCCGCGAGCGCCAGCCGATATCGAGGCCGGCGAGGTCGCCCATCGCGAACGGTCCCATCGGCAGGCCGAATTTGGTCACCACGCCGTCGATCTGCTGCGGCAGCGCGCCGTCATAAAGCAGCTTCTCGGCCTGCTTGCCGCGCTGCGCCAGCATCCGGTTGCCGACGAAACCGTCGCACACCCCGACCACCGCCGGCACCTTGGCGATCCTCTTGGCGATCGCCACCGCGGTCATCAGCGCGTCCGGCGCGGTCTTCTCGCCACGCACGATCTCGCACAGCTTCATGACGTTGGCCGGCGAGAAGAAGTGCATTCCCAAAACGTCCTGCGGCCGCTTGGTCACCGCGGCGATTTCGTTGACGTTGAGGTAGGAGGTATTGGAGGCCAGCACCGCGCCGGGCCTGGCGTATTTGTCGAGCGCGGTGAACACCTCTTTCTTGACCGCCATGGTCTCGAACACCGCCTCGATGATGAGGTCGGCGTCCTTGACGTTCTCAAGCCCGACCACGCCGGTAATCAGACCCATGCGCTTGGCCGGGGCGTCGGCGGGAATGCCGCCGCGCTTGGCGGTATTCTCGTAGTTCTTCTGCATGATGCCCATGCCGCGCTTCAAGGGCTCCTCGCCGGTCTCGATCAACGTGACCGGGATACCGGCATTGGCGAACGACATCGCGATGCCGCCGCCCATGGTGCCGGCGCCGATGATGGCGACGCGCTCGACCTTGCGCGGCTTGGTGCCTTCCGGCACGCCCGCCACCTTGGCGGCCTCGCGCTCGGCGAAGAACGCATAGCGCTGCGCCTTCGACTGGTCGCCGGTCATCAGCTTGAGGAACAGTTCGTGCTCTTTCTTCAGGCCCTCCTCGAACGGATGATCGATCGCCGCGCCGACCGCGTCGGCGGCCGCGAACGGCGCTTCCAGCCCGCGCGCCTTCTTGGTGAGGGCGGCGACCGCGTTGGTGAAGATCGAGCGGTCGGCCCGCGCCGCCTTGAGCTTGTCGTCCTCGTCGCGCAGCTTGCGCAGCGGCCGCTTCTCGGCCAGCACCTTGCGCGCGAAGGCTTCCGCCCCCGGCACCAGATCGTCGACGATCTCATCGATCAACCCGGCCTTCAGCGCCTCCGCCGCGCTGATCGGATTGCCCTCGACGATCATCTTGACCGCGAGTTCGGGGCCGACCGCGCGCGGCAGCCGCTGGGTGCCGCCGGCGCCCGGCAGCAGGCCGAGCTTTACTTCCGGCAGACCGAGCCGGGCGTCTTTTACCGCGACACGGAAATGGCAGCCGAGCGCCGTCTCCAGTCCGCCGCCCAGCGCAGTGCCGTGGATCGCGGCGACGATCGGCTTGGTGCTGCTCTCCATCTCGCCGAGAACCTGGTGGAAGTCCGGCCCCTGCGGCGGCTTGCCGAACTCAGTGATGTCGGCGCCGGCGATGAAGGTGCGGCCGGCGCAGGTGAGCACGATCGCCTTCACCTGCGAATCAGCCACCGCCGCCTTGATCTGTTCAAAAATGCCGCGACGTACCGCCGCACTCAGCGCGTTGACCGGAGGATTGTTGACCGTGACGACTGCGACATCGCCATGACGCTCCAACTGCACGACTTCGCTCACATCTTTCTCCTTCAACACGTTTATCGAGCCGGTTTTCGGTGTGGTATCCGGTTAGTTTCGCAGTGCGAAATCTAATTCCACATCTTGACAACGAGGGTTATTTTGATGAGCGTCGGTTGTCAACGCGGCCGGGGCCTTCAATTCCGGCGCCGCGCGCAAAGGGGGGACGACGCTGTCGCGGTCAATCGCCGCACGATCCATATTCCGCATTCGATTCATATCGTAATCCCTACCGCGCGATCGTTCGGCAGGGATTGACCGATCGCAACTTCGCTGTCGCGATCGACGATCATGCAGTCGAAGATCGCGCAACCGCGGATCAGGCGATTGAAGATCGGACGGTAAACGATCAGGCGACGGGTATTCAGGCGACGGACGATCAGGCGACGGACGATGGCATTCGCCGGCGTCGAGGGGAAGGGCAAGGAAGGTTTGCGTATTTGGCCATGAAGCGTCCAGCGAAGACATCCGCTGCCAGAACGCCGGCAGCCCGGACAGCGACTGCCGCGGCGGCGACTCCTTCGGCGACGACCCGTTCAGCAACGCCCCGTTCAGCAACGACCCGTTCAGCAACGGCTCGTTCCGAAAAGACGGCCCGGACGCCCGCGGCCGATCGCAATTTCGTCGTCGCTCTTGCCCGCGGTCTTGAAGTGTTGCGCGCATTTCACCCCAAAGACGGGCTTTTGGGCAATCAGGAGATTGCCGCCCGCACCAATTTACCTAAGCCGACGGTATCGCGGCTGACCTATACGCTCACCAGGCTCGGCTATCTTACACAGGTGCCGCGCTTCGAGAAGTATCAACTTGCGCCGGCGGCGATGTCGCTCGGCTATGCCGCCCTCGCCAATCTCGGCGTACAGCATCTGTCGGAATCGTTTCGTGAGGAAGTGATGCGCGAAACCGGCGGCGCGGTCGCGGTCGGCGCCCGCGACCGGCTCAGCATGATCTACTTCGGCCAGAGCCGCAACGGCCTGACGCTCGGCGTGCAGCTCGACGTCGGATCGAAAGTTCCGATCGCCACCACGGCGATGGGCCGCGCCTACATCTGGGCGCTTGCCAAGGAGGAGCGCGCGCAGTTGCTGCGCGAGCTGCGCGAACACTACGGCAGCCGCTGGCCGCATATCCGCGAAGGCATCGAACGCGCCGGCGAACTCGTCGCCAGGCGCGGCTTCGCGATCTCGGCCGGCGAATGGCAGGATGACATTCACGCCGCCGGCGTCGCCTTGACGTTGAACGATGGGACGGGGCCTTACGCATTCAACTGCGGCGCGCCTGCATTCCGTTTCACGGAAGATCGTCTTCTCAACGACATTGGACCGCGTCTGGTAACGATGGTAAGGAACATCGAAGCGGCGCTGGGCGGCAGCTCCGCGTCGCCATCAAAAAAAACCGAAATCAAAAGATCAAAAGGAGGAGGGAAAGTTGCGCGCATGGTTGCGGGAATTCGATAATCGCCCCAGTCGCGCCGTCCGACCGATGCTGTCGGCCGTCGTGCATTCACTGAAGCAGGAGAGCGGTCGATGACCGCGGCTCAACACGCAACGGGACGGGCGGCATCCGCCAATCCCCTGCTCGCGGTTCGCGACGTTAGCGTCGTGTTCGGCGGCATCGTCGCCCTGAACGGCGTGTCATTCGACATGAAGCAGGGACAAATCCTCGGCCTCATCGGACCGAACGGCGCCGGCAAGACCACGCTGTTCAACTGCCTGAGCCGACTCTATCAGCCGAGCAAGGGCGACATCCTGATGGAAGGCGCCAGCATCCTGACGCGCCCGCCGCACCGGATCGCCGAAATCGGCATCGGGCGCACCTTCCAGAACGTCGCGCTGTTTCCCAACCTCAGCGTGCTCGACAACGTCCGCGTCGGGATGCACGCGCACACCACGAGCGACATCATCAGCGACTCGCTGAGGCTGCCGTGGGTGCGTCGTAGCGAGGCCGCGATCAATCGCAACGTTGATCAAATCCTCACCTATCTCGATCTCACCAGTGTCGGCCATGCGATCGTGTCGGGCCTGCCGTTCGGCACGCAGAAGCGCGTCGAGCTGGCGCGGGCGCTGGCGGCCGAGCCCAAGATCCTGCTGCTCGACGAGCCGGCGGGCGGCCTGAACCACGAGGAAGTCCATGTCCTCGGCGATCTGATCCGCCGCATCCGCGACGAGCGCGGCATCACCGTGCTTCTGGTCGAGCATCACATGGGCCTGGTGATGTCGATCGCCGACCATGTGGTCGCGCTCAACTTCGGCCGCAAACTCGCAGAGGGTACGCCGTCCCAGGTGCAGTCGGACCCGGAAGTCATCAAGGCTTATCTGGGGAGCAAGGACCAATGAGCGTTTTGCTGAGTGTTAACGACCTGCGCGCCTATTACGGCCAGGTGCAGGCGCTTCATGGCCTGTCGTTCGATCTCAACGAAGGCGGCATGACCACGCTGCTCGGCGCCAACGGCGCCGGCAAGACCACCACGCTGCGGGCGATCTGCAACATGGTGCGCTCGACCGGCGCGATCCAGTTCGAGGGCAAGCCGCTGAACGGCAAGTCCACCGAAAACATCGTCCGCCTCGGCATCGCCCACGTTCCGCAAGGACGCGGCACCTTCACGACGCTGACCGTGGAGGAAAACCTCCAGCTCGGCGCCATCAGCCGCAAGGACATCAAGGCGATTTCCGGCGACATCGAGCGGATGTACGCGCACTTCCCGGTGCTGAAGCAGCGGCACACGCAACAGGCCGGCACGCTGTCCGGCGGCGAGCAGCAGATGCTCGCGGTGGCGCGCGCCCTGATGCTGCGGCCGCGGCTGATGCTGCTCGACGAGCCGTCGTTCGGGCTGGCGCCGCTGATCGTGCGCGACCTGTTCAACATCCTCGGCAAGATCAACCGCGAGGACAAGGTCTCGATCCTGGTGGTCGAGCAGAACGCGCAGCTCGCCCTCGAGATCGCCGACAAGGCGTACGTCATCGAAACCGGGCGCATCGTGATGTCGGGTAACGCGAAGGACATCGCGAACGACGAGTCGGTGCGCAAATCCTATCTCGGATACTAAGGGGACCGGCCATGGAACTTTTAATCAATCAAATTCTGGCCGGTATCGCCACGGGCGCGATCTACGCCTGTATGGCGCTGGCCATCGTCATGATCTTCCAGGCGATCGACCATCTGAATTTCGCCCAGGGCGAAATGGCGATGTTCTCGACCTTCATGGCCTGGCAGATGATGGAATGGGGCGTGCCCTACTGGTGGGCCTTCATTCTGACGCTGATCATCTCGTTCGCCGGCGGCGTCATCATCGAGCGGCTGTTGTTCAAGCCGCTGGCCAAGGCGCCGGTGCTGACCAACGTCGCCGGCTTCATCGCGCTGTTCGCCATCGTCAACAGCGTCGCCGGACTGATCTGGGACTTCACCATCAAGCAGTTCCCGAGCCCGTTCGGCTCCGCGCCGTTCCTCGGCAGCCAGCTCATCTCGACCCACCAGGTCGGCATGATCGGCGTCACCGTGGGGCTTCTGATCGCGCTGTTCCTGTTCTTCCGCTTCACGCGCATCGGCCTCGCCATGCGCGCCGCGGCGGCGATGCCGGAATCGGCGCGTCTCGTCGGCATCAACACCGGCTGGATGGTCGCGCTCGGCTGGGGCATGGCGGCGGGAATCGGCGCCATCGCCGGCATCCTGATCGCGCCGGTGGTGTTCCTGGAGCCGAACATGATGGGCGGCGTGCTGATCTACGGCTTCGCCGCCGCCGTGCTCGGCGGTCTGTCCAGCCCGCTCGGGGCGGTGATCGGCGGCTTTCTCGTCGGCGTCTTCGAGAACCTGGTCGGCACCTACATTCCGGGCGTCGGCAATGAGTTGAAGCTGCCGATCGCGCTGGCGCTGATCGTCATCGTCCTGGTTGTCAAACCGACCGGCCTGATGGGCCACACCGTCGTGAAGCGAGTTTGATCATGAGCACAGTTCAGGAAACAGCCACCGAAACCACCGCCGCGACCGTGGACGCCCCGCCGAAGAAGTCGATGGCGCTCGGCCGCACCGCATCGTGGGTCATGCTGATCGCCCTGGTGCTCGCGCCGCTGTTCGTCAAGAACTTCGTCATCTTCCAGATGACGATGCTCCTGATCTACGGCATCGCGGTGCTGGCGTTGAACATCCTCACCGGCGGCAGCGGCCAGTTCTCGCTGGGCCAGAGCGCGTTCTACGCCATCGGGGCCTATACCTCCGGCATCCTGATGGAGCACTTCGGAGTGAACTATGCCGCGACGTTGCCGATCGCCGGTGCGATCTGCTTCGTCGCCGGCTTCCTGTTCGGCTTCCCGGCGCTGCGGCTGTCCGGCATCTATCTGGCGCTGGCGACCTTCGCCCTCGCCGTGGCGATGCCGCAACTGCTCAAGCTCGGGGTGTTCGAGCACTGGACCGGCGGCGTACAGGGCCTGGTCGTGACCAAGCCCGACGCGCCGTTCGGCCTGCCGGTCTCGCAGGACATGTGGCTCTACTACTTCACGCTGGTGATCTCGCTGGCGATCTATCTCGCCTCGGTCAACCTGCTGGGGTCGCGTTCCGGTCGCGCCATGATGGCCATTCGCGACAACGAGATCGCGGCCTCCGCCATGGGCGTCGACACCTCGCTGTACAAGACGCTGGCGTTCGGCGTCTCGGCCGGCATCACCGGCGTCGCCGGCGGCTTAGGGGCCATCGCGGTGCAGTTCGTCGCCCCCGACAGCTACACCTTCCTGCTCGCCATCTCGCTGTTCCTCGGCATGGTGGTCGGCGGCGTCGGCTGGTTGCCCGGCTCGCTTGCCGGCGCGGCGTTCATCGTGTTCGTACCAAATATCGCCGAGAGCATCTCCAAGGGGCTCTCCGGCGCCTTCTTCGGCGTGCTGCTGTTCGTCGTGATCTACCTGGTGCCGCACGGTGCGCGGCAGGGGGCGATCTATGCCGAAAGTTTGTTCAACAAACTCAGAAGGAGTTAAACAGACAATGACTTTTCAACAGCAACTGAAAGCCGCCGCCGTCGCGGCGGCGGCGGCCGCGGTTCTTACCCTGACCGCCGGCAGCGCCCTCGCCCAGAAGAAATACGACACCGGCGCGAGCGACACCGAAATCAAGATCGGCAACATCATGCCGTATAGCGGGCCGGCATCGGCCTACGGCATTATCGGCAAGACCCAGGCCGCCTATTTCCAGATGATCAACGAACAGGGCGGCATCAACGGACGCAAGGTCAACTTCATTAGCTACGACGACGCCTACAGCCCGCCCAAGGCGGTCGAGCATGCCCGCAAGCTGGTGGAAAGCGACGAGGTGCTGCTGATCTTCAGCCCGCTCGGCACGCCGTCCAACACCGCGATTCAGAAGTACATGAACGCCAAGAAGGTGCCCCAGCTTTTCGTCGCCACCGGCGCGGCGAAGTGGAACGACCCGAAGGACTTCCCCTGGACCATGGGATGGCAGCCGAACTACCAGGACGAGGCCCGGATCTATGCCAAGTATCTCATGAAGGAAAAGCCCGACGCCAAAGTCGCGGTGCTGTATCAGAACGACGACTTCGGCAAGGACTACGTCAAGGGCTTCAAGGAGGGTCTTGGCGACAAGGCATCCAAGATGATCATCGCCGAGGAGAGCTACGAACTCTCCGAGCCGACCATCGATTCGCACATCGTCAGGCTGAAGGCCAGCGGCGCGGATACGCTGATGAACTTCACCACGCCGAAGTTCGCGGCGCAGACCATCAAGAAGAACGGCGAACTCGGCTGGAATCCGCTGCACATCGTCACCAACGTCAGCGTCTCGGTCGGCGCGGTGATGAAGCCGGCCGGCTTCGAATACGGTCAGGGTAT
This sequence comes from Xanthobacteraceae bacterium, assembly GCA_049651165.1. Classification (GTDB taxonomy): domain Bacteria; phylum Pseudomonadota; class Alphaproteobacteria; order Rhizobiales; family Xanthobacteraceae; genus 62-47. The sequence continues at coordinate 1,172 of JBASBO010000016.1, read as the reverse complement.
TCTGTCAGCGGCCTACCTCAAGGACGGCGCGGATCCGCAGTGGAACGACGATGCGGACATGAAGAAGTGGATCGCCTTCGTCGACAAATACATGCCGGGCGCCAACAAGGCCGATAGCGGCCTGGTGTTCGGTTATGGCTCGGCGCAGACCCTGCACAAGGTACTGGAAATGGCCGGCGACAACCTGACCCGCGCCAATGTCATGAAGCAGGCCGCAAGCCTGAAGGACTTCAAGACCGACGTGGCCCTGCCCGGCATATTGATCAACACCAGCGCCACGGATTTCGCGCCATTCCAGCAGGTGAAGATGATGCGCTTCAAGGGCGAGAAGTGGGAACTGTTCGGCGACGTCATCAGCAGCGAAGCCACCCACTGACGATCCGATCATCTTCCCGACATGGCCAGCGGCCTCGTCCCCCGGGCGAGGCCGCTGCCGCGAGACGCGACCAGACCAGGACGATCATGACCATAAAAACGACGTTTGCGGTTTCCCCCTGCGGCGGCGCTTGCCGCGGCCGTTTGCAGCCGACCCGCCTTTACCCAGAAAAAATACGATCCCGGCGTGCCGAGTATCTGATGAAGGATCACGCCGGCAAGAAGATCGCGATCCTCTGTCAGAGCGACAATTTCGGGACGCCGGCCTGACGGATTTCGACAGCCTGCTGGCGAAATATCTGCCCGACGCCAATCGCGTCGATAACTCGCTGATGACCGGCTACAACATGGCGATGGCCATGGTCGCGGTGCGGAAGAACACCGGCGACGACGTGAGCCACGCCAACATCATGAAGCAGGCGGCGAGCATCAAGGACCTTGAAATCCCCGGCCTGCTGCCGGGCATCAGGATCGACACCGGCCCCGACGATTTCGCCCCGTTCAACCAGTTGCAGATGATGCGGTTCGACAACGGCCGCTGGCAGCGGTTCGGCGAGGTCATCAGCGACGACGTCGGCCACTGATCTCCGGCCCCGCTTGCGCCGACGCCACCAAAACCCCCGCGCGCCCCGCGGGGGTTTTCTTTTGAGCCCGCCCGACCGATAACGGTTGCGCACCGTTCCCTGTCCGCGCCGGGACGAACCGTCCCCTGCCCACTGCGGGACATGCCGTCCCCGAGCCCGCTCCGCCAGGACCGCCATGACCGACCGCCGCGCCCTGCTCCGCTCCGTGTTCGA
>JBASBO010000015.1:0-7799 GCA_049651165.1 Xanthobacteraceae bacterium | reverse complement strand
CGCGGGGGTTGGGCAGCATCGCCGCCAGCAACGCCGCCTCGCGCGGCGACAGCGTCGCCGCCGAACGGCCGAAAGCGTAGCCCGCCCCGGCATTGACGCCGAACTGCCCACCCGGCCCCCACTCCGCGATGTTGAGATAGAGTTCCAGCACCCGCTGCTTGGACAGCACCAGGTCGATCCACAGCGCCAGCGGCAGCTCAAGGCCCTTGCGGACGTAGCTGCGCCCCTGCCACAGGAACAGGTTCTTCGCTACCTGCTGGGTGATGGTCGAGCCGCCGCGGCCGACATCGCCGTCCTCGGCATCGGCGATCACCTCCCGCATCGCGTCCCAGTCGATCCCGCCATGGGTGCAGAAGCGAGCGTCCTCCGACGCGATCACCGTGCGCGGCAGCACCGGCGCGATGTCCTTAAGGTCGATCCACTGCCGCGTTACCGGCGCGCCGGTCGCCCAGCGCCACAGCATCAGGGTCGAGACCGGATGGCCGCCGGCATAGAGCAGCGTCAGCACATAGGGCGCCGCCAGCAGCAACAGAGCAAGAACAAACGCAAAACGAATGAATCTCCGCATCAGGCCGAGCGATCCGCTTGCTCACGGTGATTGGCGGCAGGCAACCGAACCACTCCTGAATGAACCGACGCAACCGGCCGGCGGCGCGTGGCGGCCGATGGAATTGACGAAGCGAGAACCTTGCTATCAATGTCGGCGCGAAGATTATCCGGAGCCATACTAAATGACCACCGTTCCCTCGTCGCAGGATTTCGCCAAACGGCTGGACGCCACCGCCGCCGACACCGAGACGCTGCTTGGCCAGTTGCTGTCCGACGCCGTGCTATCCGACGAGATCGCGCGGCCGCGCCGGCTGATGGAAGCGATGCGCTATTCGACGCTGGGCGGCGGCAAGCGGCTGCGGCCGTTTCTGGTGGTCGAGAGTTCCGCCGTGTTCGGGGTGGCGCGCGCCTCGGCGCTATTGGCCGGGGCGGCGCTGGAGTGCATCCATTGCTACTCGCTGATTCACGATGACCTGCCGGCGATGGACAACAGCGAATTGCGGCGCGGCCGCCCGACGCTGCACAAGAAATACGACGACGCCACCGCCATCCTCGCCGGCGACGGCCTTCTGACGCTGGCCTTCGACATCATCTCGCGCGACGAGTTGCACAACGATCCCACCGTGCGGCTTTTGCTGACCCGCGCGCTAGCCCGCGCGGCGGGCATCGGCGGCATGGTCGGCGGCCAGATGCTCGACCTCGCCGGCGAAGGCCGCTTCGGCGACCGCGAGCCGGTGGACGTAGCGCGCCTTCAGCAGATGAAGACCGGGGCGCTGTTGCGTTACGGCTGCATCAGTGGCGCGATCCTCGGGCAAGCCTCGCAACAAGACTATCAGGCGCTCGACGATTACGGCCGCGCGCTCGGCGAAGCCTTTCAGATCGCCGACGACCTGCTCGACGTCGAAGGCGACACCGCCGCACTCGGCAAACAGACCGGACAGGACGCGGCGCTCGGCAAAACCACCTTCGTCACCCAGCTCGGCATCGACGGCGCGAAGCGGCGCGTCCGCGACCTGATCGCCAAGGCCGACGCTGCGCTATCCGGGTTCGGCGCGCGCGGCGACGTGCTCCGCGCCACCGCGCGCTTCGTCGCCGAACGCAAGAACTAGGAATCCGATGAGCGGCGTGACGGAGCCGGACCCGCGCCTCGCCCGCTATCGCCGGCTGCCGCGCGCGTTGCGCATCGTCTATGCGCGCCAGCGCACCTTCGCGTCCATCGCACTCGGCGTCGCCGCCTTTATTCTGTTGCCGGCGGCGATACGGCCGCTCCCCCGCCTCCTGATCGGCTGGAACGTGTTCGTCGCGTGCTATCTGATCATGGTCTACGGGATGATCCTGCGCGGCGGCGTCCGGCACGTCCGCAGCAACGCGGTCATGCAGGACGACGGCCGCTTCCTGATCCTGATGGTGACGGCGCTCGGCGCGTTCGCGAGTCTTGCCGCCATCGTGTCGGAACTCGGCTCGGGCCAGCGCGGCGCGTTCGAGATCGCACTGGCGATCGGCACCATCGCGCTGTCATGGGCGGCGGTTCACACCACCTTCGCCCTACACTACGCGCACGAATATTATCGTGGCGACAAACCCGGCGGGCTGGCGTTTCCCGGCGACGACGCGAGCGGCGCAAGGCCCGACTATTGGGATTTCATCTACTTCTCGTTCGTGATCGGGATGACCGCGCAGGTGTCCGACGTCGGCATCACCGACAAGATCATCCGCCGCACCGCCACCGCGCACGGCATCGTCTCGTTCGTCTTCAACACCGCGCTGCTGGCGCTGATGATCAACATCGCCGCGGCCGCGATCTGACCCGCCCGGCCGGGCGACCGCGTCACACGCATCGCTTTGCCCATTGGCGGCAGCCGCCAAAACCCAATAAGCTGTCCCGGTATCTCACTCCAGGAGGCCGCCTTGACCTACGACCGTTCCACAGTCGAAGCCGTGGTCCAGCACTATTTCGACGGACTTTACGAAGGCGACGCCGACACGCTCGGCGCCATCTTCCATCCGACCGCCGACCTGCGCTGGATCGATAAAGGTGAGTTGAAAGTCCTCACCGTGCCGGACTGGCTCGCCTGGGTGAAAAAGCGGCCTTCCGCCAAGGCAGAGGGCAAGCCGCGCGACGACTTCATCGTCACCATCGACCGCTCCGACGACAAAACCGCTTTCATCAAGGTCAAGTGCCAGTTGCCGCCGCGCTATTTCACCGACTATCTCATCGCGATGAAACTGGCCGACGGCTGGCGCATCGTCTCGAAATCCTATCGCTACGACCTGATCGAACAGTAACTCCGCCATCCGGCGCGCGCCGCAACCCGCATCGCGCGCCGCCATCCACACCGCATGATCGCGTCATTCCTGACCTTTCTGCTGATCATGACAGTGCTGGCCGCGTCCGCGACGCTGGCTCGCAAGCTCACGGTCGCGCCCGCCATCGTGTTCATGATGGTCGGCATCGTGATCGCCTTCGTGCCCAGCTTCCCCCAGATCGAGTTGAAGCCGGAAAGCGTGCTGCTGCTGGTGCTGCCGCCGCTGATCTATTCCGCCGGCGTGGCGATGAGCTGGCGCGAGTTCAGGTCCAACCTGCGGCCGATCGCGCTGCTCGCCATCGGCTGCGTCATCTTCACCACAGTTCTGGTCGCCGCCGCCGCGCACTGGGTGCTGGGAATGCCGTGGAGCGTCGGCTTCGTGCTCGGCGCCATCGTCTCGCCTCCGGACGTGGTGGCGCCGCTGGCCATCGCGCGGCGGCTGAAGCTGCCGCACCGCATTCTCGTCATTCTCGAAGGCGAAGGGCTCGCCAACGACGCCACTGCGCTGATCCTCTATCGCTTCGCGGTGCTGGCGGTCAGTAGCGGCACCTTCTCGCTGTCGACCGCGACCGAAACCTTCTGCGCGATCCTGCTCGGCGAGGTCGTGTTCGGTATCGCGGTGGGCTGGCTCAGCCTGCGCTTGCGCAAATGGGCGCACGATCCGCGCGTCGAAATCCTGCTGTCGATCCTCACGCCCTATCTCGCCTTCTGGGTGCCGGAGCATCTCGGCGGCTCGGGGGTACTCGCCACCGTGGCCGCCGGGCTTTATGTAAGCTGGAACGGCCCGCTGCTGATTTCCTCGGCCACCCGTTTGCAAGGCATCTTCTTCTGGGACCTGGTGATCTGGCTGATCGAGGGCGTGCTGTTCCTGACCATCGGCTTCCAGTTGCGGTTGTTGCTGGAGAAGGCGCACGCGCTGCCGATGGGCGATATCATCAGCGCCATCGCGCTGACCTCGGTCATCGTGGTGGTTGCACGCTTCCTCTGGGTGTTTCCCGGCACCTATCTGCAAACCGTGTTGCGGCGACGACGGCATCCAAAACCGCCGCGGCCGCCATGGCGGGAAATCGTGGTGATCGGCTTCACCGGCATTCGCGGCGTGGTATCGCTCGCGGTGGCGCTGGCGCTGCCGCTGACGTTGCCCAACGGCGACGCCTTTCCCTATCGCGACCTGATCCTGTTCGTCGCCTTCGGCGTGATCTTCGTGACGCTGGTCGGCATCGGGCTGACGCTGCCGTGGGTGGTCAGGGGGCTCGGACTTTCGGAGTACGGCCTGCGCGAGGCGGTGCAGGAACGCGAGGCCGAGATCGCAGCACGGCGCGACATCATCACTACGGCGCGCGGCTCGCTCGACGCCATCATGCGGGAGCGCGACCTGTCCGAAAGCCTCGCCCGCTTCCTCGAAGCGCGCCACGAGACGCGGATGCGCGCGCTGCCCGATCCGCCGGCCGAGGACGGCCAGCCGACGCCCGCCACCCGCGGCGCGCAACTGGTGCGCGAGATCATCGCTTCCGAGCGGCGGGAACTGCACAAGCTGTTGCGCGAGGGCCGGATCACCGACGAGACGCGACGGCGTATCGAGCGCGATCTCGACCTTGAGGAAGCCGCCGTCGACAACCGGGAAAAGAACTCGCCGCTGTAGGATGCCTTTGAAGCGGCGATATCCGTGCTGCTACTCCGCCGCCGTGACCTCGGGGGTCTTCGCGCCGTTGCCATAGCGCTGGTCGATATAGTCGATCACCAGCGCCTTGAAGTCGGCGGCGATAGTCGGCCCGCGCAGGGTGCGGAATTTCTTGCCGTCCACGAACACCGGCGCGGCCGGCGCTTCGCCCGTCCCCGGCAGCGAGATGCCGATGTCGGCGTGCTTGGACTCGCCAGGACCGTTGACGATGCAGCCCATCACCGCGACGTTGAGCCCTTCGACGCCGGGATAGCGCGTCTTCCACGCCGGCATCTCATCGCGGATAAAGTCCTGAATGCTGCGCGCCAGTTCCTGGAAGGTGGTCGAGGTGGTACGGCCGCAGCCGGGGCACGCCGCCACCAGCGGCACGAAAGTGCGAAAGCCCATGGTCTGCAACAGTTCCTGCCCCACCTGCACCTCGCGGGTGCGGTCGCCGCCGGGCTCCGGCGTCAGCGAAATGCGGATGGTGTCGCCGATGCCCTGCTGAAGCAGGATGCCGAGCGCCGCCGACGAGGCGACGATGCCCTTCGAGCCCATGCCGGCCTCGGTGAGGCCGAGATGGATGGCGTAATCGGAGCGCGCCGCCAGATCCTGATAGACCGCGATCAGGTCCTGCACCGCCGAGACTTTCGCCGACAGGATGATGCGGTCTTTCGGCAGGCCGATCTCCTCGGCGCGCGCCGCCGAGGTCAGCGCCGATTGCACCATGGCCTCGCGCATCACCGCGCGGGCGTCGCGCGGGTTGGGAAGCGCGGCGTTCTCCTCCATCAGGTGGGTCAGCAGTTCCTGATCGAGCGAGCCCCAGTTGGCGCCGATGCGCACCGGCTTGCCATACTTGATCGCAAACTCGACGATGTCCGAGAATTGTTTGTCGCGCTTGTCCTTGAAGCCGACATTGCCGGGATTGATGCGGTACTTGTCGAGCGCTTCGGCGCAGGCCGGGTGATCGGCCAACAGCTTGTGGCCGATGTAGTGGAAGTCGCCGACCAGCGGCACCGTGACGCCGCGCTTGCGCAGACCGTCGCGGATATGGGGAACCGCCGCCGCCGCCTCGTCGCGATCCACCGTAATGCGCACCAGTTCGGAGCCCGCCCGCGCCAATGCCGCCACCTGCTCGACCGTCGCCGCCACGTCGGCGGTGTCGGTGTTGGTCATCGACTGCACGACGATCGGCGCGCCGCCGCCGACGGCAACGTGCCCGACCTTGACCTGGGTGGTCCTGTGCCGCGGCTGCGGGCCGGCGACGTCGATCTGGGGCGGTATTTCGGGCTTGTTCATGATGTCTCGAATATCAGGTTTCAGGCTGTTTCAGCAATGGATCAGTCGCGCGCGGCGCCGGGCGGTTCACGAGGTAGAGCCCCGCGATCACCAGAATCGCGGCCACGCCAAAAACGGCGGTCAACGGCTCGCCGAGGATGAAATAGCCCGCCGCGACGCCAAATAAAGGGGTCATAAAGGTGAATGCCGACAATTTGCTCGCGGAATACGTCTTGATGAGCATCAGCCACAGCAGAAATGTGGCCCCGGCGACCCAGATCGCCTGATACAGGACCAGTTGGATTGCGAGCGGCCCGGGGAGCCGGGCCATCGTTTCGCCGCTGACCACGGCCCCGAAGGCGAGGATCGGAACCGAAATTGCAAGCTGATACGCCAGCCCCTTCTCGGCGGAGACGGCGCGCAACCGGCTGGCCTTGATAATCAGCGTGGTCGCGGCCCACAGGCTTCCGGCTGCGATCATCAGGAGGTCGCCGAGGAGCACCTTGGTATCGACATCGGGCTGCGGCATGCCGATCGCCAGCGCGACGCCGACGAACGACAGCGCCAGCCCCGCCCATTGCAGCCCGCTCAGCCGTTCGCCGAGATAGCGGGACGAACCGAACGCGACGAAAAACGGCGCAGTGTATAAAAATACCACCCCGCGGGACGCCGTGGTCCACGTCAGCCCAATGTACATAAAGATAAACTCAATCCCAAACAGCACCCCCGCCCAGACGCCCGCGTTCAAGGTGCCGTCCCGCGCCCAGAGATTAACGCGACGGAAGCGGGCGACCAGCAAAATGACGATCAGGCCGCCGAGCGAGCGCAGCGCAGCCTGGGTCAGCGGCGGAATTTCCGGCAGCACCAGCTTGATCACCACCTGATTGAAGCCCCAGGTCAGGCAGAGCAGCAGCACGAGGGCGATGGCGGTTGCATCGAGCGGGCGCTCGTTGGAGAGCGGCGGTGGTGTGGTCATCGCGTCAGTTCTTTCCCGCGAGCGGGGCTCCTGCGTCTTGATTGTTCCGGCTATGGAACGCCGGTGGCGGTCAGTGATCGGCTCTCGCCGCAGCCTCCCGACAATGCGCGCAGATGCCGGTGATCTCAACCACCGCGAGTTTCGGCAGGAATCCGGTCTCGCGCGCCGCCTCGTTCAGGCTCCGGGTCGCGGAACCGGCCACGATCTCGCCGACCGAACCGCATTGCTCGCAAATCAGGAACGCCACCCCCGACGCCGCATCATGATCGTGGGCGCAGGCGAGGTAGGCGTTGCGGCTTTCGATCCGGTGCACCAGCCCGTTGGCAATGAGAAAATCGAGCACCCGGTAGATCGTGATCGGCGCCGGCCGCGCGCGATAGGCGGCGAGTTCGTCGATCACCTCGTAGGCCCCGAGCGGCCGATGGCTCGACAGCAGCGTTTCCAGCACTTGACGCCGGATCGGGGTCAACTTCTGCGACCGGATCCGGCAGATGCGCTCGGCGCGCGCGATCGCCGCCGCGGTACAGCGGTCATGATCGTGGTCGGGCGCGGGAAAGGCCAGGGCCTTGGTCGTGGTCATGGAAGGGGCATCCACCTGATCCGTGATGTTTTAACCTGAATAACCGGTCTTTGCCGAAATTTTCGGCTTGCTTCATTCCAACGAAATTTCTGCGATGCAATATTTAATTATTGCGATGCAATATATTTGCCCCAAATAGCTTCGACAAATCATGCGACGCCGAAACCGATCCCAACGCGAGGCCGAGATGAACAGGACGGAACTCTCGTGACAGGCTCCTTAAGATCATACCTTGACGGCCTGACCAGACGGCGAAACCGGGCGACCCCGGCCGCAGCAGCCAGCGCACCCTCGCCCGACACACCGCGCAAGATCAACCTGGCGTTGCAGGGCGGCGGCGCGCACGGCGCCTTCACCTGGGGCGTATTGGATTACCTTCTGGCTGACGAGCGGCTTGAGATCGCCGGCCTGTCCGGCGCATCGGCGGGCGCGCTCAACGCCGTCATGGTG
>JBASBO010000014.1:0-8788 GCA_049651165.1 Xanthobacteraceae bacterium | reverse complement strand
ACCGGCGCACCGGAGCGCGACAGCCGGGCTCCGTCACGCATCGGCCAGATTCCGACTTACGGCATCCCGCCGGCGTCCGGTGCTGCCGATGCCGGCTACGATTCGCTCAACCGCAAGCGTAAGGCGGCGAAAGGTCCGCGCGGCGTGCCGGGGCTGAAAGGCGCGGTCGCGCCCGATCCCTATGCCAGCATGAAGCCGCTGCCGCGTATCAGTTCGCCGCCCTCGCAAGGCGCCAGCAAGCCGCCGCTATCGCCGGCGATGACGGCCACGGTGGCCGGCCAGCCCTATCGCCGGCAACTCAAGCCCGATACCGATCCCTTTGGCGCGGTCGGAGATTACGCTGGTAGCTTCCTCGTGAAGGGCGCGGTCGAGGTCAGCGGCGGCTACGACAGCAATCCCGGCCGCTTCACCGACAAGGAGCGCGGCTCGGCGTTCTACAAGATCGCGCCGGAGCTGCTGATCGCTTCCGACTGGGAGCGCCATTCGCTGGTGGCCGATCTGCGCGGCTCGTTCACCGGCTATGACAGGATGTTTCCCGCAGGCGCCGGCGTCGTCTCCTCGGTGCCGACCTCGGTCGACCGGCCCGACTTCACCGGCAAGGTCAATGGCCGGTTCGACGTCTCGCGCGATACCGGCGTGCTCGGCGAATGGCGGATGCGGCTCGGCACCGACAATCCCGGCAGTCCCAACGTTCAGGCCGGCTTGAGCAAGTACCCGATCTATCTTACCACCGGCGGCTCGCTCGGCATCGAGCAGAACTTCAATCGCCTGCAAGTGACGGTGAGCGGCACCGCCGACCACACCAGCTATCAGGATTCGAAACTCACCGACGGCACATCGTCCAGCAACACCGACCGCAACTTCAATCAGTTCGGCGGCATCGCGCGCGTCAGCTACGACGTGATGCCCGGCCTCAAGCCGTTCGGCGAGGTCGAGGGCGACACCCGCATCCACGAGACGAGCGTGGATCGTTTCGGTTATCAGCGCGATTCCAACGGCGGCTATGCCAAGGTCGGCACCACATTCGAACTGACGCGGCTGCTGACCGGCGAGGCCTCGATCGGCTACGCGATGCGCAGCTATCGCGACCCGCGCCTGAGCCAGCTCACCGGACTATTGACCAGCGCCTCGCTGGTGTGGTCGGCGTCGCCGCTGACCACCGTGAAGCTGATCGCCAACACCACGGTGGACGAGACCACGCTGCCGGGCGTCGCCGGTACGCTGACCCGCACCTATACCGCCGAGGTCGATCACGACTTTCGCCGCTGGCTCACCGGCGTCGGGAAATTCACCTACGGCACGCTTGACTATCAGGACGGCAACCGCCTCGATCGCATCTACTCGATCTCCGGCGACCTGATCTACAAGCTCAACCGCAATCTGTGGGTCAAGGGTACGCTGCGCCGCGACTGGCTGGAATCCAGCGTCGCCGGGCAGAGCAGCGCCGCCACCGTGGTGATGCTTGGCGTCCGCGTCCAGAACTGACGCAACCAGGGCGTCGCGTCGAGGGGCGCGCATGAAATCCCGTCGCGGCCCGTCTGCGGTTTTCCGCCTTGCGCCGCCGGTGAAAATGGCGTGACTGGGGAACGGTCGTATTCAGGGATGCGATATGGATGACGGCGCGGAAACCGGCCTGCGGGCGCAGGGCTGGACCATTCTCGACGACGACGGCTTCATCGGCCATGTCGGGCCGCTCTGGCACCGGATGGTGGAGGGACGGCACGAATACGCCATCGAGGGTCAGTGCAAGCACCGCAACCGGCGCGGGCTGGTGCAGGGCGGCCTGTTGATGACGCTGGCGGACCGCACTTGCGGCATGACCGCCCGCTATGAATCCGGCTCTGAGCTTCTCGTCACCATTCAGATGGATGTGCATTTCATCGATGCGGCGCGGATCGGCGATCTCATCGTGTCGCGGCCGCGCATGGTGCGCAGCACTACAAGTCTGATTTTCATGAGCGCCGAGTTGAGCGTCGATGACCGCTGCGTCTCGCTCGCCAACGGGGTGTTCAAGATCATGCGCCGCTGAGGCGGCCGACAAATAAAGGAGCGTTCGATGCAGTATCGCCAGCTTGGCCGTAGCGGCCTGAAGGTCTCGCCATTATGCCTCGGCACCATGATGTTCGGCGGCCCCACCGACGAGCCGGCTTCGACCCGCATCATCGACAAGGCGGCCGCCGCCGGCATCAACTTCATCGACACCGCGGATGTCTACAACAACGGCGGTTCGGAGCAGGTGGTCGGCCGCGCCATCGCCGCGCGGCGCGCGCAATGGGTGCTGGCGACCAAGCTCGCCAATCCGATGGGCCGCGATCCCAATTGCGTCGGGCTGTCGCGGCGCTGGGTGATGCAGGCGTGCGAGGACAGCCTGCGGCGGCTCGGTACCGACTGGATCGATGTCTATTACTTGCACAAGGAGGATCACAAGACGCCGCTTGATGAGACGGTGCGCGCCGTCGGCGACCTGATCCGCGACGGCAAGGTGCGCTACTTCGGCCTCTCCAACTATCGCGCCTGGCGCGTCGCCGAGATCTGCAACATCTGCGACCGGCTCGGCATCGCCCGCCCGGTGGTGAGCCAGCCTTACTACAACGCCATGAACCGGATGCCGGAGGTCGAGCATCTGCCGGCCTGCGATTTCTACGGTCTCGGCGTCGTGCCTTACAGCCCGCTGGCGCGCGGCGTGCTCACCGGCAAATACGCTCCCGACGCCGCGCCCGACAAGGAGACGCGTGCCGGGCGCAACGACAGCCGCATGATGCAGACCGAGTGGCGGCCGGAATCCCTGCGGCTGGCGCAGGACATCCGCCGCCACGCCGAGGCGAAGGGCATCACCGCCGGGCAGTTCGCGGTGGCGTGGGTGCTCAACAGCGCGTTCGTCAGTTCGGTCATCGCCGGGCCGCGCACCGAGGCGCAATGGGACGATTACCTGCGCGCGCTCGACTATCGCTTCACCGCCGAGGACGAGGCGCTGATCGATCGTCTGGTGGTGACCGGCCATGCCTCGACACCGGGCTACAACGATCCTGCCTATCCGATCGAGGGCCGCCGCACCCGTACCGTGCCTTCGGAATAGTTCCACCCGGCCACGACCGCAGTTGCAATGGGTGACGATGCGCGCACAATGCGCGCTGACGCCTGGAGACGGAGATCGCGGGGAGCGGCGTGGCGGAGACGGAGATCATCCTGCATCACTATCCGCGCTCGCCGTTCGCGGAGAAGGTCCGTCTCGCGCTCGGTTTCAAGGGACTGGCGTGGTGTGCGGTGGAGCAGCCGCGGCTCGCGCCCAAGCCGTGGCTGACCGCGCTCACCGGGGGTTACCGGCGTATTCCGGTGATGCAGATCGGCGCGGATATCTTTTGCGACACCCGCTGCATCCTGCGCGAGCTTGAGCGCCGCTATCCGGAGCCCTCGATTTTTCCCGCGACAAGCGCCGGGCAGGCCGAGATCGTCGCGGCATGGGCCGACCGCCAGTTGTTCGCGAACGCGCTGGGACTGGTGTTCGGGCGGCACGGCGACCGCTTTCCGCCGGAACTTCACGCTGACCGCGCCCGCTTCACCGCCGGCAAGTTCGAGAACTGGAACAGCGCGACGATGAAGCTGCGGTTGCCGGACCTGCGGGCGCAGTTCGGCCTGCATCTCGGCTGGCTGGAGCAGGCGCTGGGTGACGGTCGCGCCTTTCTCATCGGCGCGGCGCTGTCGGTGGCCGACCTCGCGACCTATCATCCCCTATGGTACGTGCGCGGCAATCTCGGCGACGAGGCCGCCCTGGAGGGTTTCCCGTGCATCAACGCGTGGCTGGCGCGGCTGGATGCCATCGGCCATGGCGTGCCGGAGCCGCTGACCCCGGACGCCGCCCTCATCATCGCCCGCAACTCGCCGCCGGCCGCGCTGCCACTTGCTGGCGAGCCCGGCGCGTTCCGCATCGGCATGCGCCTCACCGTCACGCCGGACGACTGGGGGTTCGATCCGGTTGAGGGCGAACTGGTGGCGATCGATCACGACAGCGTCACGCTGCGGCGTGACGACACGGCCATTGGCACCGTCCACGTTCACTTCCCGCGCGAAGGCTTCGCCATCCGTCCGGCGATCGGGCAATGACGGGCGTCTTTTTCTAAAAGAAATTCAGCGCGGCGCGCGCTTGGCGAGAATGCGCTGCAAGGTGCGGCGGTGCATGTTGAGGCGGCGCGCGGTTTCGGAGACGTTGCGGTTGCAAAGCTCATAGATGCGCTGGATATGCTCCCAGCGCACGCGGTCGGCCGACATCGGGTTGCTCGGCAGTTCCGACTTCTCGGTGCCGCTTGCAAGCAGCGCCGCGACCACGTCGTCGGCGTCGGCGGGCTTCGACAGGTAATCGACCGCGCCCATCTTCACCGCGGTCACCGCGGTCGCGATGTTGCCGTAGCCGGTCAGCACGATGGCGCGCGCGTCCGGCCGCTGCCGTTTCAGCGCCGCCACCACGTCGAGGCCGTTGCCGTCGCCGAGCCGCAGGTCCACCACGGCGAAAGCCGGGGCGGACTTGCCGATGTGGTCGAGCCCGTCGGATACGCTCTCGCACGAGGTCACCGAAAAGCCACGGCTTTCCATGGCGCGTGACAGCCGTTCGAGAAACGGCTTGTCGTCTTCAACGATCATCAGGGAGCGATCGGTCTCGGCGGCAAGTTCGGCAATGGCTGTCACTGGCTGATTTCCTGATTGTCGATCCCCACGATATGGGAAGCTGCCATGCGATTCCAAGAGCCCATATCGTCGCGACGGCGTGTAGCCGGCGCTTGTGACTGGAACGCATGTGAACGGAAACCGGTTCCCGATGGTGTGCGTATCAGTCGCCGGAGGCGTCCGCCGACTGTGTATCCTCGAAACTCGCGCGCGGCCAGGTGATCCGCACAATGGCGCCGTGGTCGGGGAATATCCGGTTGGAGAATGCGACTTCGGCGTCGGAGCGCTCCAGAAAGGTGCGCGCGATGAAGATACCGAGGCCGAGGCCGCGCCGCTCGCGGTGGGTCTGGTCAGCGCCGCGCCGGCGCGACAGATAGGGCTCGCCGATCCGCTTCAAAAGGTCGGGAGCGATGCCCGGGCCGTCGTCGGATATCATGATCTCGACGATGTCCTCGGTCCACCGGGCATCGACCTCGACGGTAGAGCGGGCAAAGTCCACGGCGTTTTCGAGGATGTTGCCGACGCCGTAGAGGATCGCGGGGTTGCGCATACTGGTCGGCTCGGGGGACTCGGCGGTGGCGATGCGGATGGTGATGGAAATGCCGAAATCGCGGTGCGGGGCCACCGATTCCTCGATCAGCGTCGAAAGCGGCATCCGGTCGAACGGCGCGCCCGAGGATGATAGTTGCGCGATCTTGGCAAGGATGTCGCGGCAGCGCTGCGCCTGTTCGCGCAGCGTCTTGAGGTCTCCCGCGATCGGGCTGTCGGGCGGGGTCGATTGTTCCAGTTCTCGCGAGATCAGGAAGATGGTCGAAAGCGGGGTGCCGAGTTCGTGGGCGGCGGCGGCGGCAAGGCCGTCGAGCTGGGTCAGGTGTTGTTCGCGGGTCAAGACCAGTTCGGTTGCCGCAAGCGCGTCGGCCAGTTTGCGCGCCTCCTCGGTGACCTGGAACGTGTAGAGGCTGGTGACGCCAATCGCGAGCAGGATCGAGAGCCAGATACCGGCCATGTAGACCGGCGGCAGCACCAGCGGCTCGTCGCTGTGCCACGGCAGCGGCAGATGGAAGAAGCCGAGCGCGGTGGCGCAGATCGCCGCGAATATTCCGAGCGCGATGGTGATTCGGGTCGGCAGCGCCGTTGCCGAAATCAGCACCGGTCCCAGGAACAGGAACGAGAACGGGTTTTCCAGCCCGCCGGTCAGGTAAAGCAGCCCCGCCAGTTCGGCGATGTTAAGCGCCAGCAGGGCGGCCGCGAACCGCGGCGCCAGCCGCTGCATCGGATTGGCGACGATCTGCAAGGCCAGCGTGACCACCGCCGAGGCGGCGATGATGGCGATGCAGGGAATGACCGGAACATCGAAGTCAAGGCTTTGAACGACAAAGAAAATCGCCGCGAGCTGGCCGAGCGCGGCAAGCCAGCGCAGGCGCAGGATGGTGTCGAGGCGGATATTGCGCCGGGGATGATGGAAGGTCGGGAATGCGGTGTCGGTCATGTGCCGACCTTAAAGCATCGTTTGCGCCCGGACATACGGCCTTGCGTCGCGGTTCTGAGGCGATGAGGTATTTTGTTCCATCCGGGTTCCAATGAGAGAAATGTGTCCCATTGAACGCGGTCGCAACGAAATCGTTAAACCCCAAGAGGATAGTCAAAGAGATGGATTGACGCTCCCATATGCAGTCGTCAGACTGTTGCAATGCAATAAACAGATCGGGGATTTGCTGATGGCGATTGGTGAATTTGGCGGCGCGCCGACCCTGCCGGTACAGGGTGGCTCAGCGATGATGATGCCGCTGTACTGGATGTATGAGATGGGGCAAGCCTCGCTCAATCCGGCGCGCGCGGTGTTCGACTCCACCAAGATCCTGTTCGAGAATCCCCTCAATCCGTGGTCGCACACCCAGGTCGGCAAGTCGGTCGCCGCCAGTTGCGAACTGTTCGACCGCATCACCCGCCGCTACGGCAAGCCGGAATGGGGATTGACCCATACCGAGGTCGAAGGCCATCGCGTTCCGATCGCGATCCGCTCGGTTTGGGAGAAGCCGTTCTGCCGGCTTCTGAACTTCGATCGCGGCATCGTCGCGCCGCTGAGCAAGCCGCAGCCGCGCGTCCTGATCGTCGCGCCGATGTCGGGGCACTATGCGACGTTGCTGCGGGGAACCGTCGAAGCCTTCCTGCCGGGACACGACGTCTACATCACCGACTGGGCCGACGCGCGCATGGTGCCGTCGGCGGCCGGACGGTTCGATCTCGACGACTACGTCGAGTACCTGATTGAAATTCTGCGCCTGCTCGGCGGCGACGTCCATGTCGTCGCGGTGTGCCAGCCGGCGGTGCCGGTGCTGATGGCGGTGTCGGTGATGGAAGCCGAAGGCGACGACAACGTTCCGCTGTCGATGACGCTGATGGGCGGGCCGATCGACACGCGGCGCAATCCCACCGCGGTCAACAATCTGGCGCAGGAACGCGGCATCGACTGGTTCCGCGGCAACGTCATCACCAAGGTGCCGTTCCCGCATCCCGGCGTCATGCGCGATGTTTATCCCGGCTTCCTTCAGTTGACCGGCTTCGTCAGCATGAACCTCGACCGCCATGTCGATGCGCATCGCCGCCTGTTCGACAATCTGGTCAAGGGCGACGGCGACAAGGTCGAGAAGCATCGCGACTTCTACGACGAGTATCTCGCGGTGATGGACCTGACCGCCGAATATTATTTGCAAACCGTCGATCGGGTGTTCGTCAAGCAGCTGCTGCCGAAGGGCGAGATGACCCATCGCGGCAAGCTGGTGCAGCCGTCGAAGGTCAAGCGCGTCGCGCTGATGACGGTGGAAGGCGAGAACGACGACATCTCGGGATTGGGACAGACCGAAGCGACGCATGGGCTTTGCAGCTCCATTCCGCCCGGCCGCCGCGTTCATTACGTGCAGAAGGGCGTCGGTCACTACGGCGTGTTCAATGGTTCGCGCTTCCGCAAGGAGATCGTGCCGCGCATTTCCGCGTTCATGCAGGCGTCGTCGCAATTCGAAACGACGCTGGCCGCCGCCGAATAGCGCCCGAGAACTGGCGGGTGAACCTGAATTCGCCCGCTTGCCAAGTAATGAATGTGGCGTCGCTTTTTGAGCGACGGAACCTGCGCAATTTAAGTTCAATTCAAGCTGCGTAACCCACATGATCTAGGGCGATTTTCGCCCGATGCCCCTGTATGTTGGGCAAATGATTTGTTTTTGCGCGGACCGCTTTCCCTGGCGGCGGATGTGGCAGAATCCCGGCGACTTCCTGGATGCCGGATTCCTCGACATGGCTGTTCGCGCCCTTCTTTATCGTCGCCCGTATGAACCTTCGACCATCGCCATCAAGTTCGGGTCGCAGATTTTCGCGATCCGCTTGAGGCGACATCGTCGCGCGCGTCGTTATACGCTGCGGATTCATCCGAGCGATCGCGAGGCGATCCTCACCATGCCGCCGCGCGGCACCATTGCCGACGCCAAGGACTTTGCCCAGCGCCACGGCGGCTGGATCGCAGCTCGGCTCGGACGTTTGCCGAAAGCCGCGCCGTTCCGGCCGGGCGTTACCGTTCCGTTGCGCGGCGTCGCGCATCGCATCGCGCATCGCACTGGTAGCCGCGGAACGGTATGGGTTGAGACCCGCGACAGCGGCGAGCGCGTTCTGTGCGCCGCCGGCGGCATCGAGCACATCGATCGCCGCGTCCACGATTATCTTAAGCGCGAGGCGCGTCGCGATCTGCAAAAATCCGTGGACGTCTACGCCGCGCAACTGGGTGTGCGGGTGACGCGCCTGTCGATCCGCGATCAATCGAGCCGCTGGGGCTCCTGCACCTCGTCGGGGTCGCTGTCGTTTTCGTGGCGGTTGATCCTGGCGCCGCCCTATGTACTGGACTATCTCGCCGCGCACGAGGTCGCGCACCTCGTCGAGATGAACCACTCGCCGCGCTTCTGGAAAGTAGTGGCGCGGATCTGTCCCAAGGTCGAGCAGGCCAAGAACTGGCTCGATGTCTACGGCAACGACCTGCACCGCTACGGCATTCAGGAATAACGCCCCGGCCGCCGCTAGTTAGCGCCGGCCCCCGAACAGCCGCTCCACCAGCCAGCCGTCAAGACCCGATGCCGCTTCCGGC
>JBASBO010000013.1:0-3923 GCA_049651165.1 Xanthobacteraceae bacterium | reverse complement strand
CGGCAGGTCCCCGCGCGCGCCCTTGACGCGGCGGCGCCGGCGTGGTGTTTTGACCGCCATGAGCACCCCGTTCCAGAGCCGTCTGTGGTGGCGCACCTCCTGAAGGTGGCCGGTGCGATATCGTTTTCCCAATCGTCAAGGTCGCCTCGCAGCACGGCGGCCTTTGTTTTTTGATCCGGCATCCCTGTCCTGTGTGGCGCACCTCCGACAAGTTTCGTAAGAGGATGCCATGAACAGGACTGTCTTTCTGCTCCCCGCGCAGGCGAGCTACCGCAGCGCCGGCGGCCTTGAAGTGTCGCGCACGGTGACGCATTTCAGCGGCGGCGCGGCGCTCGACCGCCTGATCGACCTGCTCGACCGCCGCCGCGGCGTGGTGCTGTCTTCGGGCACCACGGTGCCGGGGCGCTACGAGAGCTTCGACATGGGCTTCGCCGATCCGCCGCTGGCGCTGGAGACGGTGGGGACGCGCTTCGAGATCCGCGCGCTGAACCAGCGCGGCGAGGTGCTGGTGGCGTTTCTCGGCGCAACATTGCGCGATCCCGCCTTCGAGATTACGGAAACCTCGGCAGCACGGCTCGTCGGCACCATCATTCGTGGCGAAGCCCCGATCGACGAGGACCAGCGCACCCGCCGCGCCAGCGCGCTGTCGCTGGTGCGCGCCATCGTCGCGTTGCTGGCCTCGCCGGTCGATCCGCTGCTCGGGCTTTACGGCGCGTTCGCCTACGACCTGGTGTTCCAGATGGAGGACCTGGTGCAGCGGCGCGCCCGCGAGGCCGACCAGCGCGACATCGTGCTGTTCGTTCCGGATCGGCTGCTGGCCTATGACCGCGCCACCGGCCGCGGCGTGACGCTCGATTTCGAATTCGCCTTCGATGGCCGCTCCACGGACGGACTGCCCACCGACACCGCCGAAAGCATCTATGCCATCACCGACCGGCAGGGCTTCACCGATCACGCGCCGGGCGAATATCAGGCGACGGTGGAAACCGCGCGCGCGGCGTTCGCGCGCGGCGACCTGTTCGAGGCGGTGCCGGGACAACTGTTCGCCGAGCCGTGCGCGCGCACCCCGGCCGAAGTGTTCCAGCGGCTGTGCCGGATCAATCCGTCGCCCTATGGCGGGCTGGTCAATCTCGGCGACGGCGAGTTTCTGGTGTCGGCTTCGCCCGAGATGTTCGTGCGCTCGGACGGCCGCCGCATCGAGACCTGTCCGATCTCCGGCACCATCGCGCGCGGCGCCGACGCCATCGGCGACGCCGAGCGGATTCGCGAATTGCTCAATTCGCAGAAGGACGAGTTCGAACTCAACATGTGCACCGACGTCGACCGCAACGACAAGGCGCGCATCTGTCTGCCGGGAACGATCAAGGTGCTGGCGCGGCGGCAGATCGAAACCTACTCGAAACTGTTTCACACCGTCGATCACGTCGAAGGCATCCTGCGGCCGGGCTTCGACGCGCTCGATGCGTTTCTCACCCATGCCTGGGCGGTGACGGTGACCGGCGCGCCGAAGAAATGGGCGATGCAGTTCGTCGAGGATCACGAGCGCTCGTCGCGGCGCTGGTACGCCGGCGCGTTCGGCGTGGTCGGCTTCGACGGCTCGATCAACACCGGGCTCACCATCCGCACCATCCGCATGAAGGATGGCCTCGCCGAGGTGCGGGTCGGCGCCACATGCCTGTTCGACAGCGACCCGGCGGCGGAGGACCGCGAGTGTCAGACCAAGGCGGCGGCGCTGTTTCAGGCGCTGCGTGGCGATCCGCCGAAGCCGCTGTCCAGCGTCGCGCCGGACGCCACCGGCTCCGGCAAGCGCGTGCTCTTGATCGATCACGACGACAGCTTCGTGCATATGCTGGCGGATTATTTCCGCCAGGTCGGCGCGGAGGTCAGCGTCACCCGGCACAATCACGCGCTGGCGGTGCTCAGCCAAGGCAATTACGACCTGCTGGTGCTGTCGCCGGGGCCGGGGCGGCCGGAGGATTTCGGCATCGCCAGAACCATCGATCTCGCGCTGGAGAAGAAGCTGCCGGTGTTCGGCGTCTGTCTCGGGGTGCAGGCGATCGGCGAATACTTTGGCGGCCAGCTCGGGCAGTTGGCGCAGCCGGCGCACGGCCGCCCGTCGCGGGTGCAGGTGCGCGGCGGCACCTTGATGCGCGGGTTGCCGAACGAGATCACCATCGGCCGTTATCACTCGCTCTATGTCGAGCGCGACAGCATGCCGGAGGTGCTGCGCGTCACCGCCACCACCGAGGACGGCGTGCCGATGGCGATGGAGCACACGACGCTGCCGGTCGGCGGCGTGCAGTTTCATCCCGAGTCGCTGATGTCGCTCGGCGGCGAGGTGGGCCTGCGCATCGTCGAGAACGCATTCCGGCTGGGGAAGGACACCGACGTCACATGATCCTCGAAGACGATCTGAAAGCCGCCGTCCGTACCATTCCCGACTATCCGAAGCCGGGCATCCTGTTTCGCGACATCACCACGCTGCTCGGCGACGCGCGTGCGTTCCGTCGCGCGGTCGATCAACTGGTGCAGCCGTGGGCCGGCTCGAAGATCGACAAGGTGGCGGGCATCGAGGCACGCGGCTTCATCCTCGGCGGCGCGGTGGCGCATCAGCTCTCGGCCGGCTTCGTGCCGATCCGCAAGAAGGGCAAGCTACCGCATCAGACCGTGCGGATGGCTTACGCGCTGGAATACGGCACCGACGAGATGGAGATGCACGTCGACGCCATCGCGCCCGGCGAGCGCGTCATCCTGGTCGATGACCTGATCGCGACCGGCGGCACTGCCGAAGGCGCGGTGAAGCTGTTGCGCCAGATCGGCGCGGAGGTCTGTGCGGCGTGCTTCATCATCGACCTGCCCGACCTTGGCGGCGCTGACAAATTGCGCGCCATGGACGTGCCGGTGCGCACGCTGATGCAGTTCGCGGGGCATTGAGCGCGGGCTGCTCAGGACGGACGCAACCGCCCGCCTAGCACATCGTTGACGAAGGCTGCGAGGTCGCGGCCCGCGAACAGGAAACCCGGCAGCCCGGCGGCCGCGGCGGCGGCGATGTCGCTGGCCTTGTCGCCGATCACGAAACTGCCCGCGCGCCGCACCGGCCACGTCGCCATCAGGTCGCGCAACATGCCGGGCTTTGGTTTGCGGCAGTCGCAGGCGAAGGCGTAAGCCGCGATCGTGCCTTGCGCATGGTGCGGGCAGTAGCGGATATCGTCGATGCACGCGCCATCGCGTCCCAGTTCATCGCGCATCCAGTCGTGCAGGGCGCGCACGTCGTCCTCGCCGAACATGCCGCGCGCGACGCCGGACTGGTTCGAGATCACGAACACCCAGTAGCCGGCCTCGTTCAGCGCGCGGATCGCGGCGCTTGCGCCCGGCATCCAGCGCCAGCGCGCGCGGGTGCCGATATAGCCGTCGTCGATGTTGAGCACGCCGTCGCGGTCGAGAAACGCGGCGGGCCGCGCCGCCATCGTCATGACGAAGCCTGTGAGGAATGCGGGCGCGTCAGCACCGCGCGCACCGCGTCCAGCACGTCGGAGAGCGGGACGCTCGCGATGTAGGAGGCGTCGTCGCGTGCGGCGATCGAATGATACGGCATTTCGGTGCCGCGCAGGCTTGGCGGTTGCACCGCGGCGGCGAGCGGGTTGAGCGGAGCCCAATGCCACGGGCTGGTCGGACCGAAAATGCCGATGGTCGGGACGCCGGTGGCGGCGGCGACGTGCAGCAGCCCGGAATCGTTGGACACCGCGAGATCGGAACCGGCGATCGCCAGTATCCCTTGACGCAAGTCGGTGGCGGTGAAGTCGCGGGCGAGAAGCCCGGCGCGCGTGACGATGGCGCGCGCCGCCTCCGTCTCGCCGGGGCCGCCGACCACCCGGACCTCGATCCCGTCCGCCGTCAGCGCCGCCGCCAGATCCGCATAGCCC
>JBASBO010000012.1:0-9896 GCA_049651165.1 Xanthobacteraceae bacterium | reverse complement strand
GGCGGGGACCCATAACCCCTGCGTCAGTTATCATGAGATAACCTCGCCTTGAGTGATAGAGCCGAACCGCTGCGGCGTATGGGTCCCCGCCTGCGCGGGGACGACGATCTTCGTGTTGCGCTTCCGCGCGAAACAACCCCCTCACTTCTCCGGCAGATTGAGCCGGATGTGAAGCTCGCGAAGCTGCTTCGCGGTCACCTCCGAAGGCGCGCCCATCAACAGGTCTTCGGCGCGCTGGTTCATCGGGAACAGCGAAATCTCGCGCAGATTGGTGGTGCCGCACAACAGCATGACCATGCGATCGACGCCCGCCGCCATGCCGCCATGCGGCGGCGCGCCGTACTGGAAGGCGCGGTACATGCCGCCGAAGCGCTCGATCACGGTTTCCTCGCCGTAGCCGGCGATCTCGAACGCCCTCACCATGGCTTCCGGCTTGTGATTGCGGATGCCGCCCGAGGCGATCTCGTAGCCGTTGCAGGCGATGTCGTACTGGAACGCCTTGATGGTCAGCGGGTCCTGCGTGTTGAGCGCATCGAGCCCGCCCTGCGGCATCGAGAACGGGTTGTGGGAGAAATCGACCTTCTTGTCGTCCTCGTTGTATTCGTACATCGGGAAATCAACGATCCAGGCCAGCGCGAACTGGTCCTTGTCGATCAGGTTCAGTTCCTCGCCGACCTTGGTGCGCGCCAGCCCCGCGAACTTCCAGAATTTTGCCGGATCGCCGGCGACGAAGAACGCCGCGTCCCCGGCCTTGAGGCCGAGTTGCGCGCGAATGGCCTCGGTGCGCTCCGCGCCGATGTTGTTGGCGAGCGGGCCCGCGCCCTCCCCGCCCTCACGCCACATGATGTAGCCGAGGCCGGGCTGGCCCTCGCCCTGCGCCCAGCTATTCATGCGGTCGCAGAACGCGCGTGAGCCGCCGCCGGGACCGGGGATCGCCCAGACCTGATTTTTGGAGTCCTCCAACATTCGTGCAAAAACCTTGAAGCCGGAGCCGCGGAAGTGCTCGGACACGTCCTGCATTTCCAGCGGATTGCGCAGGTCCGGCTTGTCGGTGCCGTATTTGCGCAAGGCGTCGGCGAACGGGATGCGCGGCCAGTTTTGCGTGACCTTCTTGCCCTTGGCGAAATCCTCGAACACCCCGGTAATCACCGGCTCCATCGCCGCGAACACGTCCTCCTGCGTCACGAAGCTCATCTCGACGTCGAGCTGATAGAACTCGCCGGGCAGCCGGTCGGCGCGCGGGTCCTCGTCGCGGAAGCACGGCGCGATCTGGAAATAGCGGTCGAAGCCCGACATCATCAGCAGTTGCTTGTACTGCTGCGGGGCCTGCGGCAGCGCGTAGAACTGGCCGGGATGGATGCGGCTCGGCACCAGGAAGTCGCGCGCGCCTTCCGGCGACGACGCCGTCAGGATCGGGGTCTGGAATTCGAAAAAACCCTGCTCCTTCATGCGCCGGCGCATCGCATCGACGATCGCGCCGCGCGTCATGATGTTGTTGTGCAGCTTCTCGCGGCGCAGGTCGAGGAAGCGGTACTTGAGCCGGGTGTCCTCGGGGTATTCCTGATCGCCGAACACCGGCAGCGGCAGGTCGCCGGCCTCCCCCAGCACCTCGATCTCGCTGATGAAGACCTCGACCGCGCCGGTCGGCAGGTCCGGGTTGTCGGTGCCGTCGGGGCGCCTGCGCACCTTGCCGTCGATTCGCACCACCCATTCCGAGCGCAGCTTCTCGGCGTCCTTGAACGCCGGCGAATCCGGGTCGGCGACGCACTGGGTCAGTCCGTAATGGTCGCGCAGGTCGATGAACAAGAGGCCGCCGTGGTCGCGGATGCGGTGGCACCAGCCCGACAGCCGGACGATCTGGCCGATATCGGCGTCGCGCAGCGCGCCGCAGGTGTGGGAGCGATAACGGTGCATGAAGTGTCTCAAAACCTAAAAGGGGTGCGGAATCGCGCGACGCGACGGCCGCAGGAGGCTCAGGGTTTACCCGAGCCGGTCCGGCCCGGCAACCGGGACCGCCGCCAGCACCGGCCGGCCCGCGACAGGGCTGTTCCGCGCCGAAAACGGGGCGACAACGGCCGCAAGACACGTTATTCAGCGGGGCCATGGACCTGATTACCACAACCTCCGGCCTCGCGGCCGTCTGCGACCGCCTCGCTCGCCACCCCTTCGTCACCGTCGATACCGAGTTTCTGCGCGAAACCACCTTTTTCCCGCAGCTCTGCGTGTTGCAGATCGCGAGCCCCGACGAATCTGCCGTGATCGACGCGCTGGCCGAAGGCATCGACCTCGGCCCGTTCTTCTCCCTGATGGCCGACGACCGCGTGCTGAAGGTGTTTCACGCCGCGCGGCAGGACATCGAGATCATCTGGCACCGCGCCGGCATCGTCCCGGCCCCGGTGTTCGACACCCAGGTCGCCGCCATGGTGCTGGGCTACGGCGACTCCGTCGCCTACGACCAGTTGGTCGAGCGCATCACCGGCCACCGCCCCGACAAGACCCACCGCTTCACCGACTGGGCCCAGCGACCCTTGTCGGACGAGCAGGTCCGCTACGCCGAGGGCGACGTCACCCACCTGCGCGAGGTGTTTCTGGCGCTCGACGCCGATCTGAAG
Organism: Xanthobacteraceae bacterium; assembly: GCA_049651165.1. GTDB lineage: Bacteria > Pseudomonadota > Alphaproteobacteria > Rhizobiales > Xanthobacteraceae > 62-47. The sequence continues at coordinate 7,284 of JBASBO010000012.1, read as the reverse complement.
AAGCGCGGCCGCAGCGACTGGGTGGCGGAGGAGATGGATGTCCTGACCTCGCCGAAAACCTACGACTGCGACCCGACGCACGCCTGGGAGCGGCTCAGGGGCCGCATCCGCAAGCCGAAGGACCTCGCCGTGCTGATGGAAGTCGCGGCCTGGCGCGAGCGCGAGGCGCAGAACCGCAACGTCCCGCGTTCGCGCGTCCTGAAAGACGACGCCGTCACCGACATCGCCACCCACGCCCCCACCAGCCCGGAGCGGCTGGCGGCGCTGCGCTCGCTGCCGAAAGGCTTCGAGCGTTCGAGATGGGGGGCCGACATCCTTGAGGCGGTGGCGCGCGGCCTCGCCCGCGATCCGCGCGAGTTGCCGAAGCTCGACAAGCCGCGCGGCCACAACAACGGCTCCGCCACCGTCGAACTGCTCAAGGTGCTGCTGCGCATGACCTCGGAGCGCCACGCCGTCGCCAGCAAGGTGATCGCCACCACCGACGACCTGGAACGGATCGCCGCCAGCGATCAGGCCGACGTCGGCGCGCTGAAGGGCTGGCGGCGTGAACTGTTCGGCGAGGCGGCGCTGGCGCTGAAGCACGGCCGGCTGGCCTTGGCGATGGAAAAAGGCCGGGTGATCCGCGTCGATCGCGGCTGAGTCCGGCCGCCCGATCGCGCCGCAATCCGGTCACCCTCTCGCCGCAGGATTCCCGACGGCTTTTAAAGCTGGTTGATGCTGGAAAAGTCGAAGTTCGAGTCCGGCGGATTGACACCGATCCGCACCACGCCATCACTTGGAAAATGATACGGCGGCACCGGCAGGTTGTACGGAGCCGGCACGCCGCGAAACACGCGCGCGGCCAGATCGTATTTCGAACCGTGGCACGGGCAGAAGTAACCGCCGAGCCAGTCCGATGTCGGCACCGACGCGCTGGGATCCGGATAGTACATCGGAATGCAGCCGAGATGCGTGCAGATGCCGACATAGACTCCGTACTCGGGCTTGATCGAGCGGTGCCAGTTCTTCGCGTAGTCGGCTTGCTGGAGTTGCTGGGAGCCGGCATCGGCGAGTTGCGACAGCAGCTTTTCGTCCTGCAACGTCTTCAACGCATTCTGCGAGCGATTGATGACGAACACCGGCTTTCCGCGCCAGCGAACGACGACCTGCTGCCCCGGCTGCACCTTGCTGAGATCGAGATCGACGGGACCGCCGGCCGCCAGAGTGTCCTGATCCGGCTCCATCTGCGAAATCATCGGGACCAGCGCCGCAGCGACGCCGACCACGCCGACACATCCCGTCAGCACGTAGAGAAAATCCCTGCGCGTCTGTTCGTGGTCGGATGTGGCTTGCGGTTGATCGGCGGGCAAGGTGGTCACGGTTCGCTCCGAATGCGACTGCCCCGATCCATCAGGAGAAACGCGCGCGCGGCCGCATCGTTGCTTGCAGCCGTTCAATCATCGGTGAGCAACGCCGCGCCGAAGCCGCCAACTACTTCCGCACGATTCCCCCAGAGCGTCCGACCAGTTTCGCGAGCTGCTTGAAGCGGCCGCCGGCGCGGTCCGCCACCAGATCGACCATGCGGTGCTCGAAGATCAGTAACAGCTTGCGTCCCTTGCTGCGGAAATGCGTCGCCGGCAATACGCCGGGCCGCGCCGCCGAGATCAGATAGGCGACGCGGAACGCTGCGCCGAGAATACGCGCGCGCTCCAGCATCGCCGGCGTCACCAGCGCGCGCACCGCCGGCGGCGATTCGTTTTCCTCGCGCAGTCCGGCATAACGATAGAACACCGAGAGCGCGACGAAGGCGCGGCCCGGATGGGTGATCGCGCCGAAGTTGCCATGACACACCAGATTGAGCGTCTGCTCGCCGCGATAGTCGGGATGCACGCGCCATCCGATATCGGAGAGCAAACAGGCGACGTGACGCAAGCGCCGCTCGTCGGGCGTCTCCGCAAGCTTTGCGATCTTCACGAAGCGGTCGGTCCACTCGATCAGTTCCTGCGCGTGGGGCGCCGAGCGCGACAGCAACGCGTTGAGCGTTTGCGCCGCGCATGCGAGCCCGTCGCGCGCGCGTTCCGTCGGCGGCAGCATTTCGTAGAGCAGCCCCTCGCGCACGCCGTAGGTCGAGAAAACGATGCGCTCCGGCCTGGCGATGCGGATAATATGTTCAAGTACCAGCGCCGCGTAAGCGAGCAAGGACTGACGTGCGTCGGCAACCGCCTCGATGCCGGCCAGCGCATTCGCCGCCGCCAGCCGGCGCAATCGCCGCGCGAACGACAGCGCCTCGGCTGCCGGGATGGCATAGCCGTGCATCACCTTCAGCGGATAACCGCTCTGCATGATGTGAATGCGCGCCAGCGCGCGCCAGGTGCCGCCGACAGCGTAGAACGCGCGGTCCTTGCCGGCGACCAGTTGCGGCGCGCGCGCCAGTTGGGTGCGCACGATGCGCTGCGCGCGCTTCAGCGATTTCTGCGAGGTGTCCTGCAAGGCAAGGCTGCCGAGCGGCAGCGTCACGCCGGCGCTCAAACGATTGCCGCGCACGTCGATCAGTTCGAGTGAACCGCCGCCGAGATCGCCGACGATTCCGTTCGGCTTATGAACGCCGGAGACGACGCCGAGCGCCGACAGCCGCGCCTCGCGCTTGCCCGACAGAATGGAAATCGGCACGCCGCAGATGCGCTCGGCGCGGGCGATGAATTCCGGCCCGTTCCGCGCGTCGCGACAGGCGGCGGTCGCCACCGCGAAGACGCGGCCGACCTTCATCACCTTGCACAGCGCGCGAAAGCGCCGCAGCGCCGCCACCGCCTTCGCCACCGCGTCCGCGGCAAGCAGGCCCGTGGTCTGCACCTCGCGGCCGAGCCCGCACAGCGCCTTCTCGTTGAAGATCGGAACGAGACTGCGCGCCAGCGATTCGTAGACGACGAGACGAACCGAGTTCGATCCGATGTCGATCACCGCCACGCTCGCGGCGCGTTTGCGAGGCCGCGCCGTCACGCGGCGCGTCCCTTATGAGGACTGCTGTCGTTCGGAGCGGCGCGTAAGCCGGCGCGGCGACGATTCCTTGAGTGACTTTCCACGGCCGGACAGACTCGGATTGGTCATGAAGTAGTTGTGCAGGTTGAAGGGCTCCTCGCCCTTCGCCGCCTTCATACGCGTTGACGATCCATCCGGCAACAACCGCCAGCTCTGTTCGGTGTCCTTCAGGTTGGCGACCATGATCTGTTCGAGAACCTGCTGATGCACCGTCGGATTTTGCAGCGGGCACAACACCTCGACGCGGCGGTCGAGATTGCGCGGCATCATGTCGGCCGACGAAATGTAGACCGCGGCTTTCGATCCCGGCATCGAATGTCCCATACCGAAACAGTAAATCCGCCCGTGTTCGAGGAAACGCCCGATCACCGACTTGACACGGATATTGTCCGACAGGCCGGCGACGCCGGGCCGCAGGCAGCAGATGCCGCGCACCACCAGTTCGATCGAAACGCCCGCCTGCGAGGCAGCGTAGAGCGCGTCGATGATCTCGGGATCGACCAGCGCATTCATCTTCATCCAGATCGCCGCCGGCTTGCCCTGCCGCGCAAACGCGATCTCGCCGTGGATGTGATCGATGATGCGCTTGCGCAGCGTCAGCGGCGACACCGCCATCTTCTCGATGTCGCTGGGCTCGGCGTAGCCGGTGATGTAGTTGAACACCCGCGCCACGTCGCGGCCGATGATCGGGTCCGAGGTGAAATACGACAGATCGGTGTAGATGCGCGCGGTCACCGGATGATAGTTGCCGGTGCCGGTGTGGACGTAGGTGGTGAGGTTTCCCGCCTCGCGCCGCACCACCAGCGACAGCTTGGCGTGGGTCTTCAGTTCGAGGAAGCCGTAAACGACTTGCACGCCGGCGCGTTCGAGATCGCGCGCCCAGCGGATATTGGCTTCCTCATCGAAGCGCGCCTTCAGTTCGACCAGCGCCGTCACCGACTTGCCCAGTTCCGCCGCCTCGATCAGCGCGCGGACGATCGGAGAATCGCGCGAGGTGCGATAGAGCGTCTGCTTGATCGCCACCACGTCGGGATCGCGCGCCGCCTGTTGCAGGAACTGCACCACGACGTCGAAGGATTCGTAAGGGTGATGGACGATCAGGTCCTTCTGCCGGATCGCCGCGAAGACGTCGCCGCCGTGATCGCGCACCCGTTCGGGATGTCGCGGCACGTAAGGCACGAATTCGAGATCGGGCCGGTCGAGTCGCGTCAGTTGCGACAGTTCGTTCATGGCGAGCACGCCGTCGACCAGCAGCACCTCGTCGTCGCTGGCGGCGAGCGCGCGCTGCACGAACGCGCGCAACTCCTCCGGCATGGTCGCTTCCATCTCAAGCCGGATCACCGAACCGCGCCGGCGGCGCTTGAGCGCGGTCTCGAACAGCCGCACCAGGTCCTCGGCTTCTTCCTCGATTTCCAACTCGCTGTCGCGCGAAACGCGGAACGCGCCCTGCCCCTTGACGACGTAGCCGGGAAACAGCCGGGCAATGAACAGGCCGGTCGCCTGCTCCAGCGTCATCAGGCGCGCCGCGCGATCCTTGTCGAAGGCCGGCATCCGGATGAAGCGGTCGATCTTGCCGGGCATCCGGATCAGCGCGTTCATCGGCTTGCCGTCGGCGACGCGCACCAGATGCAGCGCGACGGTGAAGCCGAGGCTGGGAATGAACGGGAACGGATGCGCCGGATCGATCGCCAGCGGTGTCAGCAGCGGAAAGATGTTATGCAGGAAGTGATCCGCGACCCAGGCGCGTTCGGCCCTGGTGGCCTCCTTGCCGTCCACCAGAACGATTCCCACTTCGGCGAGCGCACCGCGCAGGTCGCGCCAGATCGCCTGCTGATCGGTCGCCAGTTGCGAGACGGTCTCGTTGATGACGACAAGTTGCTCCGCCGGCGTCAGCCCGTCGGGACTGCGTTCGAGAATGCCCTCGCGAACCTGCGCCTTGATGCCGGCCACGCGGACCGTGAAGAACTCATCGAGGTTGTTGGCGGAAATCGACAGGAAGCGAACGCGCTCCAGAATCGGATGGTTGACGTTGACCGACTCCTCCAGGACGCGGCGGTTGAAATGCAGCCAGGACAATTCCCGGTTGATGTAACGCTGCGGACTGGAGGCGATCTCCGACGTCCCCTCGGAATCCGCCGGCTTTTCTTCGGTTTCAATAATTTGTGCCGTATCCATAGATGAGTATCCAGTGCGACGCCGGTCGAGCGCCTAAACAGTGACCGTGGTCCATCGCCATGACAATTCGATGACAAGAGCGGCAGCCATGCCTATCGTCCCTCGTCCCCTTCTCCGTCACGCAGAATCTCGGCGGCAAGCGCCCGCGTCACCGGCCGTCCCAGCCGCAGCGATTCCGCGTCCAGCCGTTCCACCGCCCGGCGCGCCGCGGCGAAAGAACGCTCGATGCGGCTGGCCAGATAGCTGACCATAGCCTCGTCGAACGGCATCTGGCGGTCGGCCCCGAGCTTGACGATCAAAGCGCGAAACAGCCCGTCATCGGGCTCGGCCAGCATCACCACCGGCAGCGCGCGCAGCCGCGAGCGCAAGTCGCGCAGGCCGATGTCGAACGACGACGGCGGCTGCCGCGCCGCCATCAGCACGAAGGCGTCGGTTTCGCGGGCAAGGTTGAGCAGGTGAAACATCGCCCGCTCATCCATGGTGGCGGGACCTACGTCCTCGACCACCAGCGCACCCGTCGCGAGTTCGGCCGGCACCGCCGCGGCCGTCAGGCTATGAGCAGCGGCGACGCGCGCGCCCGACTGCGCCGCCCATATCGCCGCCAGATGGCTCTTGCCCGATCCTTCCGCGCCAACCAGCATCATCGTCCTGCTCGGCCAGTCCGGCCAACTGTCGATCAGCGCCAGCCCCGCCGCGTTGCAGGCGCCATCGAGAAAATCGTCGCGCGACAGGCTTTCGACGTGCGGCAGGGCGAACGCAAGCTGACGCGGTGGGACACTAACTGACAACGCACTCACTCCGTTCCGGCGACGCCGGCGCGCACATGCCGCACCGTCAGCGACTCAGCTCGATGGTGCTCATATGACGCACCCATTCCACCAGATAGAAGGCGACCGACAATAGCGTCAGCAGCGCCACGCCCACCATCAGGATCAGTTCATAGGGCGCGGAGCCGAAATCGAACCCGAGCGCCGCCAGCACCAGCGCCGCCAGCGCCACCTGCGCGCCGGTATTGAGCTTGGAGATCATCAACGGCTTCATCGGCATCGGCTTGCCGAACAACCATGAAATCATCACCGCGCCCACGATCATGATATCGCGCGACACCACCAGGATGACGATCCAGCGCGGCAACGCTCCCCAGATGCCGAGCGCGACATAGATCGACACCAGCAGCGCCTTGTCCGCCAGCGGATCGAGCAGCGCGCCCAGTTCGCTCGCCATGTTGAAGCGCTTGGCGAGAAAGCCGTCCACCGCGTCGCTGACGCCGGCGATGACGAAAATCCCGAAGGCAATCTTCATCTGCCCCGCGGCGATCGCCCATACGATCACCGGAACCAGCAGGATGCGGGCAAGGGTAATGATGTTGGGGATGCTCACGCCAGGTTCCCGGGCTTTCGCCAGTCTCCGCAAGGGGTTGGGCCGCCATATCAAAAAATCGGCCAGTCTGTGCACAGTATATGCGGTCGATGCTTGCCGAACCATTGCACACGGCAGGAATTCGACGTAACCACCGTTGAAATCCACGGTTTCCCCGCCGCGCCTTGATTAAGCACCGAACAGCCGGCCAGCACCGATCGACGCCATGACCGACCGCAAGAACGGACTGACCTACGCCGACGCCGGCGTCGATATCGACGCCGGGAACCGGCTGGTGGACCTCATCAAGCCGATGGTGCGGGCCACCGCCCGCGCCGGCGCCGATGCGGAAATCGGCGGCTTCGGCGGCCTGTTCGACCTCAAGGGCGCGGGTTTCAAGGACCCGGTGCTGGTGGCCGCGACCGACGGCGTCGGCACCAAGGTCAAGATCGCCATCGAGACCGGCATCCACAACGGCATCGGCATCGATCTGGTGGCGATGTCGGTCAACGACCTCGTCGTGCAGGGCGCCGAGCCGCTGTTCTTCCTCGATTACTTCGCCTGCGGCAAGCTCGATCCCGAAGCGGCGGCGGCGATCGTCGCCGGCATCGCCGAGGGCTGCCGGGAGTCCGGCTGCGCGCTGATCGGCGGCGAAACCGCCGAGATGCCCGGCCTCTACAAGGACGGCGACTACGACCTCGCGGGCTTCGCGGTCGGCGCGGCCGAGCGCGGCAC
>JBASBO010000011.1:0-5674 GCA_049651165.1 Xanthobacteraceae bacterium | reverse complement strand
CCACCATATTCGACGAAGCTGCCGGCGTCGGCGATCGCACCGATCGCCTGGCGCGTGGTCCAGCGGCCGCGTTTGCGCTGACGCTCGACCGCGTCCGGACGCGCCTGGTCGAGGCGGGCGGCCTGCGCCGCCATCACCAGCCTGAGATCGTCGCGGATCGTAACGTCTTCGCTCATTCGCTGACCTTCAATGCGTGGGATGCGAGTTTTTCGCGTTTGAACCGAATGCCGGCGCTCTCGCGGTCCCAGGTGTCCGGCGTCAGGCCCTCGCTGCGCAGAACATGCTTCTCGACCTTTTGCGTCGGCGTTTTCGGCAATTCGGGAAGAATGCGGATATAGCGCGGCACCATGAAATGCGGCAGCCGCGGGGTGAGGAAGGAAATCAGTTCGACCGGATCGATTTCCGCGCCGGGGACCGGCGCGACGATCGCCAGCACCTCATCCTCGCCGAACTCGGACGGCACGCCCACCACCGCGGCTTCGCGCACCTTCGGATGCGCGCCGATCTCCGCCTCGACTTCGAAGGAGGAGATGTTCTCGCCGCGGCGGCGGATGGCGTCCTTCATGCGATCGACGAAGAAGAAATCGCCGCCGGCGTCGCGCCGGAACGCATCGCCGGTATGAAACCAGCCGTTGCGCCAGGCGCGCGCCGTCGCCTCCGGATTGCCGTGATAGCCGTGGTTCATCGTCCACGGTTCGCTCGCGCGCACGATCAGTTCGCCGACCGTGCCGTGCGCAACCTCGATGTCGAACGCGTCGACGACGCGCGCCTCGAAGCCGGCGCGCGGGCGGCCGCAGGTCTTCGGCACGGTCGGGTTGCGCTCGGACACGATCGGGCAGCAGATCTCCGTCATGTTGAAGACGGTGTAGATGTCGACGCCGAAGCGCTCGGTGAAGACGGGGGCGTCCTCGGTCAGCGGCACCATCACGGCCTGCCGCAACGTGTGATCGCGATCGCGCGGGCTCGGCGGCGCCTTCAGCAGGAACGGGATCATCGCGCCGAGCAGCGTCATGGTGGTCGATTCCGTCTTGCGGATCGTGTCCCAGAACGTCGCGGTGTCGAACGCCTCGACCATGGCGATCGAGGCGCCTTTCATGAGCATCCGGTAGACCGCGTTGGTCCCGCCGACATGGAACAGCGGCAGGTTGACCAGCGCGCGGTCCGCTTCCGTGATCGAATCGATGCCTTCGGTCGTTGCGGCAATGTGCCTGTAGGACGACAGCACGCCTTTCGACGGACCGGTGGTGCCCGAGGTGTAGATCACCGCATGGGTGTCCCACGGCATGACGGGACGGGCGGGCTCGGCCGGCTCGCCGGTCGCGGCCGTCAGCGCGTCCTCCGTCAGGCAGGTGATGCCGGCGAGTTTCGGCGGCGCGCCGGACGCGCAGACCAGCGTCTCGACGCCCGCCATGTCGACCTCGGCCAGCCGTTCGGCGAGCCGCGCGTCGGCCACCATCAGCCGCGCGCCGGAATTGCGGATGACATGCGCCAGCAGCCGGCCGCGATAGCTGACGTTGACGGGAACATAGACCGCGCCGATGTAATTGAGCGCGAACCACATGACGAGCGCGTGCTGCCCGTTCGGCAGCCAGGACAGCACGAAGTCGTCCTGCTTGACGCCGAGCGCCTGTAGACTGGCCGCGACGCGGCGCACGCGCGCGCGCAATTGCGCATAGGTCCAGCTTTCGCCGGTCTGGAACAGGGCGAACAGACGGTCGCCGCGCACCGCCGCATGGCGCTCGACCAGATTGCGAAGCACGTATTTGTCGGCGGATGCGCGCGCCGTGTCTTCCGCGCTCATTGTTGCACTCCCGGATATCCGGCGCACTGGCTGCGCTCGCGTTCTTTCAAAAGCATCGTTCAGGCCCGTCGTCTCATCGGCAGCCGCTCCTGCGCGTCTTTCCGGGCCGCGGCGAGGCCCGCCTCGAACACGGCGTGAATCTGGTTTCTACACGCGGCGAGATCGGTGACGCCGTCATCGAGCAGCGATTGAATGATCATCCCGCGCAGCGCGCCGACCAGGATCGAGGCAACCTTCGCTGTGTCCATTCCTTTCCGCAGTTCGCCCTCTTTTCTGGCTTCGGCGAGATGCGTGCGAAATCCGCGATGGAAGCTTTCGCTGAGCGCCTGGGTGCGGAGCCGCAACCCCGGCACCGCATACAGGGATGCCACGAAACACGAGTAAAGCGCCGCAGTGCCGATGCGGTCCGCGCACGCCCCGTCGATATGCGCGTCGATGCGCGCACGGACGGCGGCCAGGCCGGTCTTGCCGGCGACCGCTTCCCGCACGCGCCGTTCGAACCAGTGCTCCATGAAGTCCATCAGCGCGCTCAGAAGCGCGAGCTTGGTGCCGAAACGTTCCGCCGGCAGGCCGCGGCTGTAGCCGGCCGCGACGCCGATCTCGGCGAGGGTCGCGCTCGCCGCGCCTTTCTCCGCCACGATACGCATCGCTGCGCGCAGCATCCGCGCGTCCGAAACCCGCCGGCGTTCGTCCTGGCGCGACGCCGGCTTGACGGTGGCGGGCTTTCCAACAAAATGTCGCATCGAGCCCCTCATAGCACTTGCTGGTCGGCTAGCAAGAAATATAATGCGGATAAAGCGGCCAGGATGCAATCAGAACACAACACGGCGCGCCGGAGGGAGGAAGACAGGATGACCGGAAGGACCTCGATCCAATTTGGCCGCAACGGAGCAATCGATCGTCGCTCGCTGCTGGGCGCCGCCGCCTGGCTCGGCGCCGCGGCGCTCGGCGGACCGGCGTTGGCGCAACAGCAGCCGTTCAAGATCGGATGGATCAGACCGACCACCGGCCGTCTCGCCTCGTCGTTCGCGACACTCTACCTTGGCGGCCTGATCGCAATCGAGGAGATCAACGCCGCCGGCGGCGTGCTCGGCCGTCCCATCGAGCGCGTCGAGGAAGACGACGAGGCCTCGCCCGCCAAGGAGCCGGGCATCGTCCGCAAATTGCAGGGGCAAGGCATCGGCGTCGTCGTCGGGCCGACCGGCAGTTCACAGTCGCTCGCCTCGCTGGCGGCAACGACGCAGGCGAAGATCCTGCAATCGACCTACGCCGCGGCGGCGGAGGCCGGCGACGGAAAGAAATATCCGTATCACTACCAGTTGCTGTTCAATACCAACCAGCAGGCGGAAGTCTGCGCCGACTACATGGTCAAGACGCTCGGCCTGAAAAAGATCGGCGTGCTTCAGGAAAACACCGCCTTCGGCGAGCAGGCGACCGCCTCGACCGTCGCGATCCTCAAGCAGAAATACGGCCTCGAACCGGCGAGCGTGCAGGTTTACCCGATAACGGCGACCGACCTGTCCGCCTATGTCGGCAACCTTCAGAAGGCCGGCGTCGACGGCGTCGTCGGCTGGATCGCCAACGTGCCGAACGCGGCGATGATCTTCAACTCGATGAAGACGCTGAAATGGTTTCCGCCGGTGACGGGACACAGCGGCCTGATGCTGCCGTCGCTGTTCGATCTCGTCTCGGCCGACGCGATCAAGAACGTGTTCGCGACCTATTACCGGCCCTTCACCTGGACCGACACCGAGCAGCCCGGCCCGCGCCAGATGGCTTTCGCCAAAAGGCTCGCGCAATTTCCGGAAAGCAAGGGCTACGAAGTCAATGTGGCGGCGAGCCCGTATTATGACTTCATCCATCTCATCAAGACCGTGATCGAGGCGGAGAAGACGTTCGACGTCGAGAAGCTGAAAGTCGCGCTCGACAACGTGAAAGGCTATAAGGGGCTGCTCGGCGAATTGTCGCTGACGCCGGATAATCATTGTGGCGTGTCGATTAACGACGTCGTGCTGGTCTCGGTGGCGTCGGGGCAGGATCCGCGCGCGCTCGGATGTATGCGCGCCCGCGCGCCCGGTCAGTGAGAGCGTCACCGCATGGACGCCGATGTCATCGTGCGTGGACTGACCGCCGGCAGCCTGTATGCGCTCGTCGCGGTCAGCTTCAACATCCTGTATCGCCCCACCAACGTCTTCAACTTCGCGCAGGGCGAGTTGGTGATGCTCGGGGCGATGCTGTTCGCCTCGATGACGACGATCGCCGGCTGGCCGTGGCTGGTCGCGCTGATCGTGACGCTCGTTGTCGGCGGCGTCATCGGCCTCGTCGAGGAACGCATCGCGGTTGCGCCGATCCTCGCCAAGTCGCCGAACGGCACCGGATGGGTAATCACGACGCTGGCGATTTCGCTGATCGTGTCCAATCTCGTCGGCCGTTTCTGGGGGCCTGACCCCATCCTCGTCAAGCCGCCGGCGCCGTTGTCTCTCGATACGTTTTCGGTCGGCGGCGCGCAGCTCAGCTCCTATGTCGTGGCGCTAGCGGCCGTGACGATCGTCCTCGTTTTCGTGACCGAGGCGGCGTATCGGACCTTGCAGGGCAAGGCCGTCATGGCGGTCGCGGAGGATCGCGAGGCGGCGCTGCTGCGCGGCATCAATCCATCGCGTTTGAGCAGTTGGTCGTTCTTTCTCGGCGGCGCCTTCGCAGGGTTAGCCGGCGTTCTCGCGGCGCCGATCCTCTACGCCTCGACGTCGCTCGGCCCGACCTTGCTGTTGAAGGGCTTCGCCGCCGCCGCCGTCGGGTCCATCGGCAACAATCGCGGCGCGTTGCTGGCGGGCTATCTGATCGGCGTCACCGAGGCCGTCGGCGCGTCGCTGCTGTCGCCCGGCTATCAGGAGGCGGTGGTGTTCGTCGTGGTGCTGGCATTGCTTCTGATCCGTCCCCAGGGCCTGTTCGGCCGCGCCACGACGCGAACGGTCTGACATGACGAAGGACCGGATCGCTTCCATCGTCCCGCTTATCGCGCAAGTCGCGTTCCTCGCGCTCGCGCTCGTGCTGCCGCTGTTCGTCGGCGCCAACTCCTACGCGCTCTACGTCGCCACGCAGCTCGGCGTCTATATCATCGCCGCGATCGGCCTCAACCTGCTGGCGGGATATGCCGGGCAGGTGTCTCTCGGCCACGCGGCCTTCCTCGCCATCGGCGCCTATGCGACGGCGCTGCTGACGGTCGATCATCACTGGTCGTTCTGGGCCGCGAGCCTGGTCGGCATGGTGCTTGCGGCGGGGCTCGGCGTATTGTCCGCGCTGCCGGCGTTCCGATTGTCGACCTGGTATTTCGCCTTCATCACGCTGGCCTTCGCGCTGGTCTTCGAGAAGATGATCGTCGAGTGGCGCTGGCTGACGAAAGGCTTCGCCGGCGTCGTCGGCGTGCCGCCGCCGCACCTGTTCGGCTACGAATTCGGGCCCAAGGCGCTCTATCTGCTGGTGGTGGCCTGGGCGGTCATCGCCTTCGTGCTGGTCCGCAACATCATCAAGTCGCGTTACGGCCGCGCCTTCGTTGCGGTGCGCGACGTGCCCGCCGCCGCGCTCTCGGTCGGCGCGTCGCCCCACGTCGTCAAGCTGCTCGCTTTCGTGATCGCGGCGGCGATGGCCGGCGCGTCTGGCGCATTTTTCGCCACGCAGAAGACCGTGGTGACGCCGGACGATTTCACCGCCGACTTCTCGATCTTCTTCCTGCTGACGGTCGTGCTCGGCGGGCTCGGCACGCTCTGGGGCCCGGTCATCGGCGCGCTGGTGTTCTTCCTGATTCCCGAATTGCTGGCGGGCCTGCAAAGCTGGCGTATGTTGATCTACGGCGGTCTGCTGCTGGTGCTGATGCTG
>JBASBO010000010.1:0-2822 GCA_049651165.1 Xanthobacteraceae bacterium | reverse complement strand
GGGCTGGCGCGCTGCTATGCCGCGAGCGGCGCGATCGCGCAGGCCAAACAGACGCTGGCGCTGGTGCCGGAAGCCAGGCGCGCCGACGCGGCGGTCAGCGCCGTGCAGGCGATGATCGACCTCGCCGAGCAGGCCGAGGCGGTCGGCCCCGTCGCCGAACTGGAGCAGAAGGTCGCCGCCGATCCGCTCGATCATCAGGCGCGCTTCGACCTCGCCACCGCGCTCAACGCCGGCGGCAAGCGCAATGAGGCGACGCAACACCTCCTTGAGATCATCCGCCGCGACCGCAAATGGAAGGACGACGCCGCGCGCAAGCAGCTCGTGCAGTTCTTCGAGGCGTGGGGCGGCGACGACGACGCCACCATCGAGGGTCGCAAGCGGCTTTCGACGATCCTGTTCTCGTAACGGGACAACCCGTGCTCGCGTAACCTGCGTCAGGGCCACTCATGCCGATCAACGCCGAATATCGCGGACCCGCCGAGCTACCGGAAGTGATCCCGGTGTTTCCGCTGCCGGGCGCGCTGCTGTTGCCGCGCGGCCAGATGCCGCTCAACATCTTCGAGCCGCGCTATCTGGCGATGGTGGACGACGCCTTCCGCGACGGCCACCGCCTGATCGGCATGATCCAGCCCGACGCCGCGCACAGCAGCGACGCCGAGCGCCCGGCGCTGTTCCGCGTCGGCTGCGTCGGCCGCATCACCCAACTGGCGGAATCCGGCGACGGCCGCTACATCCTCGAACTCACCGGCGTCTCGCGCTTCCGCGTGATGGAGGAACTGAAGGTTCTGACGCCGTACCGTCAGTGCCGGGTCGATTTCTTCCCCTATGCCGACGATTTCACCGCGCGCAAGGGCGAGGCCGACGTCGACCGGGCAACGCTGCTTGAGGTGCTGACCGCGTTCCTCAAGGCCAACAATCTTCAGGTCGACTGGGACGGCATCGAGAAAGCGCCCAACGAGGCGCTGGTCAACGCGCTGGCGATGATGTCGCCTTATGGGCCGGCGGAAAAACAGGCGATGCTGGAAGCGCCCGACCTCAAGACACGCGCCGAGATTCTCATCGCCGTCACCGAGATGGACCTCGCCAAGAAGCGCACCAGCGGCGACCCGCCGCTGCAATGACGGCCGCTCAGTAACCCGCGACCGCAAGCACCGACACCGCGCCAAGCAGGATCCAGCCGAAATGCCGGCCACGCGTCGCCCAGGCGTTGACCACGGTCGCGAACAGACAGTTCGCCACCATCGTCGCCACGATCCAGTGCCGCGCCGTCTCAGGCGATAATGTGAACTATGTCTGCTCTATAGCCCTCTAGAGCCCTCCTTTTGCGAGGTAATGAAAGGTTCGCCGCTTAAGCACAGCCTTATCGCTCTGACACTCTCCGGATTTTTGATCGGCGCGGCAATTTCCGCCATCTGCCTCAGGCTCAGCACCGTATTCATGCAGGCGAGCCTCGGCGCCCGCGCATCTATCCCCCTTTACCTTGTTTACCTTGGGGGTCGAGGGAAGCGTCGTGGCGCTGAATGGCCGAGCGGCGCGCATTATCACGGCACACACTCCCGACCATCAGCACTTAACCACAATTACTGCGCAGACGGCCGGAGTTCGGATCACGCATGCCGTGCGTGCGCCGGCTTTCGGGCGCTCGGTTCGCCATAGCAAGCAGCCTCGTGTGATCCGGCGATCACTCAAAGGCGTAACAAGGGTCGTCTCGGCAAAGAAAGGTCATCCCTTGAAAATTTATGGTATTGCCTACATCGCCACCGGCTTGGTGTTTCTCGCGATAGACGCAATCTGGCTGAGCGTTGCGGCGCAACGGCTTTACCGTCCCCTGATGGGCGACATGCTCGTCGACAGTTTCAGATTGGCGCCGGCGGCGCTATTCTATCTCATATATATCGCAGGCATCGTCGTGTTCGCGATCGTGCCCGCGCTTGCCAGCGATCGATGGATCACGGCCACATCGTATGGCGCATTCCTCGGGCTTTTTGCTTATGCGACCTACGATCTGACAAACCAGGCGACCCTGAAAAACTGGCCGCTCGCGGTAACTATTGCCGATCTATGCTGGGGAACGTTCCTGACGGCGATTGCGGCAACCGCCGGCTTCCTTATCGCCCGCGCCTTCAAGTCCGGATCTTGATCTGGCTCATCAGTCCTGACGCGACAAGACCGACAAAGATAGAGAGTGAACCAGCGCTAATGGCGTTCAGCCGGAAAAATGCCTGGTATTCGGCAGCGGTATAAATGTGAACAGGGGCGTCATACCTTCCGCTCAGTCCGAGATAAATAAACAAGGCTGCGCCGATCAGGGCAAAGGCGACAAGCCTTTCCGAAGCTCTGAAGAAAGTAGCGGCAATCAGAGCACACGGTATCAGGAAAATCTCCACCCCCGACGTCGAGCCAAATACCCTCACACTCAGCATCGTGTTGGCCATGCCGGTAATGGGAAGAAGCGCTCGGCCGGCTCTGGGGTAGCGTCTGGCAACGGCCGGTACGGCCAGGAAAAGCGGCGTGGAGAGGAACGTAAAGAAGGTCGGCCAGATGTGATCGCTGACGGCCCAATAGACATAGAGCGGATAAAGCGGCTGGTTGGACGCCACCACGAGGGCAATGACGTTGCAGGCGGCGACCATGGGATCATGGTGCGCGGCGTATGCTGCAATACGACTCCACATGTGTCGAAGGAAAATCATCGGCAAACCGGGCGTCAGGCTGGGCGCAGGCGATAGTGGCTTACGCCCCATTCCTCGCCGCCGGCGTGCCCGAACAGCCCCGCCGTCGCCAGATAGAACAGACGCCAGCGCTGGCGCCACAGCCCGGCG
>JBASBO010000009.1:0-4852 GCA_049651165.1 Xanthobacteraceae bacterium | reverse complement strand
ATCTCGGCCGGCGTCGCCGCGCGCTCGCGCGCCTTGTCGGGCGCGGAGAAATCGACATCGAACAGAAATTTGGCGGGGGCACCCATCAGTACACCAATTCGTCGTCGGCGCGGTTCTTGGTCAGCATGATCTCGCCCTTGGCGGCGAGGTCCTTGGCGAGGTTGACGAGCAGCGCCTGCGCCTCGTCGACGTCGCGCAGGCGAACAGGGCCGAGCGCGGCCATGTCGTCCAGCAGCATCTTGCCGGCGCGCGACGACATGTTGCCGAGGAAGAAGCCGCGCACGTCCTCGTTTGCGCTTTTCAGCGCGATGCAGAGCTTGTCCTTGTCGACGTGGCGCATCAGGGTCTGGGCCGAGGCGGAATCCAGTTTCACCAGATCGTCGAAGGTGAACATCAGCGCCTTGATGCGTTCGGCGGATTCGCGGTTTTCTTCCTCAAGCGAGGTGATGAAGCGGGTTTCGGTCTGGCGGTCGAAGTTGTTGAAGATCTCGGCCATCACCTCGTGGGCGTCGCGGCGGCGAGTCTGCGACAGGTTCGACATGAACTCGCTGCGCAGCGTCTGCTCGACCCGCTCGATCACCTCTTTCTGCACCGCCTCCATCTTCAGCATCCGGCTGACGACGTCGAGCGCCATGTCCTCGGGCAGGATCGCCAGAACGCGGGCGGCGTGCTCCGACTTGAGCTTCGACAGCACCACCGCAATAGTCTGCGGATATTCGTTCTTGAGGTAGTTGGCGAGCACTTCCTCCTGAACGTTGGAGAGCTTCTCCCACATGTTGCGGCCGGCGGGGCCCCGGATTTCGTCCATGATGCCGTTGACCCTGTCCGACGGCAGATATTGCTGCAACAGCCGCTCGGTGGCGTCGAAGTTGCCCATCAGCGCGCCGGACGCCGACATCCGCGACACGAATTCAAGCAGCAGATCCTCGACCGCGTCAGCCTCGATGGTGCCGAGCGACGACATCACCGCCGACAGTTCGCGCACCTCGTCGTCGTCGAGCAGCGACCACACCTTGCCGCCATATTGCTCGCCCAGCGCCAGCATCAGGATGGCGGCGCGCTGCGGGCCGGTCATCGGCCGGCCCTTGGCGCGGGTGCTCTGGCGCTGGGCCAGCGTCGCTACCATGCTGGCGATGTCGCTGTTGGCGTTGGCGGTGTTTGCCACGGTTTGCGGGACGGCCATGATCAGGCGGGCTCCGACATCCATTGACGGATGATCGATACGGTTTCGGACGGGTTGCGTTCGGCCAGTTCACCGACGCGATGGACCGATTGCGCGTGAACCTGGCCCTGAACCTGGGCGACGTCGATCATCTGCGAGGCGGCGCTGTTGCCGGGTACGAGACTTTGGCCGGGAGGCGGCTGCGAGGCGTCTGCCAGCGCCGGCGCGGGAGCGGGAATGGCTGGGGCGGCGGCCGGATCGGGGCTGAGGATGCGCTTCACCAGCGGGCGCACCACCATGAACACCACCACCAGGCCGAGCAGCAGCACCACCACCATCTCGATCAGGTTCATCACGTCGTCCTTGGTGAACGACAGCATCCCGAGCATTCCGGAAGGCTCGTTGATCGGCAGGGCGGCGGGCGGCTCTGCGAATTTGAGGTTGACCACCTCGACCAGATCGCCGCGCTTCTGGTTGAAGCCGATCGCCGAGCGCACCAGCGCGGCGATGCGGTCGAGCTGTTCCTTGTCGCGCGCCTGATAGACCAGTTCGCCCTTGTCGTTCTTGGCGTAGCTGCCATCCACCAGCACCGCGACCGAGATGCGGTTGACGCGCCCGGCCTCGGTGACCTCGGTCTTGGTGGTGCGGGAGATTTCGTAGTTGTTGGTTTCTTCGCTTTTCTTGCTCTGGTCGCGCGCGGTGGGCGAGGCGTCCTGGCGCTGGTTGCCCGGCAGTTCGTTGTTCACCGTCACCTGGCCGTCGCGGTTGTCGGCGGAGAGCGACGACTCCTCGCGGGTCTGGCTGGAGCGCAACACGCGGCCTTCGGGATCGAAGGTGTCGGAGGTCTGCGTCACCTTGTTGTAGTCGAAGTCCGCCGATAACTGCACGCGGGCGCGGCCGGAGCCGACCACCGAGGAGACGATCGATTCGATCTCGCCGCGCAGCCGCTTCTCGAACGCGACGCGGCGCTCGTCGCCGGTCGCGCCGTTATTGACGCCATCGGCGGCGCCATCCGCCAGCAGTTGCCCGGCCTCGTCGACGATGGAGACGCGCTGCGGCTTCAGCCCGTTGACGGCGGATGCCACCAGATGGCGGATGGCACGCACCTGCTGCAACTCCAGCGCGCCGCGCACCCGCAGCACGATCGAGGCGGAAGGCTCGGGCGCGTCCCGCGAAAACAGCGGCCGCTCCGGCAGCACGAGATGGACGCGGGCCGCCTGGATGCGGTCGATGGCGCGGATGGTGCGCGCCAGTTCGCCTTCCAGCGCCCGCAGGTGGTTGATGTTCTGGACGAAACTGGTGGAGCCGAGGGTGTCGGACTTGTCGAAGATCTCGTAGCCGACGCCGCCGCCCTTGGGCAGGCCGCCTTCCGCCAGCTTCATGCGCAGCCGCGTCACCTTGTCCTTGGGCACCATCAGGATGGCACCGTCGTTGCGCATCTCGTAGGGGATTGCCTGACGTTCCAGTTCCTTGATGATGGAGGAGGAGTCCTCGATGCTGAGGTCGGTGAATAGCGTCGTCATCTGCGGCGTTGTGACGCGCATGATGACGAAGCCGAAAAACCCGACGAGCGCCAGCGTCACCGCCGCCATCGCGGCCAGTCGGGATGCACCCAAGCCTTTGAGGAATGCCGTCAGACCCTGCACGAACCAACCCCTGAGATTCGGCATGGAACGCCGACTAGGCAAAATTTGCCTGCGGGATGGTTTCCATCAGGTTAACGGCGGTTAACCCCGCCGACGAAATTCGAAAAACGACAAAAAATCAGCCCCCGGGCGGGAGCTGATTTTGACTTAATTTGAGGCTTTGGACGGATTATTGCCGATATTGCTGGATGCGGGTGGTGCGCAGGCCGGCCAGGCCGTGCTGATCGATCGAGAACTGCCAGGACAGGAACTCGTCCACGGTCAGCGTATAGCGGCTACAGGCTTCTTCGAGGGACAGGAGGCCACCGCGCACCGCGGCAACGACTTCGGCCTTGCGGCGGATGACCCACCGCTTGGTGCCGGGCGCGGGCAGATCCGCGATCGTTAACGGACTGCCGTCAGGCCCGATGACGTATTTCACCCTCGGGCGATGGGGTTCGGTCATGGCATACTCACAAACACTAACCACTGAACTCACCGTCACAATCTAGTCGGGTCGGCTTAAAATTTACCTAAGCATACCGCTGCAATCCGAGCCGCCGGGAACCGGACATGCTTCGGCCCGCCACCAGGGCGGGCCGTTGCGAGTTGCTGCCGGTATCGGTGGGAGAGGGCGTCAATAGCTGGTGCGGCTCACCACCTTCTTCACCTTGTCGATGGTGAAGCTCTGGTCGCCGATCGAGAGCGTCGGCGGGTCCTGGGTCAGGTCGGCGGCCTGCACCACGCCCTGAATTTCGGTGGAGATGGCGACGGACTGACCCGAGGCGTCCTTGGCGGTGGCGGTCAGGGTGTAGCTGCCGTCAGGCCATTGAGCGCCGTCATTGCCGCGCCCGTCCCACTGGAATCCCTGATGCTGGCCGGTACTGACCGGGAAGCTGCCGGTATAGACCGCCTGCCCGGTGGAATTGCTGATCGTCACCGTGACCGTGGCCGGTTTGGACGCGTTCAGCGCCCACGTCGCCGAGCCGCCGGCGAGCGTGGCGGTGTTGCCGTCCACCACCGCGGTCGCGCCGACGAAGTTGAGCGCCTGGGTCGATTGCGCGGTCTTTTGCAGCGTCAGCAATGAGGAAAGCTGATCGTTGGTCTTGAGCTGCTGCTCGACGCCGGCGAACTGCACCAGTTGCTGGGTGAACTGGTTGGTGTCGAGCGGATCGAGCGGATTCTGGTTCTGCAACTGCGTGGTCAGCAGCATCAGGAAGGTCTGGAAATTGTCGGCGATGCCCGACGTCTTGCTTGATGTCGTGGTGCTGCTCGACGACGTCGCGGTCGCGGGGGCCGAGACGATCGTGGTGGGAAGCGTTGCGTCTATCGCCATGGCGATCTCCTAGACCCGGATGTCGATGCCGCGACTTGCGCTCGCGGCGTAAGGATGGATTGCCGCCGCCGCGACCAGCGGCGCGGCTGCCGTCTCGCTGACGACGAGCCGATGTGACTGCCGCTCGGCGCCGCTATCGCTGTGCTGGCCGGAGGACTGGTCGCGCAGGCTGAACTGCAAGCCGTTGTCGCCGGTCTTGAGACCGGCGTCCTCCAGCGCGCGCTGGAGCTGCGGCGCATCCTGCCGCAGCATCGCCAGCGTCTCCGGCTTCTCGACGGTCAGGTGTGAGGTCACCCGGCCGTGGCGGTCGACGTCGAGACGAACATCGATACGGCCGAGTTCGGCGGGATCGAGCCGGATTTCAAAGCGGGTGTTGCCGCTGCGGGCGCTGGCGGCGATCTGCACGGCAAGGCCGCTAACCGGCACGGCGAGGGGCGTCGCGGCCGTGGCCGTGAGTTGCGCCGCTGACACCGGTGTCGCCACGGACGGCGGCTGGGCCGGCAGGTTGAGGCCCGAGGCGGACGCGGGGTCCGGCGGCGTCGGGGATTGCGGTTGCGCCGCCGCACTTGCAGCGGGGTGACGATCCGGCGCAGGCGTCGCGGCGGCCGCCGCCTTGTCGGCGTCTGCTGGCGTAGAGGAAGGCTTGGTATCGGCGTCGGCCGGCCGGGCCGGATTGGCGGGGTTGTGGTCGCCGGGCCGGGCCGGCGCGGTGGGGTCGAGGTCTGCGCC
>JBASBO010000008.1:0-16308 GCA_049651165.1 Xanthobacteraceae bacterium | reverse complement strand
CCGCCGAGCAGCGTGGCGCCGCCGGCGCTCGCCGCAATGGCGATCAAGCGTCTGCGCGTGAGAGCTGGGTGTGTCATGGCCGCCACCTTCAATTCGTCCGTGTCCGCGCGGGATCATGCTCGGCGGGATCGGACTCGCCTGAATTGTGCTCGCTATGTCCCGGCGTGCCGTCGCCGAGCACGTAGGCTTTCGGAATTTGATCGAAGCTGACGACGCGGCCGCCGTTGTCGGCGACGAACGCATCGGCCGCCGCGCGGCTGCCGAACGGCACCGCCTCGTCGGTTTCCATGCCGCTACGCCTGCGGCTGTCAATCACGAAAAACGCCCTGCGCGCGTCGATCCAGTTGCTGGCTCCCGGCTGGTCCCAGCTTGGCGCGGCTGCCATGTCGGAGACATAGATCGCGCGGATGTCGCGCGGCTGGTCCGGCATCAGGGTAAACGCCACGGTGTCGCGCACCGAGGTAAACCAGTACGGATCGATTCGGCTCGCGGTGATGATCTGTCCCTTCGGTCCCGGATGTTCCAGCACGTTCATGCCGCAGAACAGGCCCATCGCCTCACTGTTGAGCGCGACCGGCGGCGGCGGCGTCGAGGTCGTCTCGTCCTGATTGCAGGCCGAAAGCGTCAGCGCCAGGACGGCGATGCAGAGTGCGCGCAGGATCATAGCTCCCTCCGTGCGAAGGAGGCCGTCGCAAGGCCGAGCGGAACCGCGATCCACAGCGCCATCCCGAGCAGCAGCGCGAAGGTGCTCGCGCCGGTGCTGCCGGCAAGCCCGGCCATGCCGGAGAACTGGCTGACGTTGAAACCGGTCAGGTTGGCGAGACGGTAGATGTCGGTCGGATTGAGGAACAGCAATCGCTCCAGCGTCGCGGCTGAGACGATCTTGCCCTGATCGACGACGAGCAGGCCGAGCAGCGCCATGTCGAACACCAGCACCATGATCAGCCAGACCCCGACCGAAGCGCCCGCCGCCGTGCCGCGATCCCGCGCCAGGCTGCTGATAAGGTAACCGACCGCAACGAACGCCGCGCCGAGCATGATCGACGTTCCAATCATCCAGGCAAAGGCATACCAGCTCGCCGCCAGCACCGCCGCGCCGCTGATTGCCAGTGCGCCGGCGGCGACGCCATAGCCGATGACGGTGGCGAAGGCGAGAATCAGCACATGTCCGCAGAACTTGCCGAGCACGATCTGATGGCGGCCCACCGGATAACTGAGCAGCAGAATCATGGTTCCGCGCTCCATCTCGCCGACGATGGCGTCGTGCGAAATCAGCAGCGCGATCAGCGGCAGCAGGAAGATGGTGAGGCTCGATAGACTGACCACCACGACATCCAGCGCGCCCGCGCCGACATTGCCGGTCGGCGCGCTGCCGAGGAAGGTGAGCGACAGCGCCAGCGCGGCCAGCAGCAGCGTGGTCGCGAGCACCCAGCGGTTGCGCAAACCCTCCTGGATTTCCTTGGCCGCGATGATGGCGATGGTTCTCATTCCGCGGCCTCCCGCGCGCGCAGGAAATGCGCATAGATATCGTCAAGGGTCGGCGTCGCGATCTCGATGTTGCGGACCCGTGGATCGACGGCGGCCTGTCGCAGCAGCGCCATCTTGCGCGCGTCGTCCGGCACCAGCACAACATGACCGTCTGTTCCGGACGCGACACCGCTGGCGAGCCACGCCGGCGTGTCGTTGTCGTCGCCGGGCGAAAGATCGAACGAGACGCGGATCGGCAGTTGCGAGAGCCGGCGCAACTCGGCGAGCGTGCCCTGCGCCACCAGCACGCCGCGATTCATAATGAGCACATGCTCGGCGCGGCCTTCGAGTTCGCTCAGCGCATGGGAGGAGATCAGCACCGTCGCGCCGTCGTCGCGCAGTTCGCCGAGGATGTCGTAGAAGGTCTGGCGTAGCGCCGGATCGAGGCCGGTGGTCGGCTCGTCGAGCAGCAGGATGCGCGGTCGTCCGAGCAGCGCCTGGGCGAGGCCGAGCCGTTGCCGCATGCCCTTGGAATAGGTGCCGACGCGGCGGTCGGCGGCGTCGCCGAGGCCGACGCGGATAAGCAAGCCGCGCCCGGTGTTCGGCTTGAGGTGCTTCAGTCGCGCGTAAAAATTGAGCGTCTCGCGCCCGGTCAGCGCGGCGTTGAAGGCGACGTTTTCCGGCAGGTAGCCGAGCGCTCGTCGCGCCGAGAATTGACCGGCGGCAGGGTCCTCGCCGAGCACCCGGATGGTCCCGCCGCTGGGCCGGATCAGTCCCAGCATCAGCTTGATCAGCGTGGTCTTGCCGGCGCCGTTGTGGCCGACCAGCGCGCAGATGCGCCCCGGCGCCAGATCGAACGACACCTCGCGCAGCGCGCGGATCTGGCCGTAGCTCTTGTCCACCTTCTGAATGGTGACGGTCGCGGTCATGGCAGTCCCCTGGCGGCGGCCGGCCGTGGCGGCGGCGCGATCAAGGGATGGGTATCGACCACGCCGCCGGGATAAAGCGCGGGAAACTGCGTCTGCGCCCAGCGCAGCACCTGAACCGCGGGGCTGTTGATGAGGATTTTCGCGGATGGCGCGGTCCACAGCACGCGATCGACCAGGTCGTTGGGCCGATACGCGGTGTCGGCCACGCCGTCGCCGTCCAGATCGAAGGCCGGATTGTCGCTCCAGTAGTTGCCGCGTCCGTCCTTCGACCAGTCGAGGTCGCGGGTGCCGACATATTTCACCTGGTTGCGGTTGCCGATGAAGGCGTTGCCGGCGATCTCGTTTTTCTCCGAACCGGCGGTGAAGTGCACGCCGATCTCGCAGCGCTCGAACCAGTTGTTGCGAAACCGGTTGTTGTTGGCGTTGTAGATGAACACGCATTTGCCGGGGCCGACGCGTGCCCCGCGCGTGTCGGGCTCGGATCCCGCGCTTGGCATCATGCCGCGCTCGTCGCCCGCCACCTCCCGCGTGCCCGGCCCGTCGTCGATTTCGCCGCCGACGACCAGATTGCCGTCGATATCGGAATAATTGGCGTTGTTGAACAGCAGGCCATAGTCGCGGTCGCGATCGGAGACGTTGCCCCTGATTACCAGCCGGTTGGAGGACATGATGGCGTAGGCGACGTGGTTCTTGATCGAGACGTTGCCGCTGACCTCGCTGTTATTGGTGTACATGTAGTGGATGGCGAAGCGCACCTTCTCGAAACGATTATCGATGAAGCGGTCGTTGCGGCTGGCAATGGTGTAGATGCCGTCGCGGCCATGGCTGATGTTGTTGCCGCCGACGGTAACGTCCGGCGCGTTCCACAGCGACACGCCGTTGCCGGCTTCGGCCTGGCGGATGTTCTTCAGGCCCACGATCTCGTTGTTGAGCACGCGCGAGCCGGTCGCGCCGTGGATGTAGACCCCAAACAGATTGTCGACGATCTTGTTGTTCTCGACCAGCGCGCGCTCGGCGGTCTTTTCGAGATAGACGCCGGAATTCATCGCCTGAAGGTCGTGGCCCGAACCGCTGATCGTCAGCCCGCGAATTTCGACGTCCGGCCCGAAGACGCTGATGACGCTGCCTTCGCCGGTTCCGGTCAGCGTCGCGCCCGGTTCGCCTTGCAGCACGATGCGGCGCTCGATGCGGAGCGGTCCCTTGTGTTCGCCGGCGGCCAGCACGAAGACGTCGCCGTCCTGCGCCCGGTCCAGCACGTCCTGCGTGAACTGGCCCGGCGCGAGCGTCATCGTCTCCGCACTGGCGAAGGAGAATGATCCGGCGGCGAGAACCGCCGCCGGAACGATGGTGACGATGCGATGCACGGTTGCCTCGCTTACACCGACTTCGGCTCGACCAGCATACGGCCCTTCATTTCCATATGCATGGCGTGGCAGAACCACTGGCAGTAGTACCAGTAGACCCCGGCCTTGTCGGCGGTGAAAGTCACCGAGGCGGTGGCCTGCGGCGCCACTTCCATGGCGATGCCATAGTTGACGATGCAGAACCCGTGGGTCAGATCCTCGACCGAGTCGATGTTGGTGACGTAGACCGTCACCTCGTCGCCCTGCTTCACCGTGAACTTCTCAAGGCCGAAGGCCGGCGCGGTGGACGTCATGTAGACGCGCACCTTGTTGCCGTCGCGGATCACTTTCGAATCGGCTTCAAGATTGATGCCGTCCGCCTTGGCCTGCTTCACCGCATCGGCGAAGAACGGGTCGGCGCGGTCCCAGATCGAGATCGGGTTGATCTTGGAGCGATGGACGATGGTGGCGTCGTGCGGCTCGGCGAAGCTCGGGCCATCGTGCACCAGCACCATCTTGTCGCCGGAGATGTCGATGAGCTGATCGTTCTCCGGCTTCAGCGGGCCGACGTTGAGGAAGCGGTCCTTGGAGAACTTGTTCAGCGAGATCAGCCACTTTCCGTCGGCCTCCTTGGTCTGCCCCATGGAGGTGTGGTTGTGGCCGGGCTGATAGTGGACGTCGAGCTTCTGAAGGATCGGATCGACCTTCTCGCCCTTGAACGCGCGCTTGGCGAGATCGATGCTCCACTTGCAGACCTGGCTGTCGATGAACAGCGTGGTGTAGGCGTTGCCCTTGCCGTCATAGGCGGTATGCAGCGGGCCGAGGCCGAGTTCGGGCTCGGCCACCACCACGTCGCGCGGCTTGATCTTGTCGTCGAACAGATCGTCGAACTTGCGCACGTCCATCACCGTCACGGTCGGCGACAGCTTGCCGTTGGCGACGATGTGGATGCCGTCCGGCGCAGTGTTGATGCCGTGCGGGCTGTTGGAGACCGGCACGTAGCGGGTGTAGGGCGAACCCTTGCGGCCGTCGAGCACCGGCACGCCGCCCATCATCTTGTAGTCGCCCTTCTTCACCCCTTCCTCGATGCGCTTGATGTTGAAGATGGTGAGCCAGTCCTGCTCGTTGGCGGTCATCTCCGCCAGCGTTACACCTTCCTCGGAGTTGTAGCAGGTCGAGAAAGCGTATTTGCCCTGATAGTCGGCGTCGACGTTATCGAGGTTGCCGTCGACGATGATCTGCCAGGCCACCTTCATGGTGTCGCCGTCGATCGCCGTGAAGATCGAGTGATATTCCTTCGGATTGTCGAGGATCTTGCCGTCGTTGGGGAGCGGTACGCCGTCCTCGCCGTTGGCGAACACATAGCCGGTGCGCGGATATTTCTGCAAACGCAGGCCGTGGACGGTGTGCTGGTTCGGCAGCTGGATGATCTTGTCGCATTTCATGACGTCGAGGCGGACGCGCGCGACGCGGGTGTTGGCCTTGTCGTTCATGAAGGCGTAGCGGCCGTCATAGGTGCCTTCGGTGAACGAGATGTGCGGATGGTGCAGGTCGCCGTTCATGTAGGTGCCGCCGCGGTTCTTGAGGAACTCGCGCGCCTCGGGCGTCAACCCCTCGGTGAGCACCTTGAGGCTCTCGTTGGTCTGGCCCCAGCCGGTCGCGCTACAGCGGTTGAACACCGGCACGCGCATCAATTCGCGCATCGACGGCATCCCGACGATGCGCAGTTCGCCGGTCTGGCCCGACGAGAAGAACACATAGTATTCGTCGAGATCGCCGGGGGCGACTTCGGTCTTGTGGACCGCGGGCCGTGCGGCGGGCGCAGCTTTGGTCTGCGCCTTGGTCTGCGCCTCTGCCGTTGTGACAAATCCCCTGTCGATCGGGAGCGCCGCGCCCGCGGCCAGACCGACGCCCGCCGCCGCCGTGGTGCCGAGCAGGGCTCGCCGGCTGACGCTCTTGCCTTCCTCGTGGTTGCTCATGGAAATCTCCTTAAGGTTTCAGGTTGTAGGTGTTGCGACCGAGCCGCCGGGCGCGCTAATCGTCTTGCCCCCGGCAGTGATGATTGTGTCCGGCCCTTTTCCGGCCCGCATGGATGGCGAGGACAGCGCTTCGCGCTTCTCCCGCTTCAGACGCACCTGGATCATGTGCGGACAGCGATGATCGTCGAAATAAAGCTCCTGACAGTGCATGCAGTAGATGCATTCGTTGACGTTGATGTGGCCTTCCGGGTGGATCGCCTGCACCGGGCATTCCTTGGCGCAGCGTTGACAGGGCGAGCCGCATTCCGGCCAGCGGCGCAGCCACTCGAACATGCGGATGCGGCCGGGAATGGCGAGCGCCGCGCCGAGCGGGCACATGTAGCGGCAGAAGAACCGCTCGATGAACAGGCCCACGGAGAGCAGCGTCAGCGCGTAGATGACGAACGGCCATTCGCGGGCGAATTTCAGGATGATCGCGGTCTTGAACGGCTCTACTTCCGCCAGTTGCTCCGCGAGCGCGGTGGAATACAGCGACAGTCCGAACAGCACCAGGAAGATCATGTATTTGACTGGCCACAGCCGCTCATGCAGGCCCCATGGCAGCCGGATCTGCGGCACCTTCACGGCCTGCGCGATGTTGTTGAGCAACTCCTGCAAGGCGCCGAACGGACACAGCCAGCCGCAGAACGGGCCGCGCCCCCAGAACAGCAGGCCCGCGGCGATCGACGCCCACAGCAGGAAGATGTGCGGGGCGGACAGGAAGTATTCCCAACTGAAACCGGTCAGAAGCGAATTGACGAAGGTCAGAACGTTGACCACCGAGAGCTGGGCGTTGACGTACCAGCCGAGCCAGACCAGCACGAACAACAGATACGCACGACGAACCCAGACATAGATGCGGGGCCGCCGTACCAGAACGTTCTGGAAGAAGAAGATCACCGTGAGCGTGCCGAGCGCGAATATGGTGATGCCGATCCTGACGACGTCGCCGCGCCAGATCTGCATCCATAGCGGCTCGTCGTCGGATGCGGCCGCCGCCGCCGCTGCCGCCGCGTCCTGCGAAGGCTGTGGCGATGCCGCGGGCGGCCCGGTGTGAACGACGGTCGCGGGCTGCTCGCGCTTGAGATAGGCGTCCGGCACCGTGTAGCCGAGATCGAAGGTCAGGAACGCCTTGTCACGCGAGCCGACGGCGCGCTGGACCAGAAGCTGGAGCGTCCATGGCTCGGTCGGATCGAACGTAAAATCCGGCGGCACCACGAACAGGCTGATCTCGGGAAAAGCCGGCGCGCCGTCGGTGGCGAAATCGCCCAGCCGGGTGTGATCGCGATCGCGGAAGCGGATGCTGTTGCCGTCCTGCAAAAGCTCGATGCGATCGAAGATGCCGCCGCGAACGTAGCCCGATCCCTTGAACGAATAGTGGCCCGAGCCGGCCACCACCAGCGCCTGCTGGCCGGGCTTGAGCCGCGCCTTGAGGCGGCCGTATCCGTCGTCTCCGAGCAGGCTGCGGCCGATGGTCGGTACCGCGACATCCGCGACATAGAGATCGATGAAATCCTCGGTCGGATCGCCGGTTTCCGGGTGCGCGATCGCTGCCGCATTGCCGGATTTCTCGTAAGCCTCGTTGATATCGGCGAGGCTCAGATGAAGACGCCGGATCGAGCCGTCGCCGAGCAGCGTCTGCCAGTCGCGCATCTCGCTCCGGGACATATCGATGGTCTTGACCACCTGCGCCGCGGTGGCCGCGATATTCGCCTGTCCCTGCGCCCCGAGCCGTCCCGTCTTGATCAGCTTTGTCGCGGAACGCACGATGCTGTCGCCGATCACCAGCACGGTGACGGTCGCGCCGCTGACGATATCGACCTGAGGCGCTCGCGCCGAACCTGCCGCCACCGGCGTCATGTCGGTTCCCGCGAGCTTGTTGACGGCGTCGAGGACGCGCTTCTCCGGAATTCCGATCAGAACGATCGGCTCTTTATGCTCGACGAGCTTGAAACCGGTAAGGACGCCTTGCGTGCTGATGCCGACGAGAACCCTGATCGGTTTTCCGGAATAGCCGACGGCGTTGGAGAAATCGGAATTGAGATAGGCAAAGCCCAGAAGCTGGTCGTTCTTGTAGACGGGAGCGACAGGCGGATCGCCTTGCAGCGTCCCGAAGCGGTTTGCCTCCGGAATCAGCTCCGACGGCTGCGCCTTGGCGAGATAGTCACCGAGCTGCCCCGCGGCATATGCATCAGCGGCAAACGGACCAGCGCTGAGCAGGCAGACCCATGCGACAATGCAGGCAAGACAGAAGTCCCGGAATTTTGACAAAATGTCTCCATCCACTCTTGCGGCTTCGGGAGAAGCCGACAAAAAGCGCCCCCGGTTCCCGTCCATTGGTAACCCCGCTTGGATATCCTTATCCGCGGCGATAATATTATACTTGTTCTGTATCAAAAAATGCGACCGCCAGGTGGGAGTCCCGTGTGCGCAAAGAGCCTCTGCTGGCGATGGCGCCGGCGCCGATCGCGAGCCTGCCGGAGTTTTACGCTGTCGCCTTCCGTCAGGCGGAACTCGCGGCGCGGCATTACGGCGCAGCGGTTGCGCGCGCCGCTCAAGAATCAGAAGCCGTGGGCTCGGTATTCGAAAAGCTGGCGGCGCGAGAAGCCGCTCGGGCCGACGCGATCGCGGCGGCCTGCGTCGAGGCCTGCGGCGCGCCGCCCGGTTCGAATCGCCTGCCGGCGACATTCGCCGATCTCGTTCCCGCGCAGGAAGTCGACGATATCGCGCAATCCGGCCTTTCGACTCCCTATGCCGCGTGGGCGCTCGCGGTCCGTCACTGCCGGCGCGCCTTTGTCTACTGGACCTATGTCGCGGCGCTCGCCAAAAATGCCGCGGTTGTCGTCGCCGCCGAGCGGTTGGCGCGGGAAGCATTGTCCGATGGCAACGAGTTGCGCCGGTCGCGACGCCTTGCATGGCAGAGTGAACACCAGCCTGCGACAGAAGAACGGCAGGACGACAGAGAGGCGTCCGCGGCGCTGCTCGAGAGTCTGTTGCGGCGGGATGTCATCGCATGGTCGCAAGCCCTGCCGCCCGCGGAAGGCAGGCAGCTTCTGCATATCGGAGCACCGGGCTTTTTGCCTCACGGCGCCACGCCGTCTGAAGACATCGAAAGGTTGGACCTCGACCAGATCAAACGGGTCAAGCAGCGCGCCCTGCGGCGCGCCGAGCAGTTGTCGAATATATATCTGGATGAGGCGGACAGAGCGACCGATCAGGATAGCCTGGAGTTCGCACAGCAGTCGGCGACGCGGTCGATTGCGCGCCTCGCCGGCTTGCGTGCAACCGCGGCTTCGTCGTCCGGGAAGCCGGTGCAGTAGAACCTGGCTTGCGAGCGATCTGATATATGCCGCGTATCAAAACTCGCGTGTGCGGGAACTTTCGAAAGCTGAAGGGTTCGGCTATCGTTGGACGGTTCGAGGATGCCGGGCGTGCGTCGGGCGGGAGGGGCGATCATGACCATCGGGTATGAGGCCATGGGCGAGGGGCCGCACAGGGTCCTGATGCTGCACGGCTGGTTCGGCGACCACACCACGTTTCGTCCGTTGCGCAACGCGCTCAGCCTCGACGAGTTTACTTACGCCTGCGTCGCCTATCGCGGCTATGGCCTGTCCCGCGAGATCGCCGGCAGCTACACCATGGCGGAAATCTCCGCCGACGTTCGCGCACTGGCCGATGAACTCGGCTGGCGCGAGTTCAGCCTGATCGGCCATTCGATGGGCGGCATGGCGATCCAGCGGGTTTTGGCGGACGCCCCGCAGCGGGTGCGCAAGCTGGTGGCGGTGACGCCGGTGCCGGCCTCGGGCGTGCCGTTCGATCCCGATGGCTGGGCGCTGTTCGACGGTGCGACCGCAAGCCTCGACAACCGCCGCGCCATCATCGACTTCAGCACCGGCGGCCGGCTGTCGAAGCGCTGGATCGATCACGTCGCGCGCTATTCCGACGAAACCTCCGATCGCGTTGCCTTCGCCGCCTATCTGCGCGCCTGGGCGCAGACGGACTTCCATACCGAAATCGAAGGCAAGGCGACGCCGGTCAAGGTCATTGTCGGGGCCAACGACGCGGCGCTCAACGCCGAGGCGATGAAGGCGACCTATCTCGCCTGGTATCCCAACGCCGAGCTTGAGGTGATGGCCAATGCCGGCCACTATCCGATGGACGAGACGCCGGTGGCGCTCGCCACCGCAATCGAGAATTTCCTCAGGGCGTAAGGCCGCGCGCAAGAGGCGGACCAGCAAGAGTTCAAGGATTGATGTCGCAACCATTTCTGTTTCAGCCGCTGACGCTGCGCGGCGTTTGCCTGCCAAACCGTATCGTCATCTCGCCGATGTGCCAGTATTCCGCCATCGACGGGATCGCCAACGACTGGCACCTCGTCCATCTCGGCAAGTTCGCGCAGGGCGGCGCCGGCGTCGTCATGGTCGAGGCGACGGCGGTGGTCCCTGAAGGCCGCATCACCCATGGCGACCTCGGGCTGTGGAACGATGCGCAGCAAGCGCCGCTGGCGCGGATCGCCGCCTTCGTGCAAAGCCAGGGCGCGGTGCCGGCGATCCAACTGGCGCACGCCGGGCGCAAGGCCAGTATGCAGCGGCCGTGGTATGGCAACGCCGCGCTCACCGTCGAGGATCGCGCGCGCGGCGACCAGCCGTGGCCGATCGTGGCGCCGAGCGCGATTCCGCTGGAGGACGGCTGGCTGATGCCGCACGCGCTCACCGTCGCCGAGATGGTGGCGCTGCGCGAGCAATGGCGGCTGGCGACTTTGCGCGCCGCCGCCGCCGGCTTCGCGCTGCTCGAAGTGCACTGCGCCCACGGCTATCTGCTGCACGAATTCCTGTCGCCGTTGTCCAACAGGCGCGACGACGCCTACGGCGGCGACCGCGCCGGACGAATGCGCTTTCCGCTGGAGATCATCGAGACGGTGCGCGCTGCGTGGCCGGCGGACCGGCCGCTCTCGGTGCGCATCTCGTCGGTGGACGGTGTCGACGGCGGCGTCCAGATCGAGGATTCGATCGCGTTCGCGCGCGAGGCCAAGGCGCGCGGTGTCGACGTCATCGATTGCTCGTCGGGCGGCTTGATGGGTTCGGCAACCGCGGCGCGGATTCCGCGCGGTTACGGTTTTCAGGTGCCCTATGCCGCCGCGATCCGGCGGGAGGCGGAGATCGCCACCATGGCGGTCGGCCTGATCGTGCATCCGCAGCAGGCCGAGGACGTGCTGGCGCAAGGCGAGGCCGACCTGATCGGCATCGGCCGCGAGGTGCTGTTCGATCCGAACTGGCCGCTGCACGCCCGCCTTTCGCTCACCGACGCGGACGGCGGCGAGCGGTTCGGCGACTGGCCCGAGCAATATGGCTGGTGGCTGGAGCGGCGCGAGCCGGGCCTGCGCAAACTCGAAGGCCCGGCGCTGCCTTACCGGCGAGGGTGATGGGCGGCTTCGTATCCCGGATGCGGCGCAGCGCGTCAGCGGTGCGGCGCTGATCCGGGATCGTCGCGAAGGCCGCCGCCGGAACGGTCCCGGCTCTGCGACGCGGCATGAAGGATGCCGCGTCGCGTCCCGGACACACGAGTTGCGTCACGCTCCCGCCGGCACCTGATCGAGGAAGCCGGTGACGCGCTCGATGCGGCCGCCGTTCAGCACGGCGAAATCCGTTCCCTTGATTGGGCTGTCGGCGCCGTCCGGGCCGAGGCCCCACGAGAAGCGGACGTGGTCGCCGTAGCCGTCGGGCTCGCCGATCAGCGCGAAGCGGAAATCCGGAAAACGTTGCTGTACGCCGTCCACCAGCGCGGCGATGCCGTCGGGGCCGTCGCCCTGCATCAGCGGATCGACATAGCTGGCATTGTCGGTCCAGTGCGCGGCGAGCAGATCGCGGCGACGCCGCGGATCGCGCTCGTTCCACACGTCGATGTAGCGGGCGGCGATGGTGTTCGCATCGGTCATGATGAAGCTCCTGTTGCTGACGTCTTCAATGACGACAGTATCGGAGCTTGCGCGCCGCCGATCGATTACCTTGCGGGTCATCAAACCGATATCAGCCCACCGCCTTTGCCGCCGCGCGGCCGGCGGCGCGGCCCGAGAACAGGCAGCCGCCGAGGAAGGTGCCTTCCAGCGCCCGGTAGCCGTGCATTCCGCCGCCGCCGAAGCCCGCCGCCTCGCCCACCGCGTAAAGGCCGGGGATGATCGCGCCGTCATGGCCGAACACCCGCGCGTCGAGATCCGTCTCGAAGCCGCCCAGCGTCTTGCGCGTCAGGATGTTGAGCCGCACCGCGATCAAGGGACCATGCGCGGGATCGAGAATGCGATGCGGCTTCGCGGTGCGCAGCAGCCTGTCGCCGATATAGCGCCGCGCGTTGTGCAGGTTGATGATCTGCGCATCCTTGGCATAGGCATTGGCGATCTCGCGGTCGCGCGCCTCGATCTGCGCGCGGATGTCGTCCGTGCGCAGCAGGTCGTCGCCGCTGAGCGCGTTCATCGCGCTGACCAGGTCGTCGAGATTGTCGCGCACCAGAAAATCCGCGCCCTTCTGCTTGAAGGCTTCCACCGGGGCCGGCGCGCCCTTGTTGGTGGCGCGCCGGAGCGTCATGCGCCAGCTCTTGCCGGTGAGGTCGGGGTTCTGCTCGGAGCCCGACAGCGCGAACTCCTTCTTGATGATGCTCTGGGTCAGGATGAACCACGAATAATCGTAGCCGGTGGACATGATGTAGGCGAGTTGCCCCAGCGTGTCGGAGCCGGGAAACAGCGGCGCCGGCAGCCGCTTGCCGATTGCGTCGAACCACATCGACGACGGGCCGGGCAGGATGCGGATGCCGTGGCGCGGCCAGATCGGGCTCCAGTTCGCGATGCCCTCGACGTAGTGCCACATACGGTCGCGGTTGATCAGCCGCGCGCCGGCGGCCTCGGTGATTTCGATCATGCGGCCGTCGACATAGTCCGGCACGCCGGAGATCATCCGCTGCGGCGGCGCGCCGAGCCGGCGCGGCCAGTGCTTGCGGACCAGATCGTGGTTGCCGCCGATGCCGCCGGAGGCGACGATCACCGCCTGCGCCCTCAAGGTGAATTCGCCGGTGACGATCCGCGAACTGCTGACGCCGCGCTCCGAGACGGTGGGTTCCAGAACCGCGCCGTGCACGCCGTCGATCGCGCCATTGGTTGAAGTCAGCGCATCGACGCGATGGCGGAAGCGGAATTCCAGCCTGCCTGCCGCCTGCGCGGCGCGGGCGCGGCGTTCGAACGGCTCGACGATGCCGGGGCCGGTGCCCCAGGTCACATGAAAGCGCGGCACCGAATTGCCGTGGCCCATGGCGTCGTAGCCGCCGCGCTCGGCCCAGCCGACGACGGGGAAGATGCGGTGGCCCATGGCGCGCAGCCAGTCGCGCTTCTCGCCCGCCGCGAAGGCGACATAGGCTTCGGCCCAGCGCCGCGGCCAAAAATCCTCGGCGCGGTCGAAGCCGGCGGTTCCGATCCAGTCCTGCATCGCCAGCGCGATGCTGTCCTTGATGCCGAGCCGCCGCTGTTCGGGCGAATCGACCAGGAACAGGCCGCCGAACGACCAGAACGCCTGGCCGCCGAGACTCTGCTCGCCTTCCTGCTCCACCACGATGACGCGCTTGCCGGCGTCGGCGATCTCGGTCGCCGCCACCAGCCCCGCCAGTCCAGCGCCGGCGACGATGACGTCCGCATCCATGGCCATCGCTTGTTCCTCTCCCGGAACGATCAAAGCCTGCCGCATCGTGCGCGGTCAACCGTCATCGCGGCGAACCTTCGCGAGTCGTCGTTCGTGCGTCGCGTCGGCGCGGCACAACTGCATCCCCTGCGCAACACTGAATTTGAATTTGTTCGGCAGGCGCTCCGGCGTCTGGACAAAAACGCCGTCTCGCAACACGGTGTCGATCGCGAGGATTCGCGCCAATAAGCACAATCGCTTCGACGTTGGGGCCGGGACATGAAGATCGCAACGGGAATGCTCGCGGCTGTCATTCTGCTCGCGGGCATCGCCGCCAGTCATGCGGCCATGCGCATCGTGGAAGATCGCGGCGGGCGCATCGGAACCTATGTCGACCGCTATGAGGCGCTGCGCGGTTCCGGCGAACAGGTGATGATCGACGGGCTGTGCGCCTCAGCCTGCACCATCATCCTCGGCGCGGTTCCGGCGAGCCGGATTTGCGTGACGCCGCGGGCGTCGCTCGGCTTCCATGCGGCGTGGGACGTCGGCGCCGACGGACGTACCGTCACCAACCGTGCCGCCACCCGCATGTTGTATGCGATGTATCCGCCGCCGGTGCGGCGCTGGATCGCGCGTCACGGCGGGCTGACCCGGCACATGATCTTCCTGCGCGGCGCGCAACTCGCCGGCATGTACCGGCCTTGCTATCAGATCAACGCCGAGGCGGCGTCCCGCTAGGCGGCGCTGAAAACCCTTGAGCGGGCGCGCTGCTTCAGCATGACGTGAACGGGGCGCGGCCGCGAGAGCTTGCCCTGCTGCATCGCACCCTCTATCACGAGCCTCGGAAGGCCGGCGGCGGGTCGCCGGTCCATGGAACGCCGGTCTATCGCCCGGCGGGGATTGTGACGATGACCGTTCGAGCGACCAGGCCGCTGGTGGTGGTTGCGGTGTTTGCCGGCAGCCTCGCGATCGGCCTTCTGATGATGCTGTGGCTGATGGGCGGTCTCGGCCGGGTGGCCGCGCCCGCGCCGATCGGCGGCCCGTTCAGCCTCACCGATCAGTCCGGCCAGACCGTCACCGAAAAAAGCCTGCAAGGCCGTCCGACCATCGTCTTCTTCGGCTATACTCACTGCCCCGACGTGTGTCCGACCTCGCTGTTCGAGATGTCTGAGGTGTTGCAGGCGATGGGCAAGGACGCCGACCGCGTCAACGCCTACTTCGTCTCGGTGGATCCGGAACGCGACACCGTGGCGGTGATGAAGGACTATCTCTCAAGCTTCGATCCGCACCTCAAGGGGCTGACCGGCGACCCGGCGATGGTCGCCAAAATGCTGACCGAGTTCCGCGTCTTTGCCAGAAAGGTGCCGTCGAAGGACAGCGACGACTACACCATGGATCACACCGCGCTGATCTATCTGATGGACAAGAAGGGCAATTTCGTCGCGCCCTTCAACCTGAAGCAGACGCCGGAAGCGGCGGCCGCCGATCTCAAGCGCTATCTCTGACGGCCGCGTCGCGGGTCCGGAGCGGTGTGCGCCGGGTGTGGCCTTTGCTGATGCGGAATGGCGGGGCGACGCCGGAGGGCGAGGCCGTGT
The DNA here is from genome assembly GCA_049651165.1 of Xanthobacteraceae bacterium. Taxonomy (GTDB): domain Bacteria; phylum Pseudomonadota; class Alphaproteobacteria; order Rhizobiales; family Xanthobacteraceae; genus 62-47. The sequence continues at coordinate 1,298 of JBASBO010000008.1, read as the reverse complement.
TCGGTCTTCTCCCAGCGATAGGGGTCGGTGAGCAACTGGTAGAGGGCGCGCCACGCGGCGGCCGACAACAGCGCCCAGTGCAGCGGCGTCAGCACCAGCACCCATCCGTGTTGCAACTGGCCGCGGCGGGCCAACCCCAGCAGGCCGACGACGACGGTGGCCATGTAGCCCGACAGCATCGCCACGACATGCAGCTTGATCTGCGGCCCGGCGAAGATCGGCGGCGGCGTGCCGGTGGCGGCGAGGATTGCGAGATAGAGTATCAATTCGAGCAGAAGGATCGGTACCGCCAGCGCCGTCAGGACATTGCCGCCGACCAGAAGATTCAGCGACACCATGCCGCCGATGCCCGCCTCCCGCCACAGCCGGCGCGGCGAGCGCATATGGACGCCCCAGGTCTGCATCCAGCCTTTCATCCAGCGCGAGCGCTGCCGCAGCCAGCCGCCGAACCGGGCGGGCGCTTCCTCGAAGGTGGTCGAGGCGAACGACACGGCGCGATAGCCGAAGCGCGCCAGCCGGAAGCCGAGATCGGCATCCTCGGTGACGTTGTAGGCGTCCCAGCCGCCGACCTCGCGCAGCGCCGCGGTGCGGAAGTGGTTCGAAGAGCCGCCGAGCGGCAGCGGCAGGCCGAGCACCGAGAGGCCGGGCAGGAACACGTCGAATTGCCCGGCATATTCGGCGGCGAAGGTGCATGACAGCCAGCTATCCGCCTGATTGTTGATGCACAGGCTGGCCTGCACGCAGGCGGTGCGCGGGTCGTGGGCGCGGAACGCGGCGAGCGCGGCGCGAAGCTGGCCGGGTTCGGGCAGATCCTCGGCGTCGAAGATGGTGACGAAGCTGCCGCGCGCGAACGGCAGCGCCCAGTTCAGCGCCTTTGGCTTGGTGCGCGGGTGCGTCGCCGGCGCGGTCAGCACTTCGACCGGCGGCCCCGGCCCCCACTGCGCGATGGCGTCGTGCGTCTCCCGGTCGTCGGGCTCGATGACGAGGATGACGTCGAGCTTTTCCTTCGGATAATCCAGCGCCGCGATCGCCTGCAAAAGCTGCGGGACCGACGCGGCCTCGCGATAGAGCGCCGCGATCACCGTATAGACCGGCAGCTCGTCGTCGCGCGGCGGCGGGCTGCTTGGAACATACGGTGGGGGCATCAGGGCTCCGGCGAGCCGCAAGCCGTTGAACGCCAGAAACCAGACCGCGAGCAGGCCGCCGAGGATATGGAGGGCCGGCAGCGGCCACAGCGCCATGCCCGCCGCGACGCCCGCGGCCATGCCGATGCGCTGGAGTCGCCGCGCGCGGGGTGG
>JBASBO010000007.1:0-10161 GCA_049651165.1 Xanthobacteraceae bacterium | reverse complement strand
GCGGTTGCGGGGCCGGGGGGGCCTGGATGAACGAGGGTCGCGCCGGCTGCGGCTGCGGTTGCGACTTCGGCGCGGTGATCCGCGACAGCCGCTCGTCGAGCCGGGAGATCGCGTCGTTCAACTGCCGGGCGACCGGCGGCTGGTCGCGGTCGGTCGGCCGCGAGATGGCTTCGATCTGGCGGGCGATGGTGTCGAGCCGCTGATGGATTTCGGTGACTTCGGGAGCGTTCTGGGATGCCGCCGGCCTGGCGGACGACGGCGGCTGCGGACTCGTTGCCGGGCCGCCGATCGAGGCATTCAGCCACTCGTGCAGCGACATGCCGGCGCGGCGGGCGGCCGCTTCCGCCTTCTCGCGCACGGACGGTTCGATGTCCTCAACGTTCCATGATCCGCGCGACGTCATGCTGTGGTCCGGTATCCGATCTGGCGCGGATGTGCGCCGTCAGGCCGCCCGCACCTCCCGTTCGGTTAAGACAAACCCCTCGGGCGGCGCTCGTCTGCCTCTGCACCGGACTTTTTCGTGTTAGGGTAAACAACTCGTTAAGGATTGACGGACCGGCATCGATTTTGTGCCGCATCAAGGACAATTGGCGCGTTGCTGCGATGCAAGGCTTCTTGTTAGAACGAACGCGACCGCGCAGCGCAGGGGAACGACATGCCGAGCTACAAAGCGCCTATCGACGACGTCAACTTCCTCCTCGACGACGTTTTCCAGTTCGACCGCTACAATAACCTTCCCGGCTTCAGCGACGCCTCCGCCGACGTCCGCGCGGCGATCCTGGAGGAAGCCGCCAAGCTCTCCGAGCAGGTGTTGCAGCCGCTCAACCGGACCGGCGACCTCGAAGGCTGCGTGCGCCATGACGACGGCCGCGTCACCACGCCCAAGGGCTTCAAGGACGCCTTCAAACAGGTCGCGGAAGGCGGCTGGCTCGGGCTGTCGGTGCCGGCCGAGTACGGCGGGCAGGGACTGCCGGTGACGCTGTCGCAGACCGTCGCCGAGTTCCAGATCTCCGCCAACATGGCGTTTTCGATGTACGGCGGCCTGACCATGGGCGCGACCGCGGCGCTTCTGGTCCACGGCACGCCGGAGCAGAAGGCGACCTATCTGCCGAAGATGGTGGCGGGCGAGTGGACCGGCACCATGAACCTGACCGAGCCGCAATGCGGCACCGACCTCGGGCTGCTGCGCACCAAGGCGGTGAAGCAGGCCGACGGCAGCTATAAAATCACCGGCACCAAGATCTTCATCTCCGCCGGCGAGCATGATCTGGCTGACAACATCATCCATCTGGTGCTGGCCCGCATCGAGGGCGCGCCCGCCGGCATCAAGGGCGTGTCGCTGTTCGTGGTGCCGAAGATCCTGGTCGCCGCCGACGGCTCGCTCGGCGCGAGGAACGGCGTCTCCTGCGGCTCGATCGAGCACAAGATGGGCATCCACGGCAACTCGACCTGCGTGATGAACTACGACAACGCCACCGGCTGGCTGATCGGCGAAGAAAACAAGGGCATGCAAGGCATGTTCGTGATGATGAACGAGGCGCGGCTCGGCGTCGGCGTTCAGGGTCTGGCGATGTCGGAGGTGGCCTATCAGAACGCGGTCGCCTACGCGCGCGAGCGGTTGCAGGGCCGCGCGCTGACCGGGCCGCAGGCGCCCGACAAGCCGGCCGATCCGATCATCGTGCATCCCGACATCCGGCGTACGCTGCTGTCGATCCGCGCCTTCAACGAGGCGGCGCGCGCCATGGTGGTGTGGACGGCGCTGAAAAGCGACGTCGCCCATCGCTCCAACGACGCCAAGGAGCGCGAGGCGGCGGACGATCACCTCGGCCTGATGACGCCGGTGCTGAAGGGCGTGCTCACCGATGGCGGTTTCGCCAATGCGGTCGCGGCGCAGCAGGTGTTCGGCGGCCACGGCTACATCGCCGAGCACGGCATGGAGCAGTTCGTGCGCGACTCGCGCATCGCCATGATCTACGAGGGCGCCAACGGCATTCAGGCGCTCGATCTGGTCGGCCGCAAGCTGCCGCGCCACGGCGGCCGTGCCGCGATGGCGTTCTTCGGCGAGGTCGGGGCGTTCGCCAAGGACCACGGCGGCAGCGATGCGATGAAGCCGTTCGTGACGCCATTGTCCACCGCGCTCGGGCACTTGCAGCAGGCCACCATGTGGCTGATGCAGAACGCCATGGCCAAGCCGGACAACGCCGGGGCCGCCGCCACCGACTACATGAAATTGTTCGGTCTGGTGGTGTTCGCCTACATGTGGGCGCGGATGGCGAAAGTCGCGCAGGACAAGATTGCGGCGGGCGACGCCTCCACCTATCTCAAGACCAAGCTGGCGACCGGCCGCTTCTTCATGGAGCGGATGTTGCCGGAAACCGCGCTGCATCTGGCGCGGATCCAGAGCGGGGCCGAGACGACCATGGAACTGCCGGCCGAGGCATTCTGAGATTTTTTCGATGACGGCGCCGGCGACGGCGCCGTTGCCGCATGGAACAAGGACAAGAGGAAAACGCGATGGCTGAAGCCTATATCTACGATCATGTCCGCACCCCCCGCGGCAAAGGCAAATCCGACGGTTCGCTGCACGAGGTCACCGCGCTGGCGCTGGCGACCACGCCGCTGAAAGCGCTCAAGGAGCGCAACAACCTCGCAGCCGGCAGCATCGACGACGTGGTGCTCGGCGTGGTCGATCCGGTCGGCGAGGCCGGCGGCGACATCGCCCGCTTCGCGGCGTTGCAGGCCGGGCTCGGCACCGACGTGCCGGGCATTCAGATCAGCCGGTTCTGCGCCTCGGGCCTCGACGCGGTGAACTTCGCCGCGGCGCAGGTGATGGCCGGGCAGCACGATCTCACCATCGGCGGCGGCGCGGAATCGATGAGCCGCGTCGGCATCATGTCGTCGGGCGCGGCGTGGCCGATGGATCCCTCGATCGCGGTGCCGTCCTACTTCCTGCCGCAGGGCATTTCCGCCGACCTGATCGCCACCAAATACGGCTTCTCGCGCGCCGACGTCGACGCCTATGCGGTCGAGAGCCAGAAGCGCGCCGCCGAATCCTGGGAGAAGGGCTACTTCAAGAACGCCATCGTGCCGGTGAAGGACCAGAACGGCCTGACCCTTCTCGATCGCGACGAGCACATGCGGCCCTCGACCACCATGCAGTCGCTGGCGTCGTTGCAGCCGTCGTTCGAGGTGATGGGCGCGATGGGCGGCTTCGACGCGGTGGCGACGCAGTCGCATCCGGAGGTCGAGCGCGTCGTGCATGTGCATCACGCCGGCAACTCCTCCGGCATCGTCGATGGCGCGGCCGCCGTGCTGCTCGGCAGCGAAGCCGCCGGCAAGAAGCATGGCCTCAAGGCGCGTGCGAAGATCAGGGCGTTCGCCAATATCGGCTCCGAGCCGTCGATCATGCTGACCGGCCCGGTGGACGTAACGAAGAAGGTGCTGGCGCGCGCCGGCATGAAGCTGGAAGACATCGACCTGTTCGAACTCAACGAGGCGTTCGCCTCCGTGGTGCTGCGCTACATCCAGGCGTTCGGGATCGATCCGGCCAGGATCAACGTCAACGGCGGCGCCATCGCCATGGGCCATCCGCTCGGCGCCACCGGCGCGATGATCCTCGGCACCGTGCTCGACGAGCTGGAGCGCCGCGATCTCAACACCGCGCTGGTGACGCTGTGCATCGGCGGCGGCATGGGCACCGCGACCATCATCGAGCGGGTGTGAGCTGACGCAGCGCCTCGCCGCGTCATTGCGAGCGAAGCGAAGCAATCCGGTCTTTCTTCAAGAGCCTGGATTGCTTCGGAGCTCACGCTCCTCGCAATGACGGCAACATTGATCGTCAAGATTCCGATTGGAGCCTTCCAATGACTTATCAGAATTTCAAAGTCGAAACCGACAGCGACGGCATCGCGCTGGTGACGTGGGACATTCCCGGCAAGTCGATGAACGTGCTGGATACCGCCACCATCGAGGAGCTTGGCAAGATCGTCGCGCAGACGACGGCCGACGCGGCGGTGAAGGGCGTCGTCATCACCTCCGGCAAGGAGGCGTTCTCGGCCGGCGCCGACCTTTCGATGCTGGAAGGCATGAACCGCGCCTATGCGGCGCTGCTCAAGGATAAGGGCGAGGAAGCCGCCAACAACATGCTGTTCGACGAGAGCCGCAAGCTGTCGCAGACGCTGCGCGCGATCGAGAAAAGCGGCAAGCCGTGGGTGGCGGCGATCAACGGCCTCGCGCTCGGCGGCGCGTTCGAACTGACGCTGGCCTGCCACTATCGCGTCGCGGCCGACAATCCAAAAACGCGGCTTGGCCTGCCGGAAGTCAAGGTCGGCCTGTTTCCCGGCGGCGGCGGCACCCAGCGTCTGCCGCGCCTGATGCCGGCGGCGGAGGCGTTGCAACTGCTGCTCAAGGGCGACCAGATGACGCTCGCCAAGGCGAAGGCCGCCAACGTCGTCGGCGCCATCGTGCCGGCGTCCGACCTGATTTCGACCGCGAAGCAATGGATCAGGGACGGCGGCAAGGCGGTCGCGCCGTGGGACGTCAAGGGCTACAAGCTGCCGGGCGGCGCGGTCTATTCCGCCGCCGGCATGAACGTCTTCCCGCCGGCCAACGCGCTCTATCGCAGCCAGACCTTTGACAACTATCCGGCCGCGCGCGCGATCCTGAGTTGCGTCTATGAGGGGCTGCTGGTCGATATCGACACCGGGTTGCGCATCGAATCGCGTTACTTCGCGAAAATCCTGCGCAGCAAGGAAGCGGCGGCGATGATCCGCAGCCTGTTCCTGTCGATGCAGGAACTGAACAAGGGCGCGCGCCGCCCCGCCGGCGTGCCGCCGACCAAGGTGAAGAAGCTGGCGGTGATCGGCGCCGGCTTCATGGGCGCCAGCATCGGTTACGTTTCCGCCAAGGCCGGCATCGAGGTGGTGCTGATCGACCGCGATCAGGAGAGCGCCGACAAGGGCAAGGCGCATGCCCAGTCGGTGATCGACGGTCTCGTCGCCAAGGGCCGCGCCAAGGCGGCCGACCGCGACGCGCTGCTGAACCGCATCACGGCCACCGCCGACTATGCCGCGATCTCGGATTGCGATCTGGTCATCGAGGCGGTGTTCGAGGATCGCAAGGTGAAGTCGGAGACATTTGCGAAGGCCCAGCAATATCTGCGCAAGGACGCGATCTTCGCCTCCAACACCTCGACCCTGCCGATCAATTCGCTGGCCGAGGACTGGCCGGATCAATCGCGCTTCATCGGCATCCATTTCTTCTCGCCGGTCGAGAAGATGCTGCTGGTGGAGGTGATCCTCGGCAACAACACCGGCGACGTCGCGCTCGCCACCGCGCTCGACTACGTGCGGCAGATCAGCAAGACGCCGATCGTGGTCAACGACTCGCGCGGCTTCTTCGCCAACCGCTGCGTGCTGCGCTTCACCGCCGAGGGGCTGGAGATGCTGATGGAGGGCGTGCCGCCGGCGATGATCGAGAACACCGCGCGGATGGCCGGGATGCCGGTCGGCCCGCTGTCGCTGTCGGACGAGGTGGCGCTCGATCTGGTGCTCAAGATCATGAAGGCGACCGAGGCCGATCTCGGCCCCAACGCCGTCGATCAGCAGCAGAAGAAGCTGATGGTCGAGATGGTCGAGAAGGAAGGCCGCTTCGGCCGCAAGAACGGCAAGGGCTTCTACGACTATCCGGAGAAGGGCAAGGGCAAGAAAGCGCTGTGGTCGGGCATCGCCGCGTTGCAGCCGAAGCACCTCGATCCCGATACGCTCGATGTCGAGGAGTTGAAGCAGCGTTTTCTGGTGGCGCAGGCGGTGGAAGCCGCGCGCACGGTGGAGGATCACGTCATCGTCGATCCACGCGAGGCCGATGTCGGCTCGATCCTCGGCTTCGGCTTCGCGCCGTTCACCGGCGGCGCGCTGTCCTACATCGACTTCATGGGCACGAAGAACTTCGTCGCGCTGTGCCACAAGCTGGAGGGGAAGTACGGCTCGCGCTTCACCCCGCCGAAACTGCTGGAGGACATGGCCGCCAAGGGCGAAACCTTCTACGGCCGCTTCCCGCCGAAGAAGGCGGCGGCGTAACAGCGTCATTGCCGGACTTGATCCGGCATCCATCCTTTGTGGAATGATGGATGCCCGGGTCAAATCCGGGCATGACCGGAAGGGGTCTTACGCCAGCCCCTCGCTCTTGAGCGCTTCCTGCACCTTCGGCCGCGCCGCGACGCGGGCCTTGTAGGCCATCAGGTTCTTCAGCGCGGAGAGGTCGAACTTCATGGCGTCGGCCCAGCGCAGGATGGTGTAGAGATAGCCGTCGGCGACGGTGAACTGGCTGCCCATCAGGTAGTCCTTGCCGGCCAGCTTGCCGTCGATATAGGCGAAGCGGTCGTTGAGCCGGCCGCGGAAGAACGCCTTGGCTTCGTCGGCCAGCGCCGGCTGAAACAACGGGCTGAACATCTTGTGCAGTTCGGTGGAAATGAAATTGAGCCATTCCTGCACGCGGTAGCGCTCGGCGGTGCCGTTGGCCGGCAACAGCTTGGCGGCGGGCGACTTGTCGGCGATCAGTTGCACGATCACCGGACCCTCGGTGAGGATTTCGCCGTCGTCGAGTTGCAGCGTCGGCACCTGCCCCTTGGGATTGACCTTGAGGAAGTCGCCGCCGTCCGCGGTCTTCTTGGCCTTGAGGTCGACGCGGACCAGATCGTGCGCCACGCCGGTTTCCAGGAGCGCGATATGCGGCGACAGCGAGCAGGCGCCCGGCGAATAATAGAGCTTCATCGGAATTGTCCTCCCTGAGGATTGTCGGTATGTGAGGTGGCTTGATTAAATGCCGCTGCATGGAATAGTCAAGGTTGATGCACCTGCATCTGCATTCATGGCGATGTTCGATTCAGGGGCGGCTTCGATCATCCCGATTTCGATCTATATACTTTCGACCAAAGCGACGTTCGGCGAGAATACGTTTGACCGGGATACGATGGGATTCAGGGGATGAAGCGCAAACCATCGATGGAGGCGACCGCGGCGTGGATCCGGCTGATGCGCATCCAGAGCCGGGTGCTGGGCGCGGTCGAGCAGGATTTGAAGAAGGCCGGCTTTCCGCCGCTCGCCTGGTACGACGCGCTGGTGGAATTGTCGCGCGCGCCCGGCGGCGAACTGCGCCCGGTCGAACTCGAACGGCAGATGCTGATCCCGCAATACTCGACGTCGCGGCTGATCGACCGGCTGGTCGAGGAGGGGCTTGCGGAGCGGCGCGAGTGCAAGATGGACAAGCGCGGCCTGTTCGTCGTCATCACCGAGGCGGGGCGCGATTTGCAGAAGCGGATGTGGAGCGCCTATTCCGCCGCCATCGAACGCCACGTCGGTTCGAAGCTATCGGACGCCGACGCCGCGCGGCTGTGCGGCCTGCTCGACCGGCTCGGCTGCTCGTGCAATCAGGCCGCGCCGCTATTATCGAACACCACGGCGACACGATGAGGCCGCCGTTCTCACCCGGTCGCGCGCCGCTCGGCCACGATCCTGTCTCTCACCGCGCGGACATGGTTGTCGCGGTTTCGACCCGGAATCTCCATGGCGCGTGACCAGAGTGATACCACGCCGCTGCAATCCCGCGACGATCTTGTGGCGTGGTTCGAAGCGGGCATCAAGCCGAAGTCCGAGTTCAGGATCGGCACCGAACACGAGAAGACGCCGTTCACCGCCGATGGACACCAGCCGGTGCCCTATGAGGGGCCGCACGGCATCGGCGCATTGCTGGAAGGGATGCGGCTCCTGCTCGGCTGGGAGCCGATCATGGAGCGCGGCAACATCATCGGCCTGCACGACGTCACCGGCGGCGGGGCGATCTCGCTGGAGCCCGGCGGGCAGTTCGAACTGTCCGGCGCGCCGGTGGAGACCGTGCATCAGACCCAGGTCGAACTGATGGCGCATCTCGCGCAGGTCCGCGAAGTGGCGGCGCCGCTCGGCATCCGCTTCCTCGGCCTCGGCCTGACGCCGTCATGGTCGCGCGCGCAGATCCCGATGATGCCGAAGGGCCGCTACAAGATCATGACCGGCTACATGCCGAAGGTCGGCCGTTACGGCCTCGACATGATGTACCGGACCTGCACGGTGCAGACCAATCTCGACTTCTCGTCCGAAGCCGACATGGTGAAGAAGCTGCGGGTCTCGCTGGCGCTGCAACCGGTGGCGACGGCGCTGTTCGCCAACTCGCCGTTCACGGAAGGCAAGCCGAACGGCTTCCTGTCGTTCCGCTCGGAAATCTGGCGCGATACCGACAACGCGCGCGCCGGCATGATCCCGTGGGCGTTCGAGGACGGCATGGGGTTCGAGCGCTGGGTCGATTACGCGCTCGACGTGCCGATGTATTTCGTCAAGCGCGGCGAGACCTACATCGATGTATCGGGGTCGTCGTTCCGGGATTTCTTCGACGGCAGGAATCCGAAGCTGCCCGGCGAGCGCCCGACCCTGTCGGACTGGGCCAACCATCTCTCGACCATCTTCCCCGAGGTGCGCCTGAAGCGCTATCTCGAAATGCGCGGCGCCGATGGCGTGCCGTGGGGCCGGCTGCCGGCGCTGCCGGCGTTCTGGGTCGGCCTGCTCTACGACGATACGAGCCTGGACGCGGCCTGGGATATCGTCCGGTCCTGGACGGCCCATGAGCGGCAGGCGCTGCGCGACGACGTGCCGCGCTTCGGCTTCAAGGCGCGCATCCGCGACCGTTATCTGTTCGAGATCGCCAAGGAGTGTCTGGCGCTGGCGCACGCGGGGTTGCGCCGGCGCGGCCGCGTCGATCACCTTGGCCGCGACGAGACGCACCACCTCGCACCGCTCGACGAGATCGTCGAGGCCGGCCGCAGCCCGGCCGAGGAAATGCTGGAGAAATATCACGGCCCCTGGGGCGGCTCGGTCGAGCCGGCCTACGACGAATATGCGTTCTGACGGCCGCGCGGGAATCCCGAACGCCGCGGCCGCGCATGGCGGCGCCGGCGCAGACATCAGCAAGTCGTGAGATGCGGGCGCCGTTCATCCTGCGTACAGGGAGATGGCGGTTAGATGACGTTTTGCCGTGGCGTCCCCGGATCGCCGCGATGACGGGCCGCCTGTCGGGGCCGTGCAGCAACTGAGAGGGATAAGGGTCTGGCATGAGCGCCGCCGCCGCGTTCAGGATGATCTCGGTGATCGCGATGCTGGTGGCGGCGGCGATGGCCGTGGCGTCGCCGGCCCGTGCGCAGGCCAATTTCGACCGGGTCGGCGGCGACTATCTGCGCACGCCGGTGCGCTCCGGCGATCCCGCCGACTGCGCCATGATCTGCGAGCGCGACAAGCGGTGCCGGGCCTGGACTTTCAGCTATCCGACGGTGGCCGACGGCGCGTTCTGCTGGCTCAAGAGCAGCGTGCCGCAGCGCACCCACAGCGACTGCTGCATCTCCGGGGTGCGCGGGGCCGGCGTTCTCGAACCGCACGTCCGCGGCCTGGAAATCTCCACCGACCGCGGCGGCGGCGACTACCGCAGCTTCGACGTCAAGGGCAAGGCGGGCGAGGACCAGTGCAAGACGGCGTGCACCGGAGAGGCCAAATGCCGCGCCTGGACCTATGCGCGTCCCGGCTATGCCGGACGCGAGGCGCGATGCTTCCTGAAAAAGGAGATCAAGCCGCCGCGCCGCCGGCCGGGATTTATTTCCGGCGTGGTGCGCTGACGCGCCCCCGACCGGCGCGGGTCAATGCACGCCGGTAAAAAAGCGCGCGAACCGTAGCCCCGACGGCCAGGTCCAGACCGGCTGATCGCTGACGCCGATGTCCCACGAGCCGACGATGGCATCGACCCGGCCGACCAGATCGGCCACCGGCAGCAGGCCGACGCCGCCGTCCGAAACCGGCACCCGGCTGTCGGCGGAGTTGTCGCGGTTGTCGCCCATCACGAACAGGCGGCCGGGCGGCACGGTGACTTCGGCGGTGTCGTCGAGCGCCCCGTTGGCGCGCATCTTGAAGATCGGATGCGCCACGCCGCCCGGCAGCGTCTCGATATAGCGCCGGGCCGGCTGGCTGGTCCCGCTGCCCTGTCCGGCGTCGCCGGTGCCGTCGGCCTTGAGGCCGACCGGCCGGCCGTTGAGCCAGAGCCGGCCGTCGCGCATCTGCACGCGGTCGCCGGGCAGGCCGATCACGCGCT
>JBASBO010000006.1:0-7898 GCA_049651165.1 Xanthobacteraceae bacterium | reverse complement strand
CCCGCGGGCTCGAAGCGGGTGAAGGTGAAGGCATCGACGTATTCCTCCAGCGGCACGCCGTATTGCAGGCCGAGCGACACGGCGATGGCGAAGTTGTTGATGAAAGAGCGCAGCGCCGCGCCTTCCTTGTGCATGTCGATGAAGATCTCGCCGAGCCGGCCGTCGTCGTATTCGCCGGTGCGGACGTAGACCTTGTGGCCGCCGACCACCGCCTTCTGGGTATAGCCCTTGCGGCGGTCGGGCATCCGCTCGCGCTCGCGCAGCACCACGACGCGCTCCACCAGCTTCTCGACCACCTTCTCCGCGACCTGCGCGGTGCGTGCCGCCATCGGCTTGTCGAGCAGCGTCTCCAGCGCGTCGTCCTCGTCGTCATCGTCGGCGATGAGCTGGGAGTTGAGCGGCTGCGACAGCTTCGAGCCGTCGCGATAGAGCGCGTTGGCCTTCAGCGCCAGCTTCCATGACAACAGATAGGCGGACTTGCAGTCCTCCACGGTGGCGTCGTTCGGCATGTTGATGGTTTTGGAGATCGCGCCGGAGATGAACGGTTGCGACGCCGCCATCATGCGGATGTGGCTTTCCACCGACAGGTAGCGCTTGCCGACCTTGCCGCACGGGTTGGCGCAGTCGAACACCGGGTAGTGCTCGGGCTTGAGGTGGGGAGCGCCTTCCACTGTCATCGCGCCGCAGATGTGGACGTTCGCCGCCTCGATCTCGACCTTGGTGAAGCCGATCGCCGAGAGCAGGTCGAAACCGGGCGCCGCGATCGCTTCCGGCGCGATGTTCAGCGTCTCGCGCAGAAAATCCTCGCCGAAGGTCCACTTGTTGAAGGCGAACTTGATGTCGAAGGCGGTCGGCAGCGCCTTTTCCACCTTGGCCAGCGCCTCGTCGGTGAAGCCCTTGGCCCGCAAGGTGGAGGCGTTGACGCCCGGCGCATTGCTGAGCGAGCCGTGGCCGACCGCGTAAGCCTCGATCTCGGCGATCTCGCTCTCGCGGTAGCCGAGCGCACGCAGCGCTTCCGGCACCGCGCGGTTGATGATCTTGAAGTAACCACCGCCGGCGAGCTTCTTGAACTTCACCAGCGCGAAGTCCGGCTCGATGCCGGTGGTGTCGCAGTCCATCACCAGGCCGATGGTGCCGGTCGGCGCCACCACCGTGGTCTGGGCGTTGCGATAGCCGTGCTCCTCGCCGAGGCTGAGCGCGCGGTCCCACGCCGCCCTGGCGTGGTCGACGATATCCGCCTGCGGGCAGGAGGCGTGATCGAGCGGCACCGGATCCACCGAGAGCGCTTCATAGCCGTGCGACTGGCCGTGCGCGGCGCGACGATGGTTGCGGATCACGCGCAGCATGTGGGCGGCGTTCTTCTTGTAGCCGGGGAAGGGGCCAAGCTCGCGCGCCATCTCCGCCGAGGTCGCATAGGACACGCCGGTCATCACCGCTGTCAGCGCGCCGCATAGCGCGCGGCCTTCCCTGGAGTCATACGAGAGGCCCATGGTCATCAAGAGGCCGCCAATGTTGGCGAAGCCGAGGCCGAGCGTGCGGAATTCATAGGAGAGGTCGGCGATCTGTTTTGAGGGGAACTGGGCCATCAGCACCGAGATTTCGAGCACCACGGTCCACAGCCGGCACAGGTGCTCGTAGGCGTCGATGTCGAAGCGCCGCGCGGCGGTGTCGTAGAACGTCAGCAGGTTGGCGGAGGCCAGATTGCAGGCGGTGTCGTCGAGGAACATGTATTCCGAGCACGGATTGCTGGCGCGGATGTCGCCGGACGCCTTGCAGGTGTGCCAGTCGTTCATCGTGGTGTTGAAGTGCAGGCCGGGATCGGCCGAAGCCCAGGCGGCGTGGCCGATCTTCTCCCACAGGTCGCGCGCCTTCAGCGTCTTCATCACCTTGCCGGTGGTGCGGCCAACCAGACTCCAATCGCCATCGGTTTCCACCGCGCGCAGAAAATCGTCCTTCAGCGACACCGAGTTGTTGGAGTTCTGGCCGGACACGGTGAGATAGGCTTCGCTATCCCAATCGGTATCATAGATCGGGAAGTCGATCTCTTTGTAGCCCTGTCTGGCGAACTGGATGACGCGCTTGATGTAGTTGTCGGGCACCAGCGCGCGGCGGGCGAGCTTGATCTCGCGGCGCAGTGCCGGGTTCTTCTCCGGCAGGAAGCAGTCGTCGCCGGAGCCTTCGCAGTTGACGCAGGCGCGCATCACCGCCTTCAGGTGCTTCTGGTTGATCTTGGAGCCGGTGACCAGCGCCGCGACCTTTTGCTCCTCGCGCACCTTCCAGTCGATATACTGCTCGATGTCCGGATGATCGACATCGACCACGACCATCTTGGCCGCGCGGCGCGTGGTGCCGCCGCTCTTGATCGCGCCGGCGGCGCGGTCGCCGATCTTGAGGAAACTCATCAGGCCGCTTGAGCGGCCACCGCCGGACAGCCGCTCGCCTTCGCCGCGCAGCCGCGAGAAGTTGGAGCCGGTGCCGGAGCCGTATTTGAACAGGCGTGCCTCGCGCACCCACAGGTCCATGATGCCGCCCTCGTTGACGAGGTCGTCCTCGATGCCCTGGATGAAGCAGGCGTGCGGTTGCGGATGTTCGTAGGCCGACTTCGACTTGGTCATCTTGCCGGTCTTGAAGTCGACGTAGTAGTGGCCCTGGCCGGGGCCGTCGATGCCATAGGCCCAGTGCAGGCCGGTGTTGAACCACTGCGGCGAGTTAGGCGCGACCATCTGGCTCGCCAGCATGTAGCGCAGTTCGTCGTGGAAGGCGCGGGCGTCGTCTTCCGAGGTGAAGTAGCCGCCCTTCCAGCCCCAATAGGTCCAGCAGCCCGCGAGGCGGTCGAACACCTGCTTCGACGACGTCTCGCCGATGAAGCGCTCAGCCTCGGGCAGGGCGCTGAGCGCCTCGGTGTCGGGCACCGAGCGCCACAGCCATGAGGGGACGGTTTCCTCCTCGATCGTCCTGAGGCGCGCGGCGACACCGGCCTTGCGGAAATACTTCTGCGCCAGCACGTCGGAGGCGACCTGCGACCACGGCGCGGGCACCTCGACATTGTCGAGGTGGAACACCACGGAGCCGTCGGGATTGCGGATCTCGCTGGTGGTCAATCGAAACGCGATGTCCGCGTAGGGGGACTGACCATCCTTGGTGTAGCGCCGTTCGATCTGCATGTTGCTTCCGTGCCCCGTATTGCGGCCGGAACCGCATCGAGGCGGCGCCGGCGATGAAACCCTTACGAACCCTTCCGGTCCGCTGCCTGGCCGATGGTGTCGGCCCTGTCGTCCCTTGGAGCATGAGGGGCAGAGACGCCTCCGCCGCCGGTCATCCTCTAACGCCCCAAACCCGCGGTCGGCGCTGCTTCGGCCGGCTTTTTTGCCGCGCCGAAACCTCCTGCCACGAAGGCAAACGCCCTCACAGCCTCAGCATCGCAAGCGACGGAGGAGGTCTGTCGTAACAACCCTCGTAACAACCCTTGGGGAGCGCCCGGCGTGACCCGAATACATCCGCGCCGAACGGCCTGAAAGCTAGGCCAACTCCCTCCGGCTCGTCAAGGATTAGTACGACTTCCTCAACGAAACACTAAATATGGTGGAAAATAGGGTAACCAACAGACTGTGTGGCCGCCGATCGCGATCAAGTATCGGTGAGTCCTCGCGGATTCGAAAGACGAAATTGTCGCCGGAGAAGGCGCGCGCCCCGCTTCGCCCGCTGTTCACAGGCCGGGTATTTTTTCACGCCGCGGGGTTGCTTTCGGTCGACTCGGATGTCCGTCGTCGCGATCTGGCTCGCATGCGCCGTTGGCGCTGGTCGGGGACCGCAAGAGCGGGCAAGGTTGAGACCGATTCTCGGGCTGACAGACCACCATGACATCGCCTTCCGCCAGACCGCCAGCGCCGCGAATCTCGCCGGCCGGACTCATGTTCCTCGCCGTCACCTCGATCGGCTGGGGCTTCAACTGGCCGGTCACCAAATATCTCCTGAGCGAATTGCCGCCGCTGATCTTGCGCGGTGTCACCGGCATCGCCGGCGCGCTGTTTCTGGTGCCGGTGGTGCTGGCGTGGCGGCAGAGCCTGCGGGTGCCGATGGCGATGTGGCCGCGGCTATGCCTCTACGCCTTCCTCAACGTCACCTGCTGGATGGCGCTGATGGGGATCGCGCTGTTGTGGCTGCCGGCGGGCGAAGCCTCGATGGTGGCCTACATGATGCCGGTGTGGGCCTCGCTGCTGGCGTGGCCGATTCTCGGCGAGCGGCCGACGCTGTTGCGCATCCTCGCCATCGTTCTCGCGCTTGGCGGCGTGAGCATCCTGCTCGGCGGCGATGGTGTGCATGTGACGCCGGAAAAGCTCGGCGGCTTCGCCATGGTGCTGGGCGGATCGATCGCGTTCGCGCTTGGCGCGGTGCTGTCGAAGAAGTGGCCGCTGGCGCTGCCGCCGATGGCTTCCGCCGCCTGGCAGATCGGCCTCGGCTGCCTGCCGGTCGGGTTGGCCGGCCTGTTGATCGAGACGGCCGACTTCGGCGCGGTGACGCAAGTCGGCTGGTGGGCGCTGGGCTACAGCACCATCATCCAGTTCTGCGTGGCGTATGTGACATGGTTCGCCGCGCTCGAACGCCTGCCGGCGTCGGTGGCGGCGATCGGCACCATGGCGGTGCCGGTGTTCGGCGTGGTCGCCTCAGCGCTGGCGCTGCACGAACCGCTCGGCACGGTGCAGATCGCGGCGCTGGTGCTGACGCTGACCGGAGTGGCGCTGGCAACGCGCTCGTGATTCGTGGTTGCTGATCCTCGTTCGCTGATTTCCGCCGGGCAGCCCGGCCGGCATCGAACTGACGCCGACATGGAGCGTTGCGCCTATGACCGATCGCCGGCCGCCACCCGCGAACTCCGGACTATCGCCTTCGGGCGTTGCGCTGCTGCTTGCGACCTCGGTGGGCTGGGGCGTCAATTTCCCGATCATGAAGCATATCCTCACCGAGTGGCCGCCGTTGTCCACGCGCGGGCTGACGGGTGCGGCCGGCGCGCTGGCGCTGGCGCTGTTCGCGCTGTGGCGCGGTCAGCCGTTGCGGGTGCCGCGTCATCTGTGGTCGCGGCTGTTGCTGGTGTCGGTGCTGACGATCACCTCATGGGTCGCCTGCATGGGGCTGGCGCTGTTGTGGCTGAGCGCGAGCGAGGCTGCGATCCTGTCGATGTCGCTGCCGGTGTGGGCGGCGCTATTGGCGTGGCCGATCCTCGGCGAGCGGCTCTCGGTGGCGCGCGTGATCTGGCTGGCGGTGGCGATGGGCGGCATCGCGATCCTGATCGGCGGCAACGGCATCAGGGCCAGTCTCGACGGCTGGCCGGGCATCGCTTTCGTGCTGCTGGGAGCGGTGGCGGTCGCGCTCGGCACGGTGCTGACCAAGCATTTTCCGCTGGCGATGCCGCCGATGTCGCTGGCGGCCTGGCAGTTGTGGCTCGGCTGCATCCCGGTGGTGCTGGCCGGCCTCGTTCTCGAACGGCCCGACGTCGCGGCGTTGTCCGGCGTCGGCTGGGCGTCACTCGCCTACATGACGCTGATTCAGTTCTGCCTCAGTTATGTCTGCTGGTTCGCGGCGCTCGAACGGCTGCCGGCCTCGACCGCCTCGATCGGCACGCTTCTGGTGCCGGTGATCGGCGTGCTGGCCTCGGCTTTGATGCTGCACGAACCGCTCGGCTGGCGTGAGATCGGCGCGCTCGTCGTCACGCTCGCCGGCGTTACCATGGCGCTCAGATCCTGAATCCGCGTCCGGGGTTGGACACGGAAAAGGCGGCCCGCGAGGGGCCGCCCGTCATGTTACGAACTCCGCTCCCGCGCCGTTACGGGCAGGGGTGCCGCAAACCGTCGTAACCGAGATAGGTGCCGGTGCGAACGTCATACGACTTGAAGCGCCGCTGACAGTAGGCGACGGAGCCTGGATCAGCCGCCACCGCCACCGTCGGCGCGTCGTAATAATAGTCGTCATCATAATAGTACGGATAGCCGTAGCCATAAGCGTAAGGCGCGGCGAACGCGCCGCCGATCAGCGCGCCGGCGGCCAAGCCCGGGTAGAAGCCGCCACGGCGATAGCGGCCGTGCCAGCCATGATGGCCGTGGTGACCGCGCCAGCCGCCGCTGGCGATCGGACGCATGCCGCCCGGCCGCGTGCCGGCGAATCGCGAACCCGAAAAGGACGGACCCGTCCTCATGGCCGGGCCTGCCCGGAAGCCGGGGGCTGCCCGAAAGCCGCCGCCGAAATTCCTCGGGCCGCTGAAACCGCGCGCACCGCCGCCTGCGTGTCCGCCGCCCATGTGAAAGCCGGCTGCGCCGCGGTGACCTTGCGCCGCGCTGGGCGTAGCCATCGAAAGCGGCATCGCCACCGAAAGCGCCGCTACGGCGCCGATGATCTTCAGGTTCATTTACGCTCTCCATCTGTCTTGGCTGATTCAACCGGAGGTGTCCCGTTTTGTTCCGGTTGGCCTTGATTGACCTTGGGGCCGAGGCTGCGGCGCGCGGGATGTACCGATGATGAACGAGCCGCGCTGAATGTGCGACATTGTGGCCCGCTCCCGAAAATGTCAGCGGAGCCGGCGTCGAACTGGACTTTCCGGCGCTCCGGTGGCATCCAGTGGCGCGCACGCGCGATCATGCGGAACGGATGCCTGCCATGAAGCAGTTTATGCTGAAGCTCTTTACCTGGTGGAACAGCCAGACCTTCGGGACCCAGCTCTGGACCTGGCGGTTCGGGGAACTGGTCGGCGAGGATTCCGAGGGCAATCGCTATTACCGCACGCGCGGCGGCAAGATCGACCCCACGCTCGGCTTCGAGCGGCGCTGGGTGATTTATAACGGCTACGCCGAAGCCTCGCGGGTGCCGCCCGAGTGGCACGGCTGGCTGCATCACACCGTCGACGTTCCGCCCACCGAGGAATCCTACCAGCCGCGCGAGTGGCAGAAGCCGCACCAGCCCAACCTCACCGGTACGCCGTACGCGTATCGGCCCGCCGGCTCGACGCTGGCGAGCGGCCGCCGCCCCAAGGCGACCGGTGACTATCAGGCGTGGACGCCGGGCCAGTAGTAGGCCGGCGCGCCACCGAGACAGGTTCGAACGATTTAATCCAGCGCCTTGAGCCACGCGCCGATATCGGCCAGCGCGACGCCGGCTTTCGGCAACAGTTTGCCCATGGTGATGAAGCCGTGAAACTGGCCGGGGTGGGTGATGTGTTTCACCGCGACACCGGCGTTGCGCAGCCGCGCAGCGTACTCATCACCCTCGTCGCGCAGCGGATCGGCGCCCGCGGTCAGCACATAGGCCGGCGGCAGGCCCGCGAGATCGCCAGCGCGCGCCGGTGAGGCGCGCCAGTCGTCGCCATGGGCCGGCGTCGGTAGATACTGGTCGCGGAACCAGCGGATTACCGAGTGCGTGAGCAGGCAACTGGTTTCCGGTTCGCTGTGCGAGGGGTGCGCCATGCGGAAGTCGGTGGCGGGATAGATCAGCACCTGCCCCGCGATCTTTGGTCCGTGCTCACGTGCGTTGAGCGCTACCACCGCCGCGAGGTTGCCGCCGGCGCTGTCGCCACAGACCATCAGTCGAGCCGGATCGATCCCGAGGCTCGTCGCGTTGTCCGCGATCCAGTCGGTCGCGGCGATCGCGTCCTCGACCGCGGCCGGAAACTTGTGCTCGGGGCTGAGCCGGTAATCCACTGCGATCACCAGCGCCCCGGCTTCGTGCGCCAGCGTGCGGCAGGCCGCATCGTGGCTGTCGAGATCGCCGATCACCCAGCCGCCGCCATGGAAGAACACCACGCACGGCGAGCGCCCATCAGTCTCGCGCAAGGTCAGCGGCCGATAGACGCGCAGCGGGATCGCGCCGGCGGGGCCGGTGGCGTCGAGCGCGCGGACCGAGGCGAGGTCGGG
>JBASBO010000005.1:0-2458 GCA_049651165.1 Xanthobacteraceae bacterium | reverse complement strand
ACATCAGGTCGCCCGGCTGCGGGAACGAATCGAAGCCGAGCGCGATGCCCGGCAGGTGGCCGAGCATCGAGCGGTGCGCCTGCAACGCGCCTTTCGGATTGCCGGTGGTGCCGGAGGTGAAGTTGAGAAAGGCGGGATCGTCCGCCGCCGTATCCACATTGACGAAACTGTCGCGCGCGGCTTCGAGCGCGGCGCTCAGCGAGCGCGCGCCGGGCCCTTCTCCGTCGATCAGAAAGACGTGCTCCAGCACCGGCGCGGCCTTGCGCGCCTGATCGACGGTGGGCAGATTGGCGAGGTCGGTGATAACCACGCGAACGCCGGCGGTGTTCAGCCGGTAGGCGACGGCATCCGCCGCGAACAGCGTCGAGGTCGGCACCGACACCAGCCCGGCCTTCCAGCAGGCAACATGGCCGATCGCCGTCCAGGGATCCTGGCCAAGCAGCAGCATGACCCGCTCGCCTTTGGTCAGACCGAGGGCGACCAGTAGATTGGCAAGCCGGTTGGCCCGGCGCTGCACCTCGCGAAAGCTCATGCGCCACGCCTCGCCGCTCTCGCCGACGCCGATCATCGCGATCCTGTCGGGATCGGCCGCATGGCGGTCGCAGACGTCGGCGGCGATGTTGTAGCGCGGCGGAACGTTCCAGCGGAACGACGCGACGATCTCGTCATAGCTGGGGCGGGCCGGCATGGCCGCTTACCTCGCGAAAGGACCGTGCGTCATGATGCGCCGGGCGAGCGCATGACGATGCACTTCCGAGGGGCCATCGTAAATGCGGAAGGGGCGGATGTCGCGGTAGATCCGCTCCACCACGGTGTCGCGCGTGATGCCGATCGATCCGAGGGTCTGCACGCAACGATCGACGACGCGGCCGAGCGCCTCGGAGCAGAACACCTTCACCATGCTGGTTTCGTTGCGGGCGCGATCGTGCCGGTCGAGCAGCCAGGCCGCGTGCCAGATCGCCAGACGGCAAAGATGGAGGTCGATCTCGTTGTCCGCGAGCATGAAGCCGACGCCCTGATGCTCGCCGATCGCGCGTCCGAACGAACGGCGGCGTCCGGCATGTTCGACGGCGATCGCATGGCAGCGCTGCGCGGCGCCGAGCCAGCGCATGCAATGCGTCAGCCGCGCCGGACCGAGCCGGACCTGAGCATTGCGGAATCCCTGCCCGACCTCGCCCAGCACCCGGTCCGGCGTCACGCGCACCTCGTCGAACGAGACTTCCGCGTGTCCGCCGGGGGAGTTCGAATCGATGGTGTCGAGCAGACGGACCAGTTCGAATCCCGGCGCATCCATATCGACCAGAAACATGGTCGCGCCAAGATCGGTGCCGTCGCGATCCAGCGTCCGCGCCATCACGATGTTGATCGCGGCGTCCGGTACCCCGGTTATCATGTATTTCCGGCCGGTGATCACAAAGTCGTCGCCATCGCGCCGGGCGACCGTTTTCAGAAGCGACGGATCCGATCCGGCGCCGTCGGTCACGGTTTCGGTCATGGTGAAGACCGTGCGGATCTCGCCGCGCACCAGCGGGGCGAGCCAGCGCGCTTTTTGCTCCGGCGTCGCGACCACGTTGAGCAGGTTGACGTTGCCCTCGTCGGGCGCCTGGATGTTCAGGGCCAGCGGCCCGAGCGTCGACCACCCCGCCGCCTCGAACACCACCGCCATCGCGCGATGGTCCAGTCCGAGGCCGCCATATTCGGTCGGCCCGTGCGGCGACAACAGCCCGGCCCCACGCGCGAGCGCGACCAGTTCACGCCGCAACGCCTCCGAGGGACCGTGGGAGTCCTGCCGCGGATCGTTCTCGTAAGGCACGACCTCGTTACGAATGAAGCGCGTGACACGGTCGCGAAGTTCGGTCAGTTCAGGCGACAGCGCGAAATCGATCATATCCGGACTCCTTGTGACGGCGCTTTCGCGGCATGGCTCGCAAGCTCGATCCCGCGCGCGAGCAGCGATGCGATCGACGGCGCGAAGCGCTCCCACAGCGGGTCGGTGCGCTTGCCGGTGCGATGCAGCTTCACGTTGAGACAGGCGATCGACCCGAGGCTGTAATGGGCGAGCGCCTGATACCATTCGAGGTTCAAGAACGCCGGGCCGCCGGCGTCGCGATAGCACGCCACCAGATCGCCGGCCGTGACCGGCGCGACCGGTCGCCAGTCCGAATGCCACGCCTGCGGATCGGACATCATCAGCATCCAGCCGAGGTCGAGGCCCTGCGCGCCGATGGATGACAGCTCCCAATCGATGACGCCGCCGGCGCGGCCGTTCTCGTACAGAATGTTGCCGGGCTGAAAATCCCCGTGGATCAGTCCGACCGGATTTTCGTCCGGGAGGTTCGCCGTCAGCAGTTCGCCGAGCCGCGTTCCGGCCGAGAGCCAGTCCGGCTCCTGCGCGTGGCGCAGCACATGCGCCCAGCGCGCGACCTCGTCGTGCAGCGGCCGCGGCGCTTCCCAGCCC
>JBASBO010000004.1:0-1988 GCA_049651165.1 Xanthobacteraceae bacterium | reverse complement strand
CAACCTCAGCGTCGTCCCCGCGCAGGCGGGGACCCATAACCCCTGGCGATTGCGATTTGTGCGACGGTCCACCAAGGATCAAAAGCACCGCTTGCATCACGAGCGACACGGCGTATGGGTCCCCGCCTGCGCGGGGACGACGGTTTTCGTGCTGCACATTCGCGCACAAAGCAAATTTCGGTCAGGGTCCGAGATACGACGTGCGAAGCACAGAGCCTCGAAGGGTGACGGTCATCCTTCGAGGCTCGCGGCCAAAGCGCTCGCACCTCAGGATGACGGCAAGCATCCAGAACGATCACGCTCTCAAACCCAAGTCGGCGACGGCGGCAGCCCTTCGAGCGCCTCGGCGATGCGCCGGCGGGTGCCGCGCGTGGTGTCGGGCGGCAGCGCATCGGGCGCGAAGAAGCCGCACGCCGTGATCTCGCGGTTCGGCTCCGGCATCCGGTCCTGCGTGAAATGCCGGATGATAAAGACCGCGACGTGGTCGCGCCGCGAGACGTGGCCGTTGAAGAACACCCCGTGCAGCACCGGCGCTTCGAACGCGATCCGTCCCTCCTCCATCAGTTCGCGCCGCAAGGCGTCCGCGACGGTTTCGCCGACCTCGACCCCGCCGCCCGGCAGGTGCCAGCCCGCCACGTAACTGTGCTTGACCAGGAACACCCGGCCCGTGTCGTCCAGCACGATGCCGCGCACCCCCATGGTCATGCCGCGCGCGAACCGCCAGTAGAAATGAAAGACGCGGCGCAGCGCCGGCTCCAGCCGCCGCCGCAGCGTTTTGTCTCCGTCAGCCCGCGCCACGCCGCGCCCTCTTGATTCTTCCCGATCTCCGGTCATCTTGCCTGATCCGCTCCGGTTGCGACACCGGCGCTCCGACAGGAATTTCGCAGGCCGCGCAATGACCGCTTACGTGCTGGCGCATCTCTCCGACCCGCATCTGCCGCCGCTGCCGGTGGCGCGGGTGCATGAACTGATCGGCAAGCGCGCGCTGGGCTATGTCAACTGGCGGCGCAACCGCCATACCATCCATCGCCGCGAACTGCTCGACCTCCTCGTCGCCGACATGCAGGCGCAGCAGCCCGATCACATCGCCATCACCGGCGACCTGGTGAATCTGGCGCTGCCGTCCGAGTTCGCGCCGGCGCGCCGATGGCTCGAAAGCGTCGGGCCGCCCGAGCATGTCACCGTCATCCCCGGCAATCACGACGCCTATGTGCGCGGGACCCGGCACCGCTTCGCCGAGACGTTCGGGGACTATTTGCGCGGTGACGACGCCGGCCCTGCCAGAGCGTTTTCAAGCGAAGTGGGATCCGGTTCGCGTGAAGAAAACGCGTCAGACTCTGGGGACATCGACTTTCCGTTCGTGCAGCGGCGCGGGCCGCTGGCGTTGATCGCCACCTCGACCGCGGTTCCGACCGCGCCGTTCATGGCCACCGGGCGACTGGGCCGCGCGCAACTCGCGGCGCTGGATCGCGTGCTGGCGCAGCTCGCCCAAGAATCAATTCAAGAATCGATTCAAGAGCCGGCGTTCCGCGTGCTGCTGATCCATCACCCGCTGCACCCCGAGCATCACGGCCGCTTCAAGCGCCTCACCGACGCCGGCGCGCTGCTGGCGCTGATCGAACGCCACGGCGTCGACCTCATCCTGCACGGCCACGATCACGTCCATTCGACGATGTGGTTCAACGGGCCGCGCGGCCGCATTCCGGCGATCGGCGTGCCATCGGCGTCGGCGGTGGCGCACGGCCACCATCCGCCCGCCGCCTACAACCTGTTCAGCATCTTGCAGGACGGCGCGCACTGGCGCTGCGAACAGCGCGTGCGCGGCTGGATCGAGAGCAAGGGCGTTCGCGACATCCGCCGCGTGGCGCTGATCTGATCGTCGAATGCCGTCACCCTGAGAGCTTGACCGAAAATTTGCCGGCGCATGGATTTGCAGTACGACAATCGTCGTCCCCGCGCAGGCGGGGACCCATACGCCGCAGCGCTTG
>JBASBO010000003.1:0-4275 GCA_049651165.1 Xanthobacteraceae bacterium | reverse complement strand
GGCTTCAAGGTGCTGAAGGCCCCCGACGTGCCCTCGGTGCTGATCGAACTCGGCTACGTCTCCAACAAGGACGACCTCAAGCATCTGATCTCGGAGAACTGGCGGTCGCGCTCGGTCGCGGCGGTGGCGGACGCGATCGACGCCTTTCTGGCGCGGCGGGTGGTTTCCGCCGGCGATGGCGGCAGCAAGAACTGAAGCGCGTACCCGCGCCGGCGAGGAACCTGCGCGCCGGATGGAAATCCGGCCACGGTTGGAAAAAACCGCGCCGCGGTGCGCCCTGAGCCCTAGTTTGGACACAGCCTCGGCTCTATAGAAGCCGGCAAAGGTGCGACAGAATCAGCCGGAACGGCTCCGGTCGAGGCGGCGGCAAAGCCTTCAAGGGCCTTACACCGGACATCTTGCGCCGGACATCTTGCGCCGGTTGTCGCGTCGTCAGAACGGATCGTCGAGAATGCGTCTGCTGTTCCGGTTTATGGGGTTCCTGTTCGCGGCCGGCACCATCGTGTTTCTGGTCGGGGTCGCGGCCGCGGCCGGCCTGATCTGGCATTTCTCGAAGGACCTGCCGGACTATTCGCAGCTCCAGAACTACGAGCCGCCGGTGATGACGCGGGTCCATGCCTCGGACGGCTCGCTGGTCGCCGAATATTCCCGCGAGCGCCGGCTCTATCTGCCGATCCAGGCGGTGCCCAAGCTGGTCATCAACGCCTTCCTTGCCGCCGAGGACAAGAATTTCTACGAGCACGGCGGCATCGACTATTCCGGCATGGCGCGCGCGGCGCTGCTCTACGTCCAGAACTACGGCTCGAACCGCCGGCCGCAGGGCGCGTCCACCATCACCCAGCAGGTCGCCAAGAACTTCCTTCTGACCAACGAGGTGTCGTTCGCCCGCAAGATCAAGGAAGCGCTTCTGGCGATGCGCATCGAGCGCACCTACTCGAAGGACAAGATCCTCGAACTGTATCTCAACGAGATCTATCTCGGGCTCGGGGCCTACGGCATCGCCGCCGCGTCGCTGGTCTACTTCGACAAGTCGGTGAACGAACTGACCGTGGCGGAAGCCGCCTATCTGGCGGCGCTGCCGAAAGCGCCGTCGACGCTGCACCCGGTCAAGAACCGCGACCGCGCCATCGAGCGCCGCAACTACGTCATCGACCGGCTGGTGGAAAACGGCTGGATCAATCAGACCGACGCCGAGGCCGCGCGCAAGGCCCCGCTGGCGGTGACCAGCCGCGCCAACGGCGCGCACACCTTCGCCGGCGAGTATTTCGCCGAGGACGTGCGGCGCGACCTGTTCGAGCGCTACGGCGAGAAGAAGCTGTATGAGGGCGGCCTGTCGGTGCGCACCTCGCTCGATCCGAAGTTGCAGGTCGAGGCCCGCAAGACCATGGTCAAGGGCCTCGTCAACTTCGACGAGGCGCAGGGCTGGCGCGGCCCGGTGAGCAAGCTCGATATTTCCGGCGACTGGGGCGTCAAGCTCGCCGACGTGAAGTCGCTGTCGGACATCTCGCCGTGGCGGATGGCGGTGGTGCTGGAGAGTAACGACCAGTCGGCGCGGATCGGCTTCCAGCCGGGGCGCGAACTCGGCGGCGCGGTGAGCAAGGCCCGGCTGACCGGCCTCATCACGCTCGACGGCGTCAGGTGGGCCAAGGCCGCCTCGGGACCGACGCGCTTCAAGACGCCGACCAAGGTGTCGCAGGTGCTGTCGCCGGGCGACGTGATCTACGCCGATCCGATGATCGGCAAGGACGGCGCTGCGGTCGAGGGCCAGTTCCGGCTGCGGCAACTGCCCGAGGTGTCCGGCGCGATGGTGGCGATGGACCCGTGGACCGGGCGCGTGCTGGCGATGGTCGGCGGCTTCTCATTCGACCAGAGCCAGTTCAACCGCGCCACGCAAGCCTACCGGCAGCCCGGCTCGTCGTTCAAGCCGCTGGTCTATTCGTCGGCGCTCGACAACGGCTACACGCCGTCCACCGTTGTGGTCGACGCGCCGATCGAGATCGATCAGGGGCAGGGGGCCGGCGTCTGGCGGCCGGAAAACTACTCGACCGGCAAGTATTACGGCCCGACCACGCTGCGCAACGCCTTGCAGCGCTCGCTCAACACCGTGACGGTGCGGCTGGCGCAGGACATCGGGATGCCGCTGATCGGCGAATATGCCAAGCGCTTCGGGGTCTATGACGAACTGCCGAACTATCTGTCCTACGCGCTCGGCGCCGGCGAGACCACGGTGATGCGCATGGTCACCGCCTATTCGATGTTCGCCAACGGCGGCAAGCGCATCAAGGCGACGCTAATCGACCGCATCCAGGACCGCTACGGCCACACCATCTTCAGGCACGACCAGCGCGAATGCCGCGGCTGTGACGCGCCGGGCGGCTGGAAGAACCAGTCCGAGCCGCAACTGGTGGACCGCCGCGAACAGGTGCTCGACCCGATGACCGCCTATCAGATCACCTCGATGATGGAGGGCGTGGTCCAGCACGGCACCGCCACCGTGGTGCGCGAGGTCGGCAAGCCGATCGCCGGCAAGACCGGCACCACCAACGACGAGAAGGATGCCTGGTTCGTCGGCTTCTCGCCGGATCTCGTGGTCGGCATCTATGTCGGCTACGACAAGCCGCGCAATCTCGGGCGCGGGGCCACCGGCGGCCATCTCGCCGCGCCGATCGCCAAGGACTTCCTCAAGCTGGCGCTCGCCGACAAGCCGGCGATTCCCTTCAAGGTGCCGGCCGGCATCAAGCTGATCCGCGTCGACGCCAAGAGCGGAATGCGCGCAGGACCCGGCGACGGCGGCCGCACCATCCTCGAAGCCTTCAAGCCCGGCACCGCGCCGCCCGACAATTATTCGGTGATCGGCGTCGCCGACGCCGACGGGCACGCGGTGGGCGTCTCGCCCGACGCCGACCGCGCCATCATCCGGCCCGGCACCGGCGGGCTTTACTGATTGCGCCTGGCGGCGTTCGCCGCTACATCCCCGCACAACATACCCCGTCCGCGCCCGTGCGCGGACGATATCGTTCACGGACAAGGTCATGCGCGCGGAAATCGAGAGACTCGTTGACGAGATCAAGCAGTCGGTCGGGCTGCTGAGGAGGCATCTTTGACGTCGATGCTTCGACGGCGCGACTGGCGGAGCTGAACCAGCTCGCCGAGGACCCAAGACTCTGGGACGATCCGCAGAAGGCGCAGAAGCTGATGCAGGAGCGCACCTCGCTTGAGGATGCGCTGACCGGCATCGGCAAGGTCCAGCGCGACCTCGACGACAACGTCGAGATGATCGCGCTGGGCGAAGCCGAGGGCGACGACGGCGTGGTCGCCGAGGCGGAAGCGGCGCTGCGGCAATTGAAGAAGGAAGTGGCGCGACGCGAACTCGAAGCGCTGCTGTCGGGCGAAGCGGACCGCTTCGACACCTATCTCGAAGTCCATGCCGGGGCCGGCGGCACCGAGAGCCAGGACTGGGCCTCGATGCTGCTGCGCATGTACGCGCGCTGGGCCGAGAAGCACGGCTTCAAGATCGAATACCTCGAAGAAACGCCGGGCGAGGAAGCCGGCATCAAGTCGGCGACGATCCAGATCAGCGGCCACAACGCCTATGGCTGGCTGAAGACCGAAGCCGGCGTGCACCGGCTGGTGCGTATCTCGCCGTTCGATTCCAATGCGCGCCGCCACACCTCGTTCTCAAGCGTGACGATCTTCCCGGTGGTCGATGACTCGATCAAGATCGACATCAAGGAATCCGACGTGCGCACCGACACCATGCGCTCCGGCGGCGCCGGCGGCCAGCACGTCAACAAGACCGAATCCGCGGTGCGGCTGACGCACATCCCGACCGGCGTCGCGGTGGTGTGTCAGGCCGGGCGCTCGCAGCACAAGAACCGCGCGCAGGCGTGGGACATGTTGCGCGCGCGACTTTATGAAATCGAATTGAAGAAGCGCGAGGAGCAGGCCGCCGCCGATCAGGCCGCCAAGACCGACATCGGCTGGGGTCACCAGATCCGCTCCTACGTGTTGCAGCCCTATCAGATGGTCAAGGATTTGCGCACCGGCGTGCAGACCTCCGATACCTCCGGCGTGCTCGACGGCGACCTCGACGAGTTCATGGCCGCGACGCTGGCGCAGCGCGCCTTCGGCACCACGCCCGGCGCGATCGAGGACGTCGACTAACGCTAAGGAGATCGTCATGCCCCATGTCGCTTTCATCGGTCTGGGACGGATGGGGCACGGCATGGCGGGACGCTATCTCGACGCCGGCTTCACGCTCGCGCTCTGGAATCG
>JBASBO010000002.1:0-7030 GCA_049651165.1 Xanthobacteraceae bacterium | reverse complement strand
TCCACCTTGCGCGCACGGGCGACGGTGAGCTTGTCCTCTTCCGACAGTTCGTCCATGCCGAGAATGGCGATGATGTCCTGAAGCGACTTGTAGCGCTGCAGCACCTGCTGCACCATGCGCGCGGTCTGGTAGTGCTCCTCGCCGACGATCAGCGGCGACAGCATGCGCGAGGTGGAGTCGAGCGGGTCCACCGCCGGGTAGATGCCCTTTTCCGAGATCGCGCGGTTCAGCACCGTGGTCGCGTCCAAGTGGGCGAACGAGGTCGCCGGCGCCGGGTCGGTCAAGTCGTCGGCCGGCACGTAAATCGCCTGCACCGAGGTGATCGAGCCCTTCTGCGTGGTGGTGATGCGCTCCTGCAACGCGCCCATGTCGGTGGCCAGCGTCGGCTGATAACCCACCGCCGACGGGATGCGGCCAAGCAGCGCCGACACTTCCGAGCCGGCCTGCGTGAAGCGGAAGATGTTGTCGACGAAGAACAGCACGTCCTGGCCCTGGTCGCGGAATTGTTCAGCGACGGTCAGGCCCGACAGCGCGACGCGGGCGCGCGCGCCCGGCGGCTCGTTCATCTGGCCGTAGACCAGCGCGCACTTGGAGCCTTCGCCGCCGCCCTTCTTGTTGACGCCGGACTCGATGAACTCGTGATAGAGGTCGTTGCCTTCACGGGTGCGCTCGCCGACGCCGGCGAACACGGAGTAACCGCCGTGCGCCTTGGCGACGTTATTGATGAGTTCCTGAATCAGCACGGTCTTGCCGACGCCGGCGCCGCCGAACAGACCGATCTTGCCGCCCTTGGCGTAAGGCGCGAGCAGGTCGACGACCTTGATGCCGGTGACGAGGATTTCCGCTTCCGTCGACTGGTCGGTGTAGGACGGCGCTTCCGCGTGGATCGGGCGCAGGTCGTCGGCCTTGATCGGCCCCTGCTCGTCCACCGGCTCGCCGATCACGTTCATGATGCGGCCGAGCGTACCGGGGCCGACCGGCACGCGGATCGGCGCGCCGGTGTCGGCAACGTTCTGGCCACGCACCAGACCCTCGGTGGTGTCCATGGCGATGGTGCGGACGGTGGACTCGCCGAGATGCTGCGCGACTTCGAGAACCAGACGGTTGTCGCCGTTCTTGGTCTCAAGCGCGTTCAGAATCGCCGGTAGATGACCTTCGAACTGCACGTCGACGACGGCGCCGATAACCTGCGTGATGCGTCCGGTCTGATTGGCGGGGGTAGCCATGGAGAGTCTCCTTATAACGAATGCGTGTCAGAGGACGCTGAGCGTCACCGGCACGTTGTTGCGCGTGGCCCGCGAATACGGGCAAATCTTGTGAGCGTCTTCGAGCAGCGCCTTGACCTTGTCCTTGTCGGCGCCGGGAATGCGCAGCGTGAGTTCAGCCTTCAGCGCGAAACTCACCTCGTCCTTGTCGATGGTGACGTTGCAGCCGACCTCGGCCGCCTGACCGTCGAGCCCGTGCTTCTTGGCGAGCGCGAGCACCGCCTGACCGAAGCAGGCCGACCAGCCGAGCGCGAACAACTGCTCGGGATTGTGTCCGTCGCCCGCGCCGCCCATTTCCTTCGGCAAGCCCATTGCGAGCGCGAGGCCGCCGCCTTCGAGCATCGCGCGGCCGTTGCGGCCGCCCTTGGTCGTCGCCTTGGTGACATAAGCCATGCTGCGCCTCCTTTACACCGCCTCGGCGCCGGAGATGATTTCGATCAGTTCCTTGGTAATCATCGCCTGTCGGGTGCGGTTGTAGATCAGGGTCTGCTTGCGGATCATCTCGCCGGCGTTGCGGGTGGCGTTGTCCATCGCGGTCATCTGCGCGCCGTAGAACGAGGCGTTGTTCTCCAGCAGCGCGCGGAAAATCTGCACCGCGAGATTGCGCGGCAACAGGCCCGAAAGAATCTCGTCTTCCTCCGGCTCGTATTCGTAGGAGGTCTTGGCGGCGGTGGCGTTCGCGGCCGGAGCAACCTCCAGGGGAATCACCTGCTGCGCGGTCGGCACCTGCGAGATCACCGACTGGAAGCGCGAGTAGAACAGGGTGCCGACGTCGAATTCGCCGGCGGCGAACAGCGCCAGCACCTTCTTGGCGATGTCTTCGGCGTTGACGAAGCCGAGCTGGCGCACCGAGCGCAGCTCGACGTTGCCGATGATCTGTTTGTCGAAGTTGCGGCGAAGCTGCTCGTAGCCCTTGCGGCCGACGCAGAAGAACTTGACCTCCTTGCCCTGATTCATCAGGGCGTAGGCGCGCTCGCGCGCGAGCCGCACGATCGCCGAGTTGAACGCGCCGGACAAGCCGCGCTCGCCGGTGCAGACCAGCAACAGATGGACCTGATCCCGGCCGGTGCCGGCGAGTAGCGCCGGCGCGCCGGACGCTCCCGCCGCGGCGCTGGCGATATTGGAGATCACCGCGTCCATCTTCTCGGCGTAGGGCCGCGCCGCTTCGGCGGCGCCCTGCGCGCGGCGCAGCTTGGAGGCGGCGACCATCTGCATGGCCTTGGTGATCTTCTGCGTCGCCTTGGTCGAGGCGATGCGGACACGCATGTCTTTTAGAGAAGCCATTCTCAGCTCACCCTTGCGACCGGCTCGACCGTGTCGCGAACCCCTATTTCGTCATGCCCGGCTTGGTGCCGGACATCCACGTCGTCCTTCTCCGCCACGCCTCAAGACGCGGATGGCCGGAACAAGTCCGGCCATGACGGCGATTAAGCGAACGTCTTGGCGTAGCCTTCAACGATGCTCTTGACCTTCGCCGCCGTCTCGTCGCTGAGATCGCGGCTGTCGCGGATGGTGTTGAGCACGTCGGCGTGCTTGCCGCGCATCAGCGACAACAACCCGTCCTCGAAGGCGCGCACCTTGTTGAGCGGCAGCGGATCGAGATAGCCGTTGGTGCCAGCCCAGATCACCACCACCTGCTCCTCCATCTTCAGCGGCGAGAACTGCGGCTGCTTCAGAAGTTCGGTGAGGCGCGAGCCGCGGTTGAGCAGGCGCTGGGTCGAGGCGTCGAGGTCGGAGCCGAACTGCGCGAACGCCGCCATTTCGCGGTACTGCGCCAGTTCGCCCTTGATCTTGCCGGCGACCTTCTTCATCGCCTTCGTTTGAGCGGAGGAGCCGACGCGCGACACCGACAGACCGACGTTCACGGCGGGGCGGATGCCCTGGAAGAAGAGGTCGGTTTCGAGGAAGATCTGGCCGTCGGTGATCGAAATCACGTTGGTCGGAATGTAGGCCGACACGTCGTTGGCCTGCGTCTCGATCACCGGCAGCGCGGTCAGCGAGCCGTTGCCGTGCTCGTCGTTGAGCTTGGCCGAGCGCTCCAGGAGACGGGAGTGCAGATAGAACACGTCGCCCGGATAGGCTTCGCGGCCCGGCGGGCGGCGCAGCAAAAGCGACATCTGACGATAGGCGACGGCCTGCTTGGAGAGGTCGTCGTAGATGATCACGGCGTGCATTCCGTTGTCGCGGAAATATTCGCCCATGGTGCAGCCGGTGAACGGCGCGATGTACTGCATCGGCGCCGGATCGGAGGCGGTGGCGGCGACGACGATGGAGTATTCGAGCGCGCCCTGCTCCTCCAGCACCTTGACGAACTGCGCCACGGTGGAGCGCTTCTGGCCGACCGCGACGTAGACGCAGTACAGCTTGATGCTCTCGTCGCCGGTGGCGTTGAGCGGCTTCTGGTTGAGCATGGTGTCGAGGGCGATCGCGGTCTTGCCGGTCTGGCGGTCGCCGATGATCAGTTCGCGCTGGCCGCGGCCGATCGGGATTAGCGCGTCCACCGCCTTGAGGCCGGTCGCCATCGGCTCATGCACCGACTTGCGCGGAATGATGCCCGGCGCCTTGACGTCGACGCGCTTGCGCTCGGTGGCCTGGATCGGCCCCTTGCCGTCGATCGGGTTGCCCAGCGCGTCGACGACGCGGCCGAGCAATCCCTTGCCGACCGGGGTGTCGACGATGGCGCGGGTGCGCTTGACGGTCTGACCTTCCTTGATCTCGCGGTCGGCGCCGAAGATCACGACGCCGACGTTGTCGGTTTCCAAGTTCAGCGCCATACCGCGCGTGCCGTTCTCGAACTCGACCATCTCGCCGGCCTGAACGTTGTCGAGGCCGTAGACGCGGGCGATGCCGTCGCCGACGGACAGCACCTGTCCGACTTCCGAAACCTCAGCCTCCTGGCCGAAGTTTTTGATCTGGTCCTTGAGGATCGCGGAAATTTCCGCGGCGCGGATGTCCATCAGCCTGCCTCTTTCATCGCGTGCTTGATCGAATTGAGTTTGGTGCGAAGCGAACTGTCCACCATGCGGCTTCCGAGCTTGACGACAAGCCCACCGATGATCGACGGATCGACCTTCACGTTGAGAACGACATCCTTGCCGGTCACCGCCTTGAGCGCGGCCTTGAGGCTGTCGAGATTCTTGTCGCTGAGCGGCTCCGCGACGGTTACGTCGGCGGCCGATTCGCCCTTGTACCTGGCGACCAGGGCGCGGAACGCGGTGATGGCGTCCCGGATCAGGAACAGGCGGCGGTTGGCCGCCAGAATCCTGAGGAAGTTGGCGGCGATGCCGCGGATGCCGGCCTTCTCCAGCACGGCGGCCAGCGCCTTGCCCTGCATGTCGGAGGAGAAAACCGGACTGCGCACCAGCCGCAACAGATCCTGGCTGTCGGCCAGCATCGCATCGAACTTGTCGAGGTCGGCCTTGACGGCGTCAACGGATTTCTCGTCGCGCGCAAGTTCAAACAAGGCCATCGCATAGCGCCCGGCGACGCCGGAAACGGGTTGATCTTCTGCTGCCACTCGCACGCTCTTTAAGCTGTCAAATCCGCAAGGGGAAAACCGCCGCCGGAAAATCCGGCGTTAACCGATCTAAACCCTTGAGAATCCAAGCGGGACTTTGATTTCTGACCGGGACGGAACATCCCGGCGACATCGAAAAACGCGGCTTTGCTAACATAGCCCGCGCGCAGGCGCAACAAGCGCTCGGCGACCGATGCCCCGATGTCACCACCGATCGCTCGGGCGGTTTGTCGCACGCGGCCAACCGACCGTTCGCCGGCCCGCCACGGCGATCGCACGGCGCGCCGACCGCCGCCGGATCCGCCGCCGGATCCGCCGCCTGCAAATCACGTCGCCGCATTACCAGCGCGGCCGAGTTGATGCGACGCACAATTACATGCGGCGAATACTTAGCAGTTTCTTAAACTACAGTATTCGAATGAATATTTATTATAAAATCAAGTATAGATTGGTTGATAATCAGTTAACCATAGAAATTAAAAAATCTTGCAGGCATCATTGATGGCATCACAAGATATTTCAAACCTGCATTGCTTAATACCCTGCCCATTTTACGCCTTATTAAGCAGTCAACGGTGCCGCCGCCAACAGCTACGGGGGCTTCATTTGTCGCTGGTCGCGACAATACTTCCTTCTTGGGGATACTCATAATGCTTCAATCCAAATCATCTGCATTGCGGCGTCTCGACCGCTCGCGCACGACGGTCGCCCTGGTTGCCGCAACTCTCTTGCTTGGGGGAGGCATCACCGAAGCCTCGGCGAAATCCCGGCAGCATCGCCATCACAAGCATCCGACCCAAAGCTCGTGGCTGAATGCCAACGCTTCGATGGGCCAGAGCGGTGGCCGCAGCTTCTCCGGCATCGCCTCCTATTACGGCAACGAGGCCGGGAACAAGACCGCCTCCGGCCAGCGCTTCAACCAGAACGCCATGACCGCGGCGCACCGGACGCTGCCGTTCGGCACCAAACTCAGGGTCTCCCACGGCAGCCGCAGCGTCGTCGTCACCATCAACGACCGCGGCCCGTTCATTCGCGGGCGCGTGCTCGACCTGTCCAAGGGCGCGGCTCATGCCATCGGCCTGACCGGGCGCGGCGTCGGCCGCGTGGTCGCCGAGGTGCAGTAAGGGCCCTCGCCCACCTCGCTTGCGTAAGCGTTGCGTTGACGTGCGTTCAGTTGCGTTGCGTTCAAGTCGATATCGTTTCGCGTTGCGTTCCGCGTGACTCAAGAAGGCTGCCGTCGGGCATGACGGCAGCCTTTTTCGTTGCGCGGGCCGCGCTACAGAAAGCTCTGCGGATCGACATCGACTTCCAGCTTGAGGTTGCCCTTGGTCTTGGGCGCCACCGCGAGCCAGTCGCGCAAATAACCCGACAGATCGACGCCGCGCGGCGACTTCACCAGCAGGCGAAAGCGATAGCGGCCCTTGACCACGGCGAGCGGCGCTTCCGCCGGTCCCAGCACCTGCACGCGCGCGTCGCGCGGCGCGGCCGCCGCCAGTTTTCGCGCAAAACCTTCCGCCGTCGGACGGTCGCCGGCCGAGACGATCAGGCTCGCCAGCCGCCCGAACGGCGGATACAGCGTGCGCTCGCGGCTGGCGATCTCGGTGTCGTAAAACGCCTGACGGTCGCTCGCGACCAGCGCCTTCATCACCGGATGCTCGGGCTGGTAGGTTTGCAAGTAACCGACGCCGCGTCCCTGCTCGCGGCCGGCGCGGCCGATCACCTGATTGAGCAACTGGAAGGTACGCTCCGCCGCGCGCGGATCGCCGTTGCTCAAGCCGAGATCGGCATCGACCACGCCGACCAGATTGAGCCGCGGGAAGTTGTGCCCCTTCGCCACAAGCTGCGTGCCGATGATGATATCGACGCGGCCCTCCGCGATCTCGCTCAGTTCCGCGCGCATGGTCTCGACCGAGGTGACGAGATCGCTCGATAGCACCATGGTGCGCGCGCCTGGAAACAGCGCCGCCGCCTCCTCCTGCAAGCGCTCGACGCCGGGGCCGATAGCGACGAGCGATTCCTCGGCGCCGCAATGCGGGCACTGACGCGGGCGCGGAATCGAGAAGCCGCAATGATGGCAGACCAGCCGCTGCCGGAAGCGATGATCGACCAGCCACGCATCGCAGATGTTGCAGTCGAAGCGATGGCCGCAGGCGCGGCACAGCGTCAGCGGCGCGTAGCCGCGCCGGTTGAGAAACAACAACGCCTGCTCGCGCCGCTCCACCGCATACCGGATCGCCTCCGCCAGCGG
>JBASBO010000001.1:0-1747 GCA_049651165.1 Xanthobacteraceae bacterium | reverse complement strand
GTGCTGGTGTTGGCGACGGGCTTGCTCGCCAAGGGGCGTTCGCGCGGCGTTGCGTGACGAACGCTGGTTCGGCGGCATCAATGCCAATCCTCGGTTTAACTCGTTAGCATTCGAGCGCGTCATGCGGGCACGACGCACCGGACGGGGTCGCCGAATCCCGGTAACCATATCGCGGAGCGGACCGGTTTGCCCAGCAACAAGCGTCGGGACAGGCGATTTCGCCACCCTGCCTGAACCCGATAAGGACCTGCCGAAAGCGACGAAAGGAAGGCGTATGTCCCAGAGAACGCGTAAGAAAGCTTCCAAATCCGCGCCCGCGCGAAAGACCGCCAACGCGACCGCTGCCGAGCCCGGCGCGGCCGACCGCAGCCCGCTCGCGATCGGGCGCAAGGCGCCGGCGTTCCGGTTACCCCGCGACGGCGGCGGCACGGTGTCGCTGGACGACCTCAAAGGCCGCCGGCTGGTGATCTTCTTCTATCCCCGCGCCGGCACCCCCGGCTGCACTCGCGAGGCGACGGACTTCTCACGCCTCGCGGCGGAGTTTGCCGCGCTCGGGACCAGCGTCCTCGGCGTGTCGGCCGACCCGTTGCCGGCGCAGGAGCGGTTTCGCGACAAGCACGGCCTCACCGTTCCGCTGCTCTCCGACGCCACCCACGCGATGCTGGAAGTCTACGGCGTGTGGAGCGAGAAGTTGTTGTATGGCAAAACGTTCATGGGAATAGTTCGGACAACGGTTGCGATCGGTCCGGACCGTCGCGTGCTTCACGTCTGGCGCAACGTCAGGGTCGACGGCCATGCCGAGGCGGTGCTGGACTATGTGAAAAATCTGGAGATGCCATTTTCTCAAAATTAACCATGAGCGGGTCAAATCGGCACCAGCGTCAAGTCCGGCCGGGCAGTTGTTCCCGGCGGCGCGGGAGTGCCGATGTCCAAGTTGCCGAACCGAAATCCTGAGTCCTCGCATCTCCAGCCGCACCGCCATGGACATGGCCAGTCCGGGTATAATCAGCCCCGCCGCCCTGCCGCCGCCTCCGCAGCGGTCCGCCGTCCCGCCGCGGCGGACGGCTACGTGCTCGCCCACGCCGGCAAACAGGTCCGCGTCGGGCCGGTGATCTTCTGGATCGCGATCGGCACCGTGACCCTGCTCGGCGCATGGTCGGCGGCCACCGCCACTTATTTCACCTTCCGCGACGACGTGCTGACCCGCCTGCTCGCCCGTCAGGCCGAGATGCAATACGCCTACGAGGATCGCATCGCCGAACTGCGGGCTCGCATCGACCGCACCACCAGCCGGCAGTTGCTCGATCAGGAGCAGTTCGAGCAGAAACTGGACCAGCTCCTGCAACGTCAGGCGGCGCTGGATTCGCGCACTGCCGCGCTGGCGGGCCTGCCGGACGCGACGGTGACCGGATCGGTCAAGCCCACCTCCCGCAGCCTCACCGAACGGCTGTTCGGCTCCTCGAAACCAGCCCCGCTGGACGGCGAAGCAAAGCCGGGACGGCAATCCAGCCTGACGCCCCGCGCCGGCCGCAAGCTCGCCAGGGACATCAACGTCAACGCCACCATCGCCAATCTGCAAACCGCGCTGGACCGCACCGAGCAGGGCCAGATGGCGGCGCTGAGCCGGGCCGAAACCACCGCCAGCGCGCGGGTGCGGCGGATGAAGGGGCTGGTCGCCGATCTCGGCCTCAACGCCGCACGTCTTGAGGCCGACCTGCCGCGCGGCGGCGTCGGCGGTCCCTATGTC